>NZ_JBFBNR010000076.1:0-24382 GCF_040687675.1 Kitasatospora sp. NPDC056731
AAGCCGACCACCTCGCCCGCGATGTCCCGGATCGGCCAGACCAGCCGGCCCCGGAAGCGGTCGATCAGGCCGCCGCGCTGGCCCTGCGAGGCCAGCTGGACCGGTCCGCGCGGGCGGTCGGTGGGCAGGTCCAGCGGCGACAGCCCGGACAACTGTGCACTCCAGTAGTCTAGTTGGCGCTGCAGACGTTCGCCGGAGAGCCGGGCCCGCTGCCAGTGGGCGAAGTCCGCGTACTGGATCCGCAAGGGGGGCAGCTCGTGCTCGCGGCCTTCCAGCCGGCTCCGGTACATCGCCGACAGGTCGTCCCACAGCAACGGCATCGACCAGCCGTCGACGGCGATGTGGTGGACGACCACCACCAGGACGTGCTCGTCCTCGTCGACCCGCAGCAGCGATGCGCGCAGCAGCGGGGCGGCGGCCAGGTCGAACGGGCGCAGGATCTCGGACTGGACGAGGTCGAGGGCCAGCTGCGTTCGGCGTTCCGCGGGCTCGGTCCGGAGGTCCGTGACGGGCAGGTCGAGCGGCCGGGCCGGCTCGACCGAGGGGCTGGGGAGCCCGTCCCGCTCGGGGAAGGCGGTGCGCAGGACTTCGTGGCGCCGCACCAGCTCGGTGAGGCTGTGGCCGAGGGCCGCCACGTCCAGCGGGCCGTGCAGCCGGAAGACCTCGTGGACGTTGTACATCGCGGGGCCGTCGGACAACCGCTCGATCAGCCACATGCGTTCCTGGGTGAACGACGTCACCTGCGCACCCGCCGGGCGGGGTGGGATCGCGGCCTCCGGCTCGCCCTCGGCGGCCCTGCTCCGGGCCGCGCGGACGCGTTGGTCGAGCAGGGCCCGTGTGGTGGCCCGCGTGGTGGCCCGTGTGGGACCGGTCGACGGGGCGGCTCCGGGTGTGGAACCGGCCGGCTGGCCGGGCTCGGGTCGACTCTGCTGTGCCTTCACGGGTGACGGGCCTTTCCGGCGGGAAGCGGTTCCGCTTCGGCGGCGGCGCCGAGGTCCGCCAGCAACGCCGCGTCGATGCCGTCGGCGAGTTCGGCGACGGTCGGGTGGTAGAAGAGCAGGGCGACGGGCAGTTCGAGGTCGAGTGCCCGGCCGAGTCGGGACATGACCTTCGAGGCGAGGAGCGAATGGCCGCCCAGCTCGAAGAAGTCGCTGTCCACGCCGTCCGGGGTGACACCGAGCACCTCGGCCCAGGTCTCCAGCACGAGGAGCTCGGTCTCGGTGGCGGGCCCGGACTCGGTCTCGGACTCGGACTCGGACCCAGCCTCGCTCCCAGGCGTGGCGGCAGCGGGGCGGCTCCCCCGGAGACCGGGAGGGGTCTCCCACGCCGATATCGGCCGTTCGGGACTGCCGACGAGCTGGTCGAGCAGCGCCCTGTAACCCTCGGAGAGTTGCCGCACCGTGTCACGGTCGAAGAGGTCGGCGGCGTAGCGGATGACGCCGGTGAGGCGATCGCCGCCGTCCGTCATGGAGACCTCGATGTCGAACTTCGCCACGTCGTTCGGCATCTGATGGTCGCTCACCTCAAGCCCCGGGAGGCCGGACGGGAGCGCGGGCGGATCCTCCAGCTGGAACATGACCGTGAACAGCGGGTGTTGGCCGAGATCGCGTTCGGGCCGCAGCTCCTGCACCAGCCGTTCGAAGGGGACGTCCTGGTGGGCGTAGGCCTCCACCGCGCCCCGCCGCACCCGGGCGAGCACGTCGGTGAAGCCGGGGTCGCCCGACAGGTCGGTGCGCAGGACGAGCGTGTTGACGAAGAAGCCGACCAGCGGCTCCACCTCGATCCGGGTCCGCCCCGAGATCGGCGTCCCGACCGTCACGTCGGCCTGTCCCGTGCAGCGCGCGAGCAGGACCTGGAAGGCGGCCAGCAGCGTCATGAACGGCGTCACCTCGTGGGCGCGCCCCAGTGTGCGTATTCGGTCGGCGAGTTCTGCGGGGATCTCGATCTCGACCTGGTCGCCCCGGCCTGACCACACCGCGGGGCGGGGTCGGTCCGTCGGGAGCACCGACGGGCTCAGGTCGGCCAAGTGCTCGCGCCAGTAGGCGAGTTGGTCCAGCATCGCCGTTCCGGCCTGGTGGCTCCGTTGCCAGTCGGCGAAATCGGCGTACTGGACGGGCAGGTCCGCCAGGGCGATCGGCCGGCCGTCGACGGCGGCGCCGTATCCGGCGGAGAACTCCTGCCACAGCACCGGCAGCGACCAGCCGTCACAGGCGATGTGGTGGATCACCAGGAGCAGCAGGTGGTCGTCGGGGGCGATGCGGATCAGTCGGGCCCGCAACATCGGAGCGGTCCCGAGGTCGAACGGGGTCGCCAGATCGGCGGCCGCCAGCTCCCGGGCCCGCTGCCAGGCCTGCTCCGCCGGGGTGTGCGTCAGATCGGTGATCGTCGGCACGAAGGTCTCGACCGGCTCCGCGACGTGGCGCGGGCCGTCCTCGGTGTCGACGATCCTGCCGCGCAACACCTCGTGGCG
Organism: Kitasatospora sp. NPDC056731; assembly: GCF_040687675.1. NCBI lineage: Bacteria > Bacillati > Actinomycetota > Actinomycetes > Kitasatosporales > Streptomycetaceae > Kitasatospora > Kitasatospora sp. NPDC056731. The sequence continues at coordinate 2,471 of NZ_JBFBNR010000076.1, forward strand.
CCGCACGACTTCGGTCAGCGCCCGGGTGAGCGCCCCCTCGTCCAGCCGGCCGCGCAGGCGTACCGCGGTCGGGACGTTGTGGTCCGGCCGGCCCGGCCGCAGCCGGTCGAGGAACCACAGCCGCTGCTGGGCGAAGGACAACAGGGTCGGAGCGTGCGCGCGCCGATCGGGACCAGGCATGACGGATCCACCTTTCACGGCGATCGGGAACGCTTCAGCGCCCCGGAAATCCCCTCGCCGATTCGCGACTTGGCGAACAGTACGGCGGATACTAGGTCGCTCCCGTCTCACTCCGCAAGATCGAGAACAGGGTTGCAGGCATCAAGACAATATTTACGCCAGTCCGCCGGAATCCTTATGTAGATCGAACACGCTCGACGGCTAGCATCGGCGCGGCCGTCCGTTGCACCCTCCCTGACGTGCTGTCATGGCTCGGATTGCACACCCCACTTCCGTGGACGGGCACCACGTGATAATTCTTCTGTCTCCAAGGGGCGGCCGGGTGGGCCCCTTTCCTGTCGGGCCTTCATTGTTCCGAATAAGATCGGTGAACCCGTTGCATGAACTCATCCGTTGTATATGAACCCACCCCGTTGCATGAACTCGGAGAAGTCGTGATGCAGCAGCAGAGCCTGGTGGGTTCATTCGTCTCGCACGCCACCAGCCACCCCGGTGATCCGGCGCTGATATGGCGCGGAGAAGAGACGACCTACCGTGAACTCCACCAGCTGGCGGAGCGGGAGCGCGTCCGGATCGCCCGGCTCGACCCGGGCGGGGACGAGCCGGTCGGCATCCCCGCCGCCAAGTCGCCCTCGACGATCGCCCTGGTGCTCGCCTGCCTGCTGGAAGGGCGGCGCTTCCTGCTGCTGCCCGCGCCCACGCCGGAGGGGAGGACGCCCCACACGTTGGTCGAGCAGGCCGGAATCCGGCACGTCCTGTCGCCGGAGAGCCCCCAGGCACCGGGACCCGGGCCGGGCGCCCCGGACCGGCCGGCGGAACCGGAGGCGCCGCGCCGTACGGAGCCCGCCGACGTCTCCTTCATGTTCACCACCTCCGGTTCCACCGGGCGGCCGAAGATCGTGCCGCTGAGCACGGGGGCGGTGGACCGCTTCACCACCTGGGCCGGCGAGCAGTTCGGCATCCGCCGGGGAACGACGGTCCTCAACTACGCGCCGCTCACCTTCGACCTGTGCCTGCTGGACATCTGGACCACGCTCAAGTACGGCGGCCGCGTCGTCCTGGTCGATCCGGCCCGGGCCACCCAGCCGGGCTACCTGCTGGACCTCGTGTCCCGCCACGCGGTCCAACTCGTCCAGGCGGTACCGATGTTCTACCGTCTACTGGTCGACGCGGCCGCCGGGAGCGGCCGGCGCCTCGACACCGTCGAGCACGTCATCTTCACCGGCGACAGCATGCCCGCCCGCTGCCTGGCCGAACTCCCGCAGCTGTTCACCGGCGCGCGGCTCCACAACGTCTACGGCTGCACCGAGACCAACGACAGCTTCCTGCACGAGGTCGACGGCACCGAACCGGCGGACGGCCCAGTGCCGATCGGGCGCCCGCTGCCCGGAGTCCACGCGGTGATCGTCGGTGCCGACGGCGGGATCCTGACCGGGCCGGGAACCGGCGAGCTCCATGTCGCGACGCCCTTCCAGACCGACGGCTACCTGGACCGGGCCCAGGACGCGGACAGGTTCGCGACCCACCACCACGACGGGGAGACGCGCCGCTACTTCCGCAGCGGCGACCTCGTGCGGCGTGACCGGGACGGCCGCATCACCCTGGAAGGCCGCAACGACCACCAGGTCAAGGTCCGCGGCGTGCGGGTCAACACCCACGAGGTCGAGCAGGTGCTGCTCGACCATCCCGACGTCGTCGAGGCGGCCGTGGTGACCGTGCCCGACCCGGTGGCCGGCCGCCTGCTGCGGGGCGTGGTCCGTCGCACCCCGGACAGCCGGCTGAACTCGCTGGCGCTGCGCCGGCACTGCGCACAACGGCTTCCGCTCACCGCCGTCCCCTCGACCCTGCTCATCGTGGACGACCCGCTGCCCAGGACGTCCACCGGAAAGATCGACCGCACGCCCCTCCAGCTCGCCTCCTCCCCGTCCCAGCCAAACGAAGGAACGGCCACGTGAAACACGCCGCGGTAGTCACGCAGTTCATCATCGAGGAGTTCCTGCCGGACGTCGGCGCGAACGAACTGGACTCCGACTACGACCTCGTGGACGGCGGGGTCATCGACAGCCTCGGCCTGCTCAAGACGATCGCCTGGCTGGAGGACTGCTTCGACCTGCGCGTCGAGGAGATCGACCTCGACCTCGACCCGGACAGCTTCCGCTCGGTCGGCTCGATCAGCAGGTTCATCGAACAGGCCCAGCAGCACCGGACGGACGCCCCCTAGTCATGCACGAGGTGCTGCGAGCGCTGATCGGCCGGGACCGCGCCGTCGTCGATCAGGAGATGTGGGGGTCCTTCTGGGACCAGCTGCGCGACGGCGCCCTCCGCTCCGGCGAGACGGTGGCGCTGCTGTCCTCGCTGTCCACCCGGATGCCCGATCGGGACACGCTGGTCGCCATGCTCCGCTCGCTGGACGAGCGCCGGCCGGCCGTCGCCGCGCGGCTGGACCGCACGGCCAACATCGTCGGCACCGGCGGCGGGCCCGCCACGTTCAACATCTCCACCGCGGCGGCGTTCGTCGCCGCGGCCCTGGGCGTGCGCATCGTCAAGACGGGATCCCGCGCCTACACGAGCACCTGCGGCTCCCACGACCTGCTCGACCGCCTCGGCATCGGAACGACCACCTCGTACGAGCAGACCGACGCCCTGCTGGAACGCTTCGGCATCGCCTTCCCGGGGAACTTCGTCTACCCGCGGGAGGTGGCGCTGCTGGCCCGGAGCATCGTGCCGATGGACCTGCGGATGATCGGCGGATTCATCAACTCCGTCGGCCCCTTCCTGGCCGCGGTGCCGGTCTCCGCCCAGCTCGTCGGCGTCTCGGACCATTCGCTGCTGCCGACTCTGGGCCAGGTCGCCGCCAGCGTCGCCGACCGGAGGATCTGGCTGTGCTCCAACGAGCTGGGAGTCGACGAGCTCGTCAGCTCCGTCGACAACGTCGTCCTCACCAATGACGGCACCGACGCGATCCGGCTGCGGGCCCAGGCTGCCGGGACCGTGCCCGGGACTCCCGGCAGCGGCAGCGGCAGCGCCACCGGCACCGGCTCGATCGCCGAACTACGGCCGACCGGAGCGGGAGAGGACGTGGTCGACCACTTCCTCGCCGTGCTCTCCGGCGACGGGACAGCTCTCGCAACGCGGACCGTCTGCCTGAACGCCGCCGCCCTGGCCGTCGCGAGCGGGCTGATCGACGGGTGGCCGGAGGCCATCAGGGCGGCCGACGACGCCCTCCGCAGCGGCGCCGCCCGCGACCTCGTCGACCGCCTGCGCGCGCACCCGGCGCGCCGCGCGGTGGCTACGGCGCGTGCGAGGTGAGCGGGTTCTTCGCGCGCCGGCCACCGGACCAGCCCGGCCTGGCGATGTTCCTCAACGCCGGAGACCCCCCGCTGCCCGTCCTGGCCGACGTCATGCGGATGCTCGACGACTGCCGCGTGGACTGCCTGGAGCTGGCGGTGCCCTTCCCCGACTCGGTCACCGACGGGCCGGTCATCCGCCGATCGGCGCAGCGGGCCCTGGCCGACGGCGTCGGACTCGACGAGGTGCTCGGACTCCTCAGCGGGATCCTGCCCCGGCTGCGCCACCTGCGGGTGGCACTACTGGCCGACTGGAGCCACACGGTCAGAGGCCCGACCGTGCCCGGCTTCGTCCGGCGGGTCGCCGACTCGGGCGTCGACGGGCTGCTGGTCCACGGCCTGCCACCGCGGCTGCGGGCCGGCTACCTCGAAGCGGTGCAGGAGGCGGGGCTGCCCATGGTCGCCACCTGCTACGCCGCGTCGACGGCCGAGGTGAAGGCCGCGGCCGCCGAGTCCGCCACCGCGTACCTGTACCTGGTGGCCCACTACGGCCGCAGCGGCGGCGAGCTCACGGCCGACCGCCAGGAGCTGGCCGACGCGCTGGCCGCACTGCGCAGGACGACCGCCGTACCGATCGCCGTCGGATTCGGCGTCCGCTCCAGGGCGGACATCGACCTGCTGCACGGCCTCGGCGCCGACGCCGCGGTCGTGGGCAGCGCCGGAGTCGCCCGGATCGAGCACGCCCTCGCCGAAGGGGCCGACGTGGTCGAGGAGCTCCACACCTTCGTACAGACCGTTTCGCCGTATTCAGCAAGCCGCTCACTCGACAAGCCGCTCATTCAGCAAACCCCTGATTCAGCAAGCCGCTGATTCAGCAAGCCGCTAGGAGGCACACCCGATGATCGTCCGACGCCTTGACGAGGTGACCACCGTGGACTGGGGCAACGGGCTCAGCCGCAGGTTCCTTCTCGAATCCGACGGCCTGGGCTACACGATGACGGACACCACCGTCCGCGCCGGCACCAGGTCGAGGCTGGAGTACCGCCGCCACCTGGAGGCCTGCTACTGCATCGAGGGAACGGGCCAGGTCGTGAACGCCGACGGCACGTCCCACCCGATCGAGCCGGGCACGCTGTACGCGCTCGACCTGCACGACGCCCACTTCCTGATCGCGGACCAGGACGCGGACCTCCGCCTGGTGTGCGTGTTCTCTCCCGCGTTGCGCGGCGACGAACGCCACAACCTCGACTCGACCGATTTCTCCGAGTACTAACAGGACTGACAGATGATCAGCTGGAACGCCGACCAGATCGCTCTGGGCGAGGGCATCACCCAGTGGTGCGAGGAGCTCAGCTCGGGCCATCTCGAAGGGGACGCGGAAGGCGCCTTCCCGTGGGACAAGTGGAAGCTGATCCAGCGGTCCGGAATCCTCGGCCTGCCGTTCGACGAGCAGTGGGGCGGGCTGGGCCAGGACCTGCTCACCACCATGCACGTGCTCGAACAACTCGGCACCGGGTGCCGTGACGGCGGACTGAACTTCTCGGTCGCCACCCACCTGGTCAGCGTCGGAGTCCCGCTGCAGCGGTTCGGCTCGCCGGAGCTCAAGGCGCGCCACCTGCCGGGGATCTGCTCGGGAGAGACGATCGGGGCGCACGCGATCAGCGAGACCGAGAGCGGCTCCGACGCGCTGGCGATGAAGACCACGGCCACCCGCGAGGGCGACGACTTCGTGCTACGGGGCGGCAAGGCCTTCATCACCAACGGCCCGGTGGCCGACGTGTTCGTGGTCTACGCGCGCACCCACCCGAAGGCCGGCCCGCTCAGCATCACCGCCTTCGTCGTGGAGCGGGACACCCCGGGGCTCGTCGTCGGGCCACCCGTCGCCACCATGGGGCTGCGGACGGCGCCGCTGAGCGAACTGCACTTCGACGACTGCCGGATCCCCGCATCCGCCGTGATCGGCCGGGTCGGATCCGGGTTCCTGGTCCTGGACCACGTGATGAAGTGGGAGATCCTCTGCTCCTTCGTCATCAACACCGGGCAGATGCGGTACCGGCTCGACCGCTGCGTCGAATTCGCCAAGGAGCGCGTCCAGTTCGGCAATCCGATCGGCTCGTACCAGTCGGTCTCCCACAAGCTCGTGGACATGAGCATCGGCCTGGACACCGCGCGGAAGTGGCTCTACGACACGGCCGTCCGGCTGACGGAGGGCGAGAACGTCACGCGGGACATCGCCGTCAGCAAGGTCCTCACCAGCGAGAGCAACCTCTCCTCCGCACTGGCCGCCGTGCAGATCTTCGGCGGCAGCGGCTACCTGGCCGAGTACGGACTGGAGAAGGACGTGCGCGACGCGGTCGCCGGCCCGATCTACTCGGGCACGTCGGAGATCCAACGCAACCGCATCGCCGCCATGTTGGGGTTGTGACACCTGATGCTGGTCAAGATCTGCGGAGCCACCTCGGCCGAGGACGTGGCATCGCTCGACAGTGCCGGAGCCGACTTCGTCGGCCTGTGGCACGGCGTCCCAGGAGGCCGTGCAGACCTGATGCTCAGTCAACTGACGTCCCTCGCTGGCGCCGTGCACCGAACGGAGCGAATGCACCCGGTCCTCGTGACCTTCCTCAAGGACGCCGATACGCTGCGCGCGGCGACGGCCGCGGCCCGGGTCCGGTGGGTCCAACTGCACGGCTACCAGCCGCCGGGACTGGTCCGCGCCCTGAAGGGCACCACGGACCTCACCGTGGTCAAGGTGCTGCACCTCGGCGCGGACACCCGCGCGGAGCGGTCCCTGATCGCGGCGTACGAGCGGGCCGGAACGGACCTCTTCCTGCTGGACGCGGTGGCCGGGGACGGCCGGATCGGCAGTACCGGGCAACCGGCGGACTGCGGGGCCGTCATCGAGTTCGCGGACCGCCTCTCGCGGCCCTTCCTGCTGGCCGGCGGCATCTCGGCCGACAACCGGGAGGACTACCGGGCGGTGCTGGACCACCCCCTGTTCCTCGGCATCGACGTGGACACGGCGGCCAGGGACGTCGACGGACGGCTGAGCGCCGACCGGGTCACGGCCGTACGGCGCGGCTGGCGTGACCCGAGAGAGAGGGTCTAGATGACGGCCCAGTTCATCGAGGCGCTGCTGGACGCCCGCCGACCGGTGATCATGGAGCTCAAGCGGCAGGACGCCGCCGGACACGACCTGTTCGGCGACAGATCGACCGCCCGTCTGGTCGCCGACTACCAGGACGTCGGCGCGCCCTGCCTGTCCGTGGTGACCGGGCAGTGGTTCGGCGGCACCCCGGACCTGCTGCACGAGGTCGTGGCAGCGACGGACCTGCCCGTGCTGCAGAAGGACTTCATCACCCGCCGGAGCCAACTGCACCAGGCCCGCGAGAGCGGCGCGCACGCGATCCTGCTCACCGCCGCGCTGCTGCCGCGCGCCACCCTGGGCCACCTGGTCGTACTCGGCCTGAGCCTGGGCCTGACGCCCTTCGTCGAGGTCACCACCGAGGAGGAGATCAGCCGCGTGCCGCGCGCCGAGGAGTGCGTGGTCGCGGTGAACAACAAGGACATCGCCACCCGCGAACGCGGCGCGGGCGACCTCGGGCGCAGCTCTTCACTCCTGCCCGCGGTGCTGCGCAGCGGCACCCGGTGCCCGGTGAGTGCCGGGGCGATCCGCTGCCCCGACGACGCCGCCCGCCTGCTCGGTGAGGGCTTCGCCGGTGTGCTCATCGGAACGGGCCTCCTACGCGCCGCCAGCCTGCCGGCATGGCTGGACGGCCTCGATGCCCGTCTCGACCCCCACCTCGACGCCCGTCCTGGCACCCGCCTCGACCCCCGCCTCGACACCTGTCCCGATGCCGGCCGCGAACCGGCTCCACCCGTCCGCCGCCCGGCGGCCCCCCGACCACCGACATCTGGAGGTAACGGTATGACCAGCGAAGCATCCGAGCAGTGGAAGGTCGTCGTCAACGACGAGGAGCAGTACTCGATCTGGTCCGCCGACCGCGAGTCGCCGGCGGGCTGGCGCGAGGTCGGTGTGCGGGGTGCGAAGGACGAGTGCCTCGCGCACATCGAACACGTGTGGACCGACATGCGCCCCCGCAGCCTGCGCCTGCGGTCCGTCCCGGAGGACGGTGCGCAGTGAACCGGACGCTCGCACCGCACGGTGCGCGCCCGGTGGCCGAGCCCCTGCTCACCACCACCCTGAACCTCCCGGGGTGCCAGGCCCGGGGCTGGGTCGTCGTCGACTCCATGGTCGACGGCCTGGCCCTGGGCGGCACCAGGATGACCCCGACGGTGACCGAGCAGGAACTGGCCGGGCTCGCCAGGGCGATGACCCACAAGCTGGCACTGGTCGGCCTGCCCATCGGTGGCGCCAAGGCCGGCATCGCACCCGATCCGGGCGCCACCGTCGAACGGCAGGCGGTGATGCGGGGGTTCGGCCGCGCCGCGGCCCCGCTGCTGCACGGCGGGGTGTACCTGGGGTGCGACCAGGGCACCACCTACGCCGACCGGCAGGTCGCCTTCGAGGCCGCCGGGTACGACGTCACCCGCCGCCCCGGCACCACCCGTCTCACCGTCGACTGGGCCGAACTGTGGGACCACATGGCCGACATCACCGGGTTCGGCGTGGCCGTCGCGGTGCTCGGCGCCCTACGGGCCTCCGGTGCGCGGACCCCGCAGCGCATCGCGATCCAGGGCTTCGGCACCGTCGGACGCGCGGTGGCCGGCCACCTGGCCGCCCACGGCCACCTGGTGGTGGCCGTGGCCGACGTCCGGGGCACCATCGAGGACCAGCGCGGACTGCCCGTTGCCGAACTCGCCACGCTCACCAGCAGCGACGGCACGATCGACCGGAACCGGCTGCCCGCCCGGGTCACCGTCCACGGGCCCGGCCAGGCGTGGCTGCACGTCGACGCCGACGTGCTGGTGCTGGCGGCATCCGCCTCCGCGGTCGACGAGGAGGCGGTGCCGGCGGTCCGGGCCGGCCTGGTGGTCGAGGGCGGAAACCTCAGCTGCACCCCACCCGCCCGCCGACTGCTGCGCGCGGCCGGCCACACCGTCCTGCCGGACGTGGTCGTCAACGTCGGCGGGGCGGCGGCAACCGGATGCGTGCTCGCCGGGCTGGCCCCGTCCGACCTGCCGCTCCCGCAGCTGTCCGCGTGGCTGCGCGAGTGGGTCTCCAGCAGGATCGCCCGGAACTGCGAGCTGGTGCAGGAGCTGAGCACCTCGGGCAGCGCCGATCCGGTCGCCCAGCTCCTCGGTTCGCGCGGAGCCCCGGTCGGCGCCTCCGAACCGGAGGCGCCGACCGAGCGGTGACCCGGCGGGAGGACGCGCCCTCGCGGCTCCACTCGAACGTAGCTCCACTCGAACGTGGCTTCACTCGAAGCGGACGCGCACCCTACGTGGTTGCTAGCCTCCCGGGATGACCGCGACATTCGACGAAGCCGTCCGCGCCCGGCTGCGGGCACCCAACATCTGGTACGTCGGCACCGTGTTCGCCGACGGAGCACCGCAGGTCAGCCCGATGTGGGTGGATCTGGAGGGCGAGGGGGAACTGACGTTCAACACCTCGGTGGGGCGGGTGAAGGACGAGAACCTCCGTCGCGACCCGCGCGTCTACCTCTCGCACGCGGACGCCACCGATCCCTTCGACCGCGTGCAGATCAGTGGCGTGGTGGCCCGCCTCGTCGAGGGCGAGGAGGCACGCGACCGGATGGACCGGCTGGCCCGCAAGTACCTGGGCGTCGAGCGCTACGAGTGGACCATGCCGGGTGAGCAGCGGGTCGCGGTGATCGTGCGCCCGCTCAAGGTGCGGCACATCGTCGGGGTGGAGCGCTTCCGTCCCGGCGGGCCCGTCCCTGCCCCTGCCCCTGAGTAGTGCTCCTGCCCTCGCCGCCTTCGCCTCATCAGCGACTCATCAGCGACCGGAGCGACCGGAGCGACCGAAGCGACTCAAGGTTGGCAGTCAGTGCGCGCATGCGCGGCCGGTCGCGCATGAACCCGGCTTCCCTCATCAGGCCCCTCGGGATCGATCATCTAGGCTGGCGCGGTGACTGATGAGCAGGAGCGGGTACAGCCGTCGGGAGTGTGGGCCACGGCAGTGGGGGTGGCCAGGGTGCGGGCGCTGGAGACCGAGCGGGTGGACGCGTTGTTCCGCGACCCACTGGCCCAGGCCTTCGCCACCGCCGGCGGCCTGTGGCCCTCCTCGCCACCCCCCGCTGACGAGGCCGCGCGCCGCCGTCGGCTGGCCGTGTCGTACTCCATCGTCATCAGGACGAAGTTCCTCGACGACCTGTTGCAGCAGGCCTCCGCGTCCGGGGTCCGGCAGGTCGTGCTGCTCGGCGCCGGCATGGACAGCCGCGCCTTCCGGATGGACTGGCCCGAGGGCACCCGGCTGTTCGAGGTCGACACCGCCGCGCCACTGGACTTCAAGGCCTCGGTGCTGCGCCAGGAGCAGGCCGTCGCACGCTGCGAGCGGATCACCGTCGCGGCGGATCTGCGGGAGGACTGGCCGGGCGCGCTGGCCGCCGCAGGGCACGACCCGACCGTGCCGACCGTGTGGATCGCCGAAGGGCTGCTGATCTATCTGCCCGAGGACGCGGTGGAGCTGCTGCTGGCCCGGATCAGCGCGCAGTCGGCGGCAGGCAGTCGGATGGGGCTGACCTTGGGCTCGCGCGGCGTGATCGAGCGCTTCGGCGCGGACTCCGTACCGGGCTCGGCGGCGTCCATGTGGGTCTCGGAGATGCCCGACGACCCGGTGGCCTGGCTGGCCGGGCACGGCTGGGAGGCCGACAGCCACACCCTGCGCGAGCGCGCCGCCGCCTACGGCCGCCCGATCAGCACCCCGCCGCAGCGCGAGGAGCAGCCCGGCGGACTGATCTCGGCGGTCCGCCGGTAGGGCGCCTCCCGGTTCCCCGGATCATCGACTCCAAGGGGAGCCTGATCCGCCCAACAGCCGCCCGAACACTGCCACTTCACGTGAACGAAGCCAGGCTTCCTGCGCATCCCACTGGAGGTCGCGGATGTCCGGGACCGTGGCCGCCACGTCCAGCGCGTTCCGGCAAAGGGTTCGTCAACGGTCATTCCTGCGCTACCGAATCCCGCAGGTGGCAGGCCCACCCGGTCCGGCCGGACCGGCATCCGCCGTGGTCGGGAAGTGGAGGGGAGTTGGCCAAATCGTGTCCATGACCGGCCCGGCCCCGTTGACCGCCGGTACGGCCGGACGGTTGGCTCGCCCCGAGCCGGCCGGCGGGGGTACGAGGCGGTACGGCCCGAGGCAAGGGGAGGACGGTTCAGGTGGAACGGACGAACGCGAGGACCCGCGGCCGGTGGGCGGTACGGGCCGGCAGCGTGCTGGCGGCCGCACTCCTGGCCGCCACCACGGCCCAGGTCCAAGTCCAGGCCCAGGCCGCGACGCTCCCGGAGGGCACCGTCACGGTGAACGTCGCCCCCGACGGCACCCCGGCCGACGACTGGTCGGAGCCGCTCGGCCTGAGCGCCGACGGCCGCTACGCCCTCTTCACCTCGCTGGCCGCCAACCTGGTGCCCGGCGACACCAACCGCCTGTACGACGTGTTCGTCCGCGACCTGTGGACCGGGCGCACCGAGCGGGTGAACCTGGCCGACGACGGCAGCCAGCTCGACGGCTCGACCAACCAGGCGGCGATCAGCGCCGACGGCCGGTACGTGGCCTTCAGCACGAACGCCACCGACGTCGTCCCGGGGCGGCACGGCGACGGCCGGTTCGACGTCTACGTCCGCGACCGCTGGACCGGCCGCACCGAACCGCTCACCGCGGGCACCGGCGCCGGCAACTCGCTCGACCCGGCGATCAGCGCCGACGGCCGGTACGTCGCGTACACCTCGGACCGCGCCGACCTCGCCCCCGGCACCCGGCCCGGCGTCCAGAACATCCATCTGACCGACCGCCGCACCGGCACCACCCGCCTGGTCAGCACCGGCCGCGACGGCACCGCCGCCGACGGCGGCTCGGTCGAGCCCTCGCTCAGCGCGGACGGCCAGACCGTCGCCTTCCGCTCCAAGGCGACCAACCTGCTGCCGACCGCGCCCACGCCGCCCACAACGGCCGTGACGCCCACAACGGCCACAACCGCCACCAAGCCCCCACCCGCACGGCAGCTCTTCCCGCTCTACACCTACGACGCGCGCACCGGCCGGATCCAGGGCGCCAGCATCGACGCCACCGGCATCCTGCGCGACGCCGCCAAGGCCGGACGCCTCAGCCCCGACGGGCGCTACGCCCTCTTCCGCGTCTTCGAGCGCGAGCAGGACACCGTCCAAGTCCGCCTCTACGCCCGCGACCTGCGCACGGGCACGGTGACCACGGTCTCCGCCGTCGACTCCCAGCCCGCCGTCATGACCGCCGACGACCGCTGGGTCTACTTCGCCTCCGACTCCGCCGCTCTCGTCCCCGGCGACACCAACGGCGTCGCGGACGTCTTCCGCCGCGACCTGTGGACCGGCCGGATCGAACGCGTCAGCACGGCGGCCGACGGCAGCCAACGGCCCGGCGCCTCCACCGCCCCCAGCGTGGACGCCCTCGGCACGACGGTCCTGTTCAGCACCCTGAACGGCACCGGCGCGGAGCTCCTGGCCCGCCGCCTGCCGCCACTCTGACTTCGGTCGAACTCCCCTCTCCGGCACTCCCGATGACAGCGACGGTGCAACGCGCCGGAGAGGGTCTAATTCGGTTGAGCGGCCGACACGATCCTGGTAGCAATGTGACATGATACAAGGACTCAAGGTCGCCCTCCGCGCACGCCACGAGAGCGACGTCGCCGTTCTGCAGACCGAGCTGTACGACGACGTCGCCACCCGCTCCCGGGCCGACACCCGCCCCTGGCGGCCCATCTCCCCGGGCTCGGCAGACTCCCCCTACGCGCCGACCCCGCCCTCGGAGGACGCGGCCTGCTTCTCCGTACTGGAGCTGGCCTCAGGGGAGTTGGCCGGGGAGGCCGTGCTCTGGGGCATCGACACCCACAATCGCACCGCCCACCTCGGGATCGCCCTACGCCCCGGCCTGCGCGGCCGGGGCCTGGGCACGGATGTGGTCAGGGTGCTCTGCCAGTACGGCTTTGCGATACGCGGCTTGCACCGGCTGCAACTGGAGACCCTCGCCGACAACACCCCGATGATCGCGGCCGCCCGCAGGGCCGGCTTCACCCTAGAGGGAACCCTCCGCCGATCAGCCTGGGTGTGCGGCGAGTTCGCGGACGAGGCCGTCCTCGGGCTCCTCGCCGACGAGTGGAGGCCATGAGGCTCGCCGCAGCACCGCCCTACCAGTCGCGGACGGATTCGCAGCCCTCGATCAAGGCCTCGCCGGCCCAGGCCAGATCGGTTCCCGACTCGGCTCCCGACTCGGCTGCAGCCTCGGTGATGATGGCGCCGAGCGCGTCGTAGAGCTCTTCGCGCTCAACGGTCTCGATGAATCCGGCGCGCGCGTCGAGCTCGTTGAAGGCTTCGCCGAACTGCTCCCCGAGCTCGACGAGCCTCGGCGTCAGGACGTCCGCCGAATCCCCCGAAGCCCCCGAAGCCAGCACCGCCAGCACCGCGCGCCGCGTCGCCCTGTACTGCGCCAGCGCCTTCTTGTAGACCGCGGCGCTGATCTGCTCGCGGCCGTCCCAGTTCCGTAGCGGATTGTTGAGGTTCTCGGCGAGCCACTGGGGCTTGCGGGGCTTGGCGACCATGAGGTAGACGCCCTGGCGCTCCTCGGGCCGCCAGAGCCTCCTCATCGCCGTCGCATACTCCGCGGGGACACTGACCAGTTCCAACTCCTCCAGCTCCGGAACACACCCCGGCAGGAGGCAGTCCGCCTCGACCATCCCGAAGACGTCGGAGAGCCTGAGGTGCTTCAGCGAAGTCAACTCGTTGAGGCTCGATGCCGATGACAAGGTCACCGGCCCGCTGAGCGTCAGGCCGGTCAGCGCGGGATACCGCTCGACGAGCCGCGCACAGTCCAGCGATTCCACAGCCCGAACGTTCAGCCGACGCGTCTCCTCGTCAGGAACTACGGGCCCCGCGGGAGAGTCGTTCAGTTCGGTGCCGGTGATGCTCTTCGCCCACGGGTCACGCCACTGCGACTCGTCGCCCTGCCGTCGGCGCCGCGCCAGGGCCAGATCGAGCCCCATGCCCCACCCGAACGCGTAGCTGCTCGGCGGCTGGCCGTGCAGCAGCGGCAGCGTCCCGATGACCTTGCAGCTCCGAGGGAGCACCCACTCGTAGGAGCAATGCGCCGGACCGAAAGGACCCCAAAGCGGCACGACTTCGCCGAGCTCCACCACGGACATCGGCTCCGGGCCGGACCAGTCGAGGTGCAGGACGCCCGCGCGCTGGTGGTCCGGGTCCAGATTGGTGATCTGTGCCGCTGTCCACTCGCCGAGGTACTCGGAGAACGCCGCGACGACATCGCCCGGGACGATGGGCCTGGGAGGTGTTGATTCCTTGACAGTAGCCATGCCCCGCACACTATTCGGCACCACCGACAGCAATGGCCACCCCGACGGAAGCGTGTGCTCCTGCCGAGTCCGGGATCGTTTCGCAGGGGCCTTGCCAGACACTACGGTCACCGTACTATGGTGTCGAACGTGAAGAACAAACGCTCCATGCAGGAGCCGACCTTCCTGCTCCTCACCGCGCTCGCCGACCGGCCCCGGCACGGCTACGCGCTCGGGGACGAGGTCGCCGCGATCTCCGAAGGCCGGGTACGGCTCGGCGCCGGCAGCCTGTACGGCACCCTCGACCGGCTCCTGGCCGAGGGGCTGATCCGCGTCGAACGCGAGGAGACGGTGGACGGGCGCCCCCGGCGCGTGTTCGCCCTCACCCCGGACGGTGAACAGTCGCTCAGGAACGAGGCCGAACGCCTGCGCTCCGCACTACGCGAGGCCGACCGGCGCCTGACACAGACCTGGACCCGTCCCGCAGGAGGCACGGCATGACGTCGAAGCACCCCTTGAACACGCGCCTGCTCCAACGGGCCCTCCGGCTGTACCCGGCCTCCTACGGCGCCGGCGCACTCGCGGAGGTCGCCGACCTCGCCCAGCACCGGATCGCCGGCTCCGGCCCCGCGACGGGACTGCGCGAAGTGGCCGACGTCGCCGGGCACGGGGCCCGGCTCCGGCTTGGCATGGTCTCCCACCGGCCGCCGGGCCGGGCGTTCGCCACCGCGGCGCCGCTCGCCGCGATGCTGGCCGGAACGTACGCGGCGACCTACCTGTGGCGGAACCTGCGGCTCGCCATCAGCCCCGAGTCCCCTGGCTTCCCCGCCGGAGCCCCGGCGGGAGGCGCGCTCCTGGCGGCGACGTCGCTGCTCGTCCCCGCTGTACTGACGGCGTGCGCGGTCGTGGCCGGCCGCTGGTCGGCCGCACGGGCCCTGGCCCTGGTGTCGCTGGTACTGGCACCGCTGTTCTACGCCGTGTGCCGCCTCGGGCTGCTCGACCTGGACTTCCGCACCGCGGCCGAACTCGGCCTCGGCCCCCGGGGGTTCGGGCTGATCGCGCTCAACACCCTCGTCCTCCTGGTCGCCCCACCGGACCGGACCCGCAGGACCGGTGCCGGGCTCTGGCTGGTCGCCGCCACGGTCACGGCCCTGGGCATCGGCGCCACGATCACCGGCGAGTCCGCCGAGCGGCTCCTCACCTCCGGCTTCGGCACCTGGGCCCCGCTCGCCACCGGCGCCGCCCTGGCCTTCACCGCCCGGACGGCCGGGAACGCGGCCCTGGCCGCGACCGTCCTGGCGGCACCGCCCGTACTCACCCCCGTACTCCTCGGCGGCCACGCGTCGGTCGCGGCAATGGTGCCCCAGCTCCTCATCCCGTCCGCCTTCGGCTACCTGACGGCCCGAACCGCGATCCTCCTCATCGGCCGCCTCCCCCGACGGGGCCGCCTCTCCCGCCCCTGACCGGCTCCGCGCCCCTCTCCCCCCGGAGTGAACCCAGCCGGCCGAAACTCGGCAAGGCCCGCGAGCCGAGGTGCTGCAACGATGCCGGTAGGTCCGGACATCGGCCTGTCGTAACAGCCGTTGTGATGTCGAGGCGCTCGCCCTGGAACTGACGGCCTACCGAGGTACCACCACCCGACTCCACCCGCGACCGAGGCGACCAGACGTGACGGCGAGTTCCGCGGGCGGCGCCCGGCCGCCACCGGGTGGACTCGGCGAGCATCGAGCCCGACCACCTCACGTGCTTTCGCGTCCACCGATTCGTCGAGCTGACCTGACCAGTCGTTTGCTCCACTGCTCCGCTGCTCCTGGCTGAGGCGGGCCCGCCGCGGATGGACACGGCCGCAGCGCCCGGGCCGGCCGGGTGTCAGGGGTGGTAGTCGGTGAGGGTGTGGGTGGGGGTCCAGCCCTGGGTGCGGGCACGGGTGAGGTCGAGGACGACGCTGCGGGTGAGGAGGTCGACGGTGTAGGGGGTGAGGCCGGGGATGCGGGTGGTGCGGGCGGCGAGGCGGGCGAGGGGTGCGGGGAGGTGGGCGATGCGGGCGGGGAGGCGGTGGGCGGTGAGGACGTGGCGCAGCGCGTCGTCGCGGCGGTAGGGGGTGGCGTCGGCGATGTTGTAGGCGCCGGGCGGCCAGGGCGGGGCGCCGGTGAGGCCGAGGGCGGACAGGCAGGCGTCGGTGAGGTTGGCGACGGCGGTGAGGCTGAGCGGGATGTCGCGGCCGGGCAGCGGGAGCAGGCCGTGCCGGGCGCGGGCGAGCAGTTGGGGGGCGAGGTGGGGGTCGCCGGGGCCGTAGACGGCGCGGGGGCGCAGGACGACGGCGCCGGCCGTGAGGGCGAGGCGTTCGGCGGCGGCTTTGGTGCGGCCGTAGGCGTTGAGGTGGCCGGCGGCGGTGGGGTGGTCCTCGGTGACGGCGGGGGCGATACGGGAGGTGCGGGCGGCGGCGCGCGGGTCGTAGACGCTGGCGCTGCTGACGTGGACGAGGGGGCGGCCGGCGGCTGCGCGCAGGACGCGTTCGGTGCCGGTGACGTTGACGGCGTGCTGGTGGGCTTCGGCGGGATCGCCCGGGGGCAGGTCGGCGACGGCGGCGGCGCAGTGGACGACGAGGTCGGCGCCGGTGAAGTCGGGCGCGCCCTCGGTGGCGTCCCAGGGGCGGTGGTGGCCGACCGGGCCGGGCCGGCGGCCGTGGCAGGAGACTTCGAGGCCCAGGGCGGCGGCGGTGCGGGCGAGGTGGGCGCCGCAGAAGCCGGTGGCGCCGGTGATGGCGAGGTGCATCAGGATCTTCCCCGTCGGACGGTGAGTTCGGCGTAGCCGGGCAGGGCGCTGCGGCGGTCGACCCGGGCGCGGGTGACGACCGGGTGGTGGGGGGCGAGCGCCAGGAGGAGGTCGGCGAGCAGGGCGCGGGCCAGGCCGGCTCCGGGGCAGGCATGCGGGCCGGCGCCGAAGACGGCCTGGGTGGCGGCGGGATCGTCGGCCGGGCCGCGGCGGTGGGCCCGGGCGGCGTGCCGGGCGACCAGGACCAGCCGGTCGCCGGCCCGTACGGGGTGCCCGGCGAGGGTGGTGTCGGCGGCGGCGACCCGGGGCAGCAGCGGGGACGGGGCGGTCAGGCGCAGGAGTTCGGCGGCGAGGCGGGGTGCGGTCGTCTCGCTCACGGTCGGCCAGAGCCCGGCGTCGGCGCACCAGGCGACGGCCCGGGGCAGTGCGGCGACGGTGGTGTTCACGGCGGCGACGGCCACCATGGCGTCGCGTGCGTCGGGCGCGTCGGGCAGCAGGGCGGCGAGCCGGGCCGCGGCGTCGACTGTGGCGGCGGCCGCGTCCGGGCCGCGGCGGCGGGGGCCGGGGAGGTGGTCGCGGGCGGCGTGGGCGGCGACTTCGGCCGCGGCGTGGGCGAGGCGGTGCGGGCAGGACTGCGCGCCGGTCAGGGCGGCGGCCGTGACACCGGCCAACTCACGCGCCAGTGCGACGAGTTCGATCTCGCCCGCGGCCAGGCCCGGGATCCGCTCGGAGAGTACGGTCTGCCAGTGCGGGCGGATCCGTTGCTGTGCGGCGGTGTCGAGGCCGCCGGCCAGGGCGCGGCGGGCGTTGCGGTGTTCGGCGCCGTCCTGGTCGAACAGCAGTCCGCCGTCGGTGAGTTCGGCCGCCGCGCCGCCGGTGGTGCCGGGTGCGGTGCGGTCCAGCGGGACCTTGGTGAGCGCCTCGCGGTAGGCCTCGGTGCCGTGCACCAGCACGATGCGGCCGAGCCGGACCACCGGGCGGCGGCGGGTGGCGGCGAGCAGGGCGAAGAGCAGGGGGTGGCTGCGCAGGTAGACCCGGCGGTCCCGGCGGCGGGCCCGGCGGGCCGCGGCGGGTGGGGGCGGCGGCGAGGGTGTCCGTGCGCTCATCGGTGCGGGCGTCGGTGCGGTCATGGGGTCGGTCACCGGGCCAACTCCCGTGCGCAGTACGCGGCGGCCGCCGCCCGGTCGGGCTTGCGGGAGCGGCCCGCGAGCGGGACCTCGCCGAACAGGACGGCGTCCGGCCGGGCCGCTGCCATCCGGTCGAGCGGCCCGCGCAGGGCCTCGCGCAGGCGTCGTGGGTCGGTGCCCGGCGCCGGCTGGACGAGGGCGACCAACCGCTCGTCGCCGTCCCCCGCCGGAACGCCGACCAGGACGGCGAGTTCGACGCCCGGCAGGTGCAGCGCCGGTTCGTACAGGCCGGGGTAGATGTTCTCGGCGCGGCGCAACACCATGTCCTTGAGGCGGCCGGCGAGGACGATCCGTCCGTCGGGGGTGAGGGCTGCGCGGTCGCCGGTGCGCACCCAGGGGTCGGGGTCCTCCCCGAGGTAGCGGTGGCGGGCGCCCGGGCCGGTGAGCAGCAGTTCACCGCCGGTGGCGATCCGGGCGCGGACGCCGGGCAGGGGGGCTCCGACCAGGTCGCCGTCCCCGTCGTGGGCGCTCTTGTCCGCCTCCTCGACGGCGGCGGCCGGGAACAGTTCGGTGAGCGCGTAGACGCTCCAGGCCTGGTGGGCGCCGGACTGTTTGACCCGGCGCAGCAGGGCGGCGTCGGCGGGGGCGGAGCCCGTCCAGACCCGGCCGGTGAAGCGGGCCCCGGCGGCGAGGGCGGCGCGCAGTTGCGGTGGGGTGAGGTAGGTGTGGGCGGGGTCGAGCCGGGCGAGTTGGCGGCCGAGCGCGACGGGGCGGCGCGCGGGCAGCACGACGGCGGCGCCCGCGGCGAGGGCCGGGACGAGGACGAAGAACGTCCCGCCGAGGACGACCGTCCCGGGGCGCGGGTCGACCAGGTCGGCGACGGTGCGCAGCCCGATGGCCAGCCCGTCCCGGGTGTGGACGACGGCGCGCGGGCGGGCGGTGGTGCCCGAGGTGAAGACGATCACCGCGTCCGTTTCCGGGCCGCCGTCAGGCCGGGCGGGCGGGGTCGCGCCGGCAGGGCGCAGGTGCGGCGCGCAGCCGGGCAGGCGGCGGCCCAGGGTGGCGACCGGCCCGAGCGCGGTGAGGCGGGGCAGGGCGAGGTCGGCGCGGCGGGCGAGCGGCCCGGCCCAGCCGGCCACCGCCTGGGCGGCGGCGTCGGCGAGGACGAGATCGGGGCGGGCCAGGGTGAGCCGGGCGGCGAGCACGTCGGGCCCGGCGGTCGGGTCGAGGACGGCGATGCGCAGGCCCAGCCGGTGCGCGGCGAGCATGACGGCCAGTGCGCGCGGCCCGGGCCGGACGGCGACGCCGACGGTGTCGCCGGGGCCGAGGCCGTGGGCGTGCAGCGCGGCGGCGTAGCCGTCGGCCAGGTCGGCGAGTTCGCCGCGGCGGATCACCGGGCGGGCGGTGCCCAGGCGGGTGTGGCGCAGGACGGCGGGCCGGTCGGGGTGGTCGGTGCGCAGGGCGTGGGTGAGCCGGTCGAGCATGGCGGGGTCCTTCGGCGGGCTGGGGCGTGGCACGGAGCGGGTCCGGTCGGGAGAGGGTCGGTAAGGAGCGAGGCGCGCGGGGCGCCGGGCGCACGGAGCGCGCGCGGGCTGTCAGCGCACGTCGACGGCGCGCGGCCCCGCGCCGCGCTCCAGGTACCAGCGCGCGGTGCCCACCACGCCGTACGCGCGGATGCGCCGGGTGGAGTTCTGCACCACCATGTCGCGGCGGCGCACCACCGCCGTGGTGTGCTGGCGGACCTTATTGAGGAACGCCCGGTCGGTGGGTGAGGGCCGCCGGGGCATGCCGCCGACGGCGAGGTAGAGCTCGGCGGTGATCGCCATGTTGTTGCCCGCGTGCATCCGGTACGGGGTCAGGTAGCCGTGTCGGCGGCGGTGGGCGGGCCGGATCCGGCCGAAGAAGGCGCCGAGCGCGACCAGCGCCAGGAACACCGCGCGCCCGGCCGGGCCGTGCTCGTCGTGGCGGGCGGTGACCCGGCCGCAGACCAGCCCGCCGGAGGCGACCAGCCCGGCGCGGGCCGCGGCCGTCCAACCGGGTTCGGGCAGGCAGTCGGCGTCGGTGCGGGCGAGCAGGGTGGCGCCGTGGGCGACGGCGTGCCGGAAGGCGGTGTCCACCGCGGAGCCGACGCCCTTCTCCGGCTCGACCACCACCTCGACCGGGAACGGCGCGTGGGCGGCGAAGGCGCGCGCCAGGGCGACGGTGCCGTCGGTGGAGCCGTTGTCGGCGACGAGCAGGGTGAAGTCGCGGTCGCGTTGGGCGGCGAGGGCGCTCAGCACGCCCTCGATGCGGGCCTCCTCCTGGTAGGCGGGGACCACCACCCACAGGTCGGTCCTCACGATGCCTCCCAGACCATGGTCATGAGGCTGACGCCGCCACCGAGCCCGATCAGCAGCACCTTGTCGCCGGGCGCCAACGTGTCGCGTATTCGGTCGAGTTGCACGCCCAGCGTGGCACTGGCGACGTTGCCGAGTTCCGGCACCGTCAGGACCAGCTTCCCGGCCGGCACCCCGGTCAGCTCGACGAAGCGTTCCAGGTAGGGGATCGTCACCTGGTGCACCAGCACCCGGGCGTAGTCGTCCCAGCCGAGGCCGGTGCGGGCGGCGAGCCGGGCCAGGGCCGCGGGGCCGATCTCCTCGAAGATGCCGCGCAGTTCCTTGCCGCCGCCCCGGAAGTAGCTGTACTCGTCGCCGCGCGGGTGGCGGGAGCCGCCGCCGGGGATGCCGCCGGCCGGCCAGTGCTCGGAGGCCGTCTCCGTCCCGACGTCGAGGATGCCGCCCCGCTCCACGGCCTCGACGACGACGGCCGCCCCGGCGTCGCCGAAGGTGTAGCCGGCGAAGCCGTCCCGGAACTCCGCCGGGGAGGACGGCGTGCGGAGCATGGCCCGGCTGGGCGTCTCGCCGGTGACGACCAGGGCACGCCGGGCCCGGCCGGCCAGGATCATCGCGCGGGCCAGGTCGATCCCGTTGAGGAAGCTGTTGCAGGCGTTGCTGACGTCCAACGCATGCGCACGGGTGCCGAGTTCGGCCTGCACGATGTGGGCGGTGGCGGGCTCGCACACATCCCGGGTCGCGGAGGCGAACAGCAGCAGGTCCACGTCCTGCGGGCGCAGCGCGCGGGCGGCGAGGGCGCGCCGGGCGGCGCCGACCGCGAGGGTGGAGGCGTACTCGCCGTCGGCGGCGAAGTGCCGGGTGCGGATGCCGGTCGCCTTCTCGAACATCCGCTCCGGCAGGGCAAGTCGGCCACCGGCGGTGACCTCGTCCTGGAGCTGCTGGGAGGTGAGCCGACGGGCCGGCAGGTGGGAGCCGACGGCGGTGATGCCGATCCTCGGTGTTGCTGCTGGGTGCATGCCCCCATGCTCCGGCGGCACGGCCGGGCCGGCCTGAGTACGGGTACTCAGGCCGGCCCGGCGGGCTACCCGATCACGTCTGTGCAGATGGACGGTGGACGGCTGCCGGGTTGCCGGGCCTCCGGCGCGTGCAGCACCTGTGGTGCCGTCACCGGTCCGGGTGGCTCCTCGCCGCAGGGACCGACCAACTTCGCGTTACAGCCCCGCCGAGACCCCGAGCCCTGCCATGATCGGCACGTTGCGTCTCGTAGATCCTCGATCCTCGGAAAACCAGGAGTGGCTGTGGCAGAGCGGCAGAACGGCACGGTGAAGTGGTTCAACGACGAGAAGGGCTACGGCTTCATCACCCCGGAGTCCGGAGCGGACCTGTTCGTTCACTTCCGGGCGATCCAGGGAAGCGGCTTCAAGTCCCTGGTTGAGGGCCAGAAGGTGACCTTCGTAGCGGTCCAGGGCCAGAAGGGGCTCCAGGCCGACGAGGTCCAGGTGGCGGAGTAGGAACAGTTCCTCCCCTTCCTCCCTCGAACCCCGGGCCCCGGGCCGAACGGCCCCGCGCAGGCGGGTCAAGGAACGGCGCCCACTGGGGCGGCACACCCGCCCGCTACGAAAAACCACGGCGCTGGTCGCAGCCACCCACGTGTGGCCGCGACCAGGCAGGACGGTCTTCCAGATCCGGTCCAGCTGCTCGTACGGGTAGGCCGCGCCGGTGCGCAACGACGCGGTGGCGCACCAGAGTTCGGCCT
>NZ_JBFBNR010000077.1:0-21328 GCF_040687675.1 Kitasatospora sp. NPDC056731
CCGCGCAACGTCGAGTGGTTCCACTCCTTCCTGCGCTCGTTCGGCGTCGCCGGCGGGACGGTCCTGGTTGTCCCCCGGGCGCGGCCACGGTGTCGTTCGGGCTGGGACCCGTGGACGTCAGGTCGTCCAGGAGACGGTGAACGCCTCGGTGTCGATCAGGCGCTGCGTCTGGACGAAGCTGCCGTACTTCCCGCCGGCCGCCTTGTTGACCGGGAGCGGGACGTGGCCCCGCACGCACGACTCCTTGTACGTGACCGGGTGTCCGGTCGTCTCACGGAACGTCCAGTTGCCGTTGGTGAGTTGGGGGACGATCTCGGCGCACAGCCCGCCGTTCGTGCCGCCCTGGTACGTCCCGGCGAAGGGGAACTCGTCGCAGCTGTCCTCCGGGAACGCGACCGGGTCCAGCTGGGCGAACGGCACCGTGCTCTGCGCGCCGCAGGTGCGCTTGCGGTTCGGCTCGCTGTCGCCCTTCAGTCGCGTGAACTGCTTGGGCATGTTGGGCAGGTAGTTCAGTGCGAAGGCGTAGGTCGCGGCCGCCGCACCGTAGTCCGTCAGGGAGTAGGACAGGTCGGGCCGGACGTCGGCGTAGACGCATCCGGGCGAGCCCTTGCCCGGCTCGTGGACGGCGTTGTCGCAGCGGACCTTGCGCGGATTGGTCCAGTTGACGTTCGGCTGCAGGGGGATGGCGTTGTCCTGCGTGACGTACATGTGGTATTCGTTCGCCAGAGAGTCGACAGCCCCGACGGCGGGCGAGTCCGAGTACAGGACCGTACCCTGCGCCGACGTCCCGGGCGTCAGCGTACGGGCGCCCGCCCAGGGCTTGGCCGCGCCCATCTGGCAGGGCGCCGTACAGCTGGCGTCGAACGCGATGTTGAGGCTCGGCACGTTGCTGGTCGAGGACACCATGGTGACCGTCACCAGTTCGGTCCACATCGAGCTCGTGGCGCTCAGCGACATGCTCAGGTTGATCTTGAGCTGGGCCGAACCGATGGCGGTGCCCTTGTCGTCGCGCAGCGTGTAGGTCGTGGTCATGTCCTTCAGGCACGACCCGAACCGCTCGTACGACCAGTACCCCGCGCTGCCGATCGAGCACGCCCCGGCACCGTCCTGCGTGCTGCTGACGGCCTCGGAAACACTCCTACGACCCGCCGGGCCGTCGGTGACCTGCACGCACTCGGCCGCCGCACCCGCCTTCCCAGGCGCCGACCCCACGGCCACCTCCGTGCACTGAACCCCACCCGGCTCGGCCTTCACCGACAGGTCCTGCCGGTCCGCGGCGCTCACCGCCGTTCCCGGCCCCCCGATCCCCGGCAGACCCGCTGCCCCGGTGCCCGACTGAGCCGCCGACATGCCACCCGAAGCGACGACGAGCGAGACCGCGGCCGCCATCGATGCGGCCAGGGCGACCAGGCGCCGACCATGACGTTTCATCAACTTCCCTCCCCAAGAAGGCGCGAGTGCCATCAGTGGCACCAGCTGTCACTTGGGGCACACGGGTCGCAGCGCCCAGTGGGTTCACCCGGGTGGCGCAAGGGGCGAGAACGAGACAGAGATACAGAACCGGTGGACGCGGATGGTGTGAGTGGACGTTAAGTCCGTTTCTGGTAGCGGCCTCGTCCGGGTTGAGCGAGGAAGCCTTGGCGGGTGAGGCGTCCGAGGCGGCTGCGGGTGATGTTGACGGACGCCTCTTCGGTGGGCACGCCGAGGAGTTCGTGCAGCTCGCGTGCCCGGAATGCCTGGTCGGGATGCTGGTTGAAGGCGTTCACGATGGCCTGGTAGGTGGTGTTCGTCTCGGGTGGTTCTGATTCGGCTCCTGCCGGTGTGACCTCCGCGATGATCTTTCGGGCGGTGGCCAGGTCCGTGAGCCGCGCTTCGGTCTCGGTCAGGTCGGCGGCGAGCTCTTCGATCCGGGCGCGTAGTTCTGCTGCCTGGGCGGCGGCCTCGTCCTGCCGGCTCTGGAGGTCTGCCAGGAGTTCGGCGACGTTCACGCGGCCAGTCCGAGGGTGTCGCGCCAGGCCGGGGCTGGTGCGGTGAGGCGGCGGGTCAGTCTCGCCAGCTGACCGACCCGGATCCGGTGGGGGCGGGCGCCGGAGGAGCCCCCACCGGGGCTCCCGCGCGGCCGGAAGCCCAACACCTCCGATGGAAGGACACTCGCGCCGCCGTTCGGCCAGACGCAGCGAAACGGGCGCGGCACCGCCGCATCGGCCGAAGGCCGATGCACCACCTGCGGCCGGCAGCTGAGAGGACGCCGACCGCACAGCATGTGAGAGATGCTGGCCGACCCCAAGAACAGCCGCTCCGCATCCCCCGGTTCGCGGTCCTCAGCCCGACCGCTCGCCAGCCGGGACGTCATGACTGCATGCAAGTTGAAGCGATATCAGCGCTTGCAGCATCAGGGGCTGCGATCCTCGGGGTGCCCGCTGCCTTGATCGTCGGCCTGCGGCAGACTCGCGCTGCCCAGCGGAATGCCGAGGTCGCCTCGCAGGCGGCCCACGATGAATGGCGCGGCAACACGCGACGAGAAGCCGCGATCACGTTCGTCCTTGCGGGGGAACAGCAGCTGGAGACGATCAGGGTTCTTAAGATCGCTGAGAAGACATTTGATTTGGACGAGGTCGCGCAAATGTGGCGGGAGCTGCTGAATGCTCTGGCTCTGGTGCGGATCGAGGGTCCGGAACCGTTCTCAGCGAAGGCTGCCCAAGCCTGGAAGACCTTGAACTCGGTCACGCTCGACGTGGTTAGCGCCCATAGGCGTCTAACTCCCGTACTGTTATTGCGATCTGCGGCCGACCAGGGAGATTAAGTCGCGAAGATGGTCCTGAAAGAAATCAACCGCCCTCGGGAAAATCCCGTGCCCGCAGCAGTCTGGGCGGCACTGAGGGAGAACCAGCTGTTCTCTCCTAGACCTCGGCGCTGGCTCGGCGTGCTAGCCTGCGCGTTTCATCCGGGGTCGCGTCCGGATCATGATCGGAAAAGCGAAAGTGCCTTCTGAGCTGCAACGATGAGGCTTGTCTAAGGTCCCAGTCGTACCAGCAGGAAGGCACTTTCTGCGTGCAGACTACCCGGTCACGCCCCAAGCTCGTCGTCAGCGCCGACGGGCACGGGGTGGTCAACCACGCCGGCTCGCGTCTGCTGGCGGATCTGGCCGACGCCACCACCCTGACGAGTGCTTTCTCCGACGCGCTGCACCGGCTGCGGCCACGCGGGACCGGGCACGACCCCGGCCGCGTCGCGGTAGACCTGGCGGTGATGCTCGCCGACGGAGGCGAGGCGATCCGGGACCTGGCCGTGCTGCGCGACCAGGCCGAGGTGTTCGGCCCCGTCGCCTCCACCCCGACCGCCTGGCGAGTGCTCGCCGGCATCGACACCGCAGCCCTGAACGCACTGCGGGCAGCACGGGCCAGGACCCGCGAGGTCGCCTGGCTGCAAGCGGACGAGACCGGACGCGCCATACCCGCATCCCACGCCGGAGGGCGTGAACTACCGGGCCTGGTCCTGGACATCGACGCCACCCTGGTCACCTGCCACTCCGAGAAGGAACAGGCGGCCGCCACCTACAAACGCGGCTTCGGCTACCACCCGATGCTCTGCTTCCTGGACAACACCGGCGAGGCCCTGGCCGGCCTCCTGCGCCCCGGCAACGCCGGAGCGAACACCGCCGCGGATCACATCACGGTCATCGACGCGGCCCTCGCGCAGATACCCGACGCCCACCGCCACGGCGCCCCGGTCCTCGTCCGAGCCGACAGCGCGGGCAGCGCCAAAGCCTTCCTCGCCCACCTACGCGCCCTGCGGCAGCGAGGTATCCAGACCACCTTCTCCGTCGGACACGCCGTCACCGAACAGGTCCGCAAGGCCATCCGGGTCCTACCCGACAAGGTCTGGCACCCGGCCCTGGAACAGGACGGAACCCTTCGCGTCGGCGCCGAGGTCGCTGAGCTGACCGGCCTGGTCGACCTCACCGGATACCCGGACGGCACCCGCATCATCGTCCGCCGCGAGCGTCCCCACCCAGGCGCCCAGTTGTCCCTGTTCGACCAGGACGAAGGCATGCGCCACCAGGCCTTCCTGACCGACACGCCCGTCGCCGACGGCGGCTCGATCCAGCACCTGGAGGTCCGCCACCGCGCTCACGCCAGAGTCGAGGACCACATCCGCTGCGGCAAGACCACCGGCTTCGGCCGCTTCCCCTCCCGCCACTTCGCCATCAACCAGGTCTGGCTGGAGCTGTCCCTGACCGCCATCGACCTGCTCGTCTGGGCCCGGACCCTGCTGCTGGAAGGCGAGTTGGCCACCGCCGAGCCCAAGAAGCTCCGCTACCGCCTCCTGCACGCTGCGGCCCGGATCACGCGCGGAGCGCGCCGCCTATACCTGCGGATCGCCGCCACCTGGCCCTGGCGCCACGAACTGACCGCGGCGTTCAGCCGCCTGGTGGCACTACCCCGACCGGCCACCTGACAGGCCAAGCCGCCCCTGACCACCACGACACAAGGACCCAGGAGTACCCGGCCATCGCGCCGGGCCCTCGGCATGCCCAACATCTGACGGCAGCCCCGCGACCTCCGATACAGGGATCGCCCCAGATCAGCCGACGCAAACCGAAACACGGAGGCTAGGTGGGACGGCCCTGGACCGCGGCCGGGCCCACGGCCGGTGGTCTCCTTTGGCGACTCGTACGCCCAGTTCCGCAGGGAACTTGTTGAATTCAGCGACTCAATTCGCGAACAGTTTGACGCGTCCACGCCTATTTTGTCGTCTCGTCGGGCCAGCATCATCGGGCGAACGAGTGAGCACCGCGAACTGCTGTGGTCGTCTGAGTGGGAGGCCGCGGAGCAACCCCCGCGAGCGCGGGGCCGATGCGTTCGGCGCCGACTCCAAGATCCGCGCGAAGGAGCAACCCCCGCGAGCGCGGGGCCGATCCCCGAAGAGAAGGTGCTCCTGCCGTGAGCCAGGAGCAACCCCCGCGAGCGCGGGGCCGATGCCGTCCTGGCATTCGCGCAGGTGGCGCAGGTGGAGCAACCCCCGCGAGCGCGGGGCCGATTGTGGGAGGGCTCGAAGATGGGGGCGGACATGGGAGCAACCCCCGCGAGCGCGGGGCCGATGGCGGCGAGCTCGGCGAGCAGGGTGTCGGCCCGGAGCAACTCCCGCGAGCGCGGGGCCGATGTGCACTCTCGGTACAGGGCCAGGGCCTGCCGGGAGCAACCCCCGCGAGCGCGGGGCCGATCTTGGCAGCGACAACCGCGACAACGCCAGCGCCGAGCAACCCCCGCGAGCGCGGGGCCGACCACCGGTCGCGCACCGGCCGCGCCCCTATCAAGGAGCAACCCCCGCGAGCGCGGGGCCGACACTTCCTGACCTGCGGTGATTAGCGGGCGAGGGGCCTGATTGATTCAGTTCGATTGGTAGAGGGCCCGTCGAACAGTCGATGCGTTGTTGCCATCTCTCTTTGCCCCAGGGCTGGTTGTTAGTGCCGTGGCCTACGTTCTCGAAGCGTACTCGCAGGTGGAGGTTGAGACGATGGTTGAAGACCGTTGGCAGCAGCATCCGCCCGAGGTCAGGAGCTGGCTGGGCGTGCTGTGGGGTAGGTCCGTCGGGCAGAGTGGGGGCGGCGGTCGATGCCGGGTACCGTCACGGTATGACGACCAGCGACTTCGTTGTGGTGACGACGACCCATGACGACGAGACGAAGGCCCGTGGGCTCGCTTCGGCGGTGATCCGTGACCGCTTGGCCGCGTGTGCGCAGGTCTACCGTGTCCAGTCCGTCTACTGGTGGGACGGTGCGGTGCAGGACTCCGCCGAGTGGCGGGTCGACTTCAAGTCCCGGGCGAGCCTGGCTGATCGGCTGTGCGCGCGCATCGTTGAGCTGCACTCCTACGACACGCCGGAGGTCGTCGGGGTGCCGGTGATCACTGGATCGGCCGCCTATCTGGAGTGGGTGGCCGCTGAGACGCGAAGCTGATCGGCAGTTACTTCAAGGAGGCCCGGATCTCGTCTCGAAAGGCCTGGGCCGCCGACGATGCCGGGAGCTGGTCGGCCCTCACCTCCCTGTGGACCAGACCAGAGCGAGCGCGGCCCGCACGGACAGGCTGCTCGCGGAGGCTGGCGTCCGACAGGCCGGAGCGGTCCCCATGGAGGAGGCCAGCCAGTGGGTGCGAGACGCCACCACCACCATGGACCAGGCCCGGCAAGACGGCACGCTGCGGCTCCGCGCGCACCTGACCAGCATCCAGCCCATGGCGCTGCTGACCGAGGACCCGCGCCGAGTCGTCTGCTGGCCCTGCTACACCGAGGCCCGAGCGACTCGGACCTGTTCGACCTGCGGGTCTCCGGCGGGTTCGGCGTCGCTGCTGGGCGGTGTCGAGTCGATCGTGCGCGGCCCCGCGGTGCTGTACTCGCGGGTCATCTGTGCGTCGTGTGCGGACCTCGGCCATCTGGTGGGGACGTTCGGCAACGGGTGGGGCTGAGGCCCCATCATGGGTGACCCGGCAGGACAGGCACAGAGAGGACGCCATGAGCGCGACCATCCCCCCTAAACGCCAGGGCGCTTGGAGTCGGGGCCGCCGTGAGACCGCGGGCCCAAACCGCGGGCGGCACCCCCTGATGCCGCCGCCGGGCGAGATCCCGATCCTGGCGGACGAGGAGATCGAGGAGGACGACATGACCCCGCAGAAGGACCCCAGTGGCGGCTCGGGCGGAATCGGTGGCCCGAAGGCACCGCCGGCGGCACCGAAGACCCCGCCGCCGCCGGCCGACCCGCCGCCGAACCCCGAGAAGTGACTCCCCGGCCGGCCGGCCGTACGGCGGTGCGGCCGGCCAGTCCTACTCGTCACGGACCAGGCGCCAGAGCGGGATCCCGATCGCGCGGGCGATCGCGCTGAGCTGGTCGAGCGTGGGCGGGACGAGGCCGGAGCAACCCCCGCGAGCGCGGGGCCGAGCGCCCGCTTCACTGCACCACCCCATGGCGGCCAGAACAACCCCCGCGAGCGCGGGGCCGATGCGAAGGCCGCGCTGCACATCGACACTGGCGAGGAACAACCCCCGCGAGCGCGGGGCCGACTTGAAGACCAGCCCGCGCAGCCAGACCTACCAGGAGTAACCCCCGCGAGCGCGGGGCCGACGAGCCCTGGTCCACGCCGTAGCCCCGGGCGGTGGGGCAACCCCCGCGAGCGCGGGGCCGATCGGCGGGCAGCTGCCTTCTGGTCGTCGCGGCGCGAGCAACCCCCGCGAGGGCGGGGCCGGGGGGGAGCAATCCTCGCGAGCGCGGGGCCGATCCCCTTCGCCCTGGACACGGCAGTAGCCGGCCGGAGCAACCCCCGCGAGCGCGGGGCCGATCGCCAGAACGCGCGGGTGCGACAGTGGGCCGCGGAGCAACCCCCGAGAGCGCGGGGCCGATGGGGTCCGGCAGCACCGATGCTCCAGGAGACAGGAGCAACCCCCGCGAGCGCGGGGCCGATTCCCCGGATGTACCTGACCGACAGGTGCGGGAGGAGCAACCCCCGCGAGCGCGGGGCCGATCTGCCCTGTGGGCCACGGGAATTCCCGAAATAGGAGCAACCCCCGCGAGTGCGGGGCCGATACGTGATCTCTGCCATGGGATCGGTCCTTCTCGGAGCAACCCCCGCGAGCGCGGGGCCGATACGGAGTTGGCCCAAGCCTCCGCATCAAACCAGGAGCAACCCCCGCGAGCGCGGGGCCGATACCGGGGCGGGAGTTGACTCCTCCCCCAACACAGAGCAACCCCCGCGAGCGCGGGGCCGATCCGCTGCTGCCATGGGATTCGTTGAGGGACCGGGAGCAACCCCCGCGAGCGCGGGGCCGATGCGTGAGTTCAAGGTCGAGGCCAACGTCGGCAAGAGCAACCCCCGCGAGCGCGGGGCCGATAGCGGGGCGAAGGCGCTACCGGGCGCGACGGCGGAGCAACCCCCGCGAGCGCGGGGCCGATCGCTGGGCGGACTGCTTGTTGGCGTAGGCCGCGGAGCAACCCCCGCGAGCGCGGGGCCGATATTTCAAGTGAGTCGCCGTTCGCCAGCGACGTGGAGCAACCCCCGCGAGCGCGGGGCCGATACCGGCCAGCCCGGCGACTGGGGCCACTCCCCGGAGCAACCCCCGCGAGCGCGGGGCCGATTCAACGGGGGAGCCCTGGCCGACGCCGGAGGGGGAGCAACCCCCGCGAGCGCGGGGCCGATTTGCGCGTGACCTCCTTGACGACGAAGCCGCCGGAGCAACCCCCGCGAGCGCGGGGCCGATGGGTGACGATCTCGTGGCTCATGACTGCTCTCAGAGCAACCCCCGCGAGCGCGGGGCCGATCTCCTCGGCGCCATCAGCCCCAGCCTGTTCGTCGAGCAACCCCCGCGAGCGCGGGGCCGATGGCAAAGCGGCGGTGCGGCGCCGTCACTCCCCGGAGCAACCCCCGCGAGCGCGGGGCCGATGAGTCCGGCAGGGCCGTCACCGACCCCGCCGCGGAGCAACCCCCGCGAACGCGGGGCCGATTATCTGGCAACCCTACGGCCCACCGCCGAGGCGGAGCAACCCCCGCGAACGCGGGGCCGATACTTCCTGACCTGCGGTGATTAGCGGGCGAGGGGCCTGATTGATTTAGTTCGATTGGTAGAGGTGCCGTCGAACAGCCGGTGCGTTGTTGCCATCTTTCTTTGCCCCAGGGCTGGTTGTCATTGTCGTGGCCTACGTCCTCGAAGCGTACTCGCGCGTGGGGGTTGAGACGATGGTTGACGGCCGTTGGCAGTGGTACCTGCCCGAGGTCAGGGGCTGGCTGGGCGTGCTGTGGGGTAGGTCCGTCGGGCAGAGTGGGGGCGGCGGTTGATGCCGGGTACCGTCACGGTATGACGACCAGTGACTTCGTTGTGGTGACGACGACCCATGGCGACGAGACGAAGGCCCGTGGGCTCGCTTCGGCGGTGATCCGTGACCGCTTGGCCGCGTGTGCGCAGGTCTACCGTGTCCAGTCCGTCTACTGGTGGGACGGTGCGGTGCAGGACTCCGCCGAGTGGCGGGTCGACTTCAAGTCCCGGGCGAGTCTGGCTGATCGGCTGTGCGCGCGCATCGTTGAGCTGCACTCCTACGATACGCCGGAGGTCGTCGGGGTGCCGGTGATCACTGGATCGGCCGCCTATCTGGAGTGGGTGGCCGCTGAGACGCGAAGCTGATCGGCAGTTACTTCAAGGAGGCTCGGATCTCGGCTCGAAAGGCCTGGGCCGCCGACGATGCCGGGAGTTGTTAGGCCAGTGCGGGCAGCCGTACTCGTCCCATGGTCGTCTCGGCTTCGAGCGGGCTGGTGAGGGCGCGGCGGCCGATCTCGACGGCTTGGTCGACGGCGTCCGCCGTGAGGTAGCCGGCCGCGACGTCCCCGCGCACTGCGACCGGGATCTTCCGGTCGTCCTCGCCAGCGTGCTTGGCGGCCGAGCCCCGCCGGGGAGCAATCCCCGTCGCGAGCGCGGGGCGACTATGCGCGCGGGTCTCGCGGGTGTGTCGTGTAAGGGCAACCCCTGCGAGTGCGGGGCCGACTCAACGGTAGCCCAACTTAACGCAGGGAAACGGAAGTACCCCCCGCGCTCGCGGGGATGACCCGAGGTCTACCAGCCGTCCGACTGGCAGCGCGAAGTAATCGCCGCGAGCGCGGGGCCGACCGGCGGGCGCCAGGCATCTGGGCCTTTGTCGCCCGAGCAACCCCCGCGTGCGCGGGGCCGACGGCGACTACTACGACGGTGACCACCCACTCAAGGAGGAACCCCCGCGAGCACGGGGCCGACGACGTGTCGGCGGTGACCTCGATCTCGGACAGGGAGCAATCCCCGCGAGCGCGGGCCCGACCCGTCGTGGCGGTAGGGGGACGGCGGCTGGCCGGAGCAATCCCCGCGAGCGTGGGGCCGACCGGTCACCCCGACGGCAAGCACGAGCCGATGGTGAGCAGTCCCCGCGAGCGCGGGGCCGATCCGTCAAGTGAGAACTTGACGAAGAGCTGCCGGGAGCAATCCCCGCGAGCGCGGGGCCGATGCACCTTGTGAACGGAGGGATCCCTATCGAGCGGAGCAATCCCGCGAGCGCGGGGCCGATCAGTCCTGTGTGGCCGCCGTCGTGGACAGCCGGGAGCAATCCCCGCGAGCGCGGGGCCGACCAACCATGGGCCTCGGCGAGGCCGGTCGCGAAGGAGCAATCCCCGCGAGCGCGGGGCCGACCAGTCGATCGCGGGCAGCTGCTCGTGGAAGGCGGAGCAATCCCCGCGAGCGCGGGGCCGACCTCAACTCCCGGGAGTTCTAAACCCGTTACGGGGAGCAATCCCCGCGAGCGCGGGGCCGATCCGGGACCACAAGGCTCTGTCGGCCAGCACGAGGAGCAATCCCCGCGAGCGCGGGGCCGACGCGGTGAAGCCGGGGCAGCTGGCTCCACCGGCGGAGCAATCCCCGCGAGCGCGGGGCCGACTCCAGGACGTCCTCGGTCACCGGCAGCGGTGCGGAGCAATCCCCGCGAGCGCGGGGCCGATAGCCGGCGGGCCAGCTTGTGCGGCGGCAGCGGGGAGCAATCCCCGCGAGCGCGGGGCCGATGGCGACCGCACCATCGACGTCGCTCACAAGGCCGAGCAATCCCCGCGAGCGCGGGGCCGATCGCTCCGAGACGACCGCCGACCGGTCGGCGGCCGAGCAATCCCCGCGAGCGCGGGGCCGACGCTTTCTGACCTGCGGTGATTAGCGGCCGAGGGGCCTGATTGATTCAGTTCGATCGGATGGCAGCCCGGAGGGGAGTCGATGTATGACCGTCATATTTCTTTGCTCCGAGGCGAGTTGTCAGTGCCGTGTCCTACGCTCTCGAAGCGTACCTGCACGTGGAGGTTGAGACGATGGTTGAGGATCGTTGGCAGTGGTACCCGCCCGAGGTCAGGGGGTGGCTGGGTGCGCTGTGGGGTAAGTCCGCCGGGCGGGCTGGGGGGACGGCCAACCTTCTGCTGTCGCACATGCTGGACACTGCGGCGGTGGCCGAGATTGTCTGGGACCGCTACCTGCCGCCGGTGACGCGGTGGCGCCTGGACGCTCTGGCGGGGGGTGCGGGTAAGGGGCGGCGTTTGTTCGCCTGGTTGTGCGGGATCCATGACTGTGGCAAGGCCACCCCGGCGTTTCAGCATCTCGATGCCGCCGGCGAGGCTGCGGTCCGTCAAGCGGGGCTCACCTGGGACAAGTACGCGGTGAAGGGCTCGTCTTGGCGGCACGACAAGGCCGGTGGCCGGGTGCTGAAGGCGCTGCTCACCGAAGCGAAGTGGTCGCAGGAGCAGGCCGGTTGGGTCTGGCCGCTGGTCGCCGGCCACCACGGGCTGATTCCGACGTTGGGGCAGCTGAGCCCGCCGAAGAAGAACGAAAAGCTGCAGGGAATCGGCCGGCCCTGGAAGCTCGCGCAGTCGGCGCTGGTGGAGGTGTTCTCGCGGGAGCTCGGCTATGAGGGGGAGTCGCCGCTGGCCGCGGTGGAGCCGGTGCTGGTGCCGAGCCGTGCGGCGCAGCTTCAGCTGTCCGGTTTCGTGGTGATGGCGGACTGGATCGCCAGCGACGAGCGGCACTTCACAGGTGTATCCGATCTGGCGAAGGTGACGTTGCATCAAGCGCGGAGGCGGGCCGCGGTGGCGTGGTCGAGGCTCGAACTGCGCGGTGGATGGGGAGCGTTGGCGGCGCCCGGCCCGGAGGCGTTCCGGGACCGGTTCGGCCACGGGACCAGGCCTTCGCAGGAGTTGGTCCTCGACGTGGTGCGTCGGATGGGCGGGTCCGGTCTGGTGATCGTCGAGGCGCCGATGGGGGAGGGCAAGACGAAGGCGGCGCTGGCGGCGGCCGAGCTGATGGCAGCGCGTCACGGTGCGGACGGGGCGTTCCTGGGCATGCCGACCCAGGCGACGGCGGACCCGATGTTCACCCAGGTCCGGTCGTGGCTGCGCGAGGTCGGCGATGGGCTGGAGGGCCAGGTCGCGCTGCTGCACGGCAAGCGGATGTTCAACAAGGAGTGGCGCGGCCTGCTGGAGGGCGCGGGGGAGTGGGGGCAGGACGCCGACGACCCCTTCGCTTCAGTGGGGGAAGACGAGTTCGGTATGCAGACCGACTGCTTCGACGGCTGCGCGGACGGGGAGCGCCGGGCCCCCGCCGAGTGGTTCCTCGGGCGTCGCCGTGGGTTGCTGAGCCCGTTCGCGGTCGGCACCATCGACCAGCTCCTGTACGCCGCGACCCGTACTAAGCACGTGATGCTGCGGATGGCCGGCCTGGTGGGCAAGGTCGTGATCCTCGACGAGGTCCACGCCGCCGACGTCTACATGTCGCAGTTCCTGCTGGAGGGCCTGTGGTGGCTCGGGCAGGCCGGCGTGCCGGTGGTGCTGCTGTCGGCGACGCTGCCGCCGGAGCAGCGGCGCCGCCTGGTCGCCGCCTACCTGGCCGGTACGCGGTCGGCGGAGGCCTCGGCGGCCCTGGAGCTGCCCGAGCCGGAGGGCTATCCGAGCGTCACGGCGGCCTGGGCTGGGCCGGACGGGCGGCCGGAAGTGCTGGTGGAGAGCACCACATCCTGGCGTGAGGACCTTCAGGTGCGGGTCGAGGTGCTCGATGAACAGCCGACGCGGCCCGACGCCCAAGTCGCGCAGGATGACGTCGTGGTCGACTATCTGAGGGAGCGGCTGGTCGACGGCGGGTGCGTGCTGGTCATCCGGAACACCGTGGCCCGCGCCCAGTCCACGTTCGAGGCCCTCCGCGAGGAGTTCGGCGCTGATGTCCGGCTCCTGCACGGGCGCCTGCACGCCGGCCACCGGGCGGACCGTACGCAGGAGGTGCTGAAGCTCCTCGGACCACCGACCGAGGGATCCGGGCGCCCCGGCAGGATGATCGTCGTCGCGACCCAGCTCGCGGAGCAGTCCTTCGACGTCGACGCCGATCTGCTGATCACCGACCTCGCTCCGATGGACCTGCTCCTCCAGCGCATCGGACGCCTCCACCGCCACGACGGCGTGCAGCGCCCCCGCCGGCTGTCCCGGCCCACCGTTGTCATCGCAGGTATCCGCCTCGACGACGACGGCGTGCCGCAGATCCTGCGCGACTCCGAGGGGATCTACGGCCGCTACCTCCTGCTGCGCACGGCCGCCGAGGTCGAACGGGCGGCGAAGGCCGACGCAGGCGCGTGGGGCATCCCCGGCCAGGTGCCGGACCTGGTCGCCCGGGTCTACGGCACCGATCCCGTCGTCCCGGCGGAGTGGGCCGAGGCCGAGGCGCAGGCCCGGCAGGACTGGGAGAAGCGGCAGGCCAAACGCCGCGAGGAAGCCGCCCAGTACGTCCTGACCCGTGCCGGGGAGCACGGTTCGCAGACTCTGGCCGGTCTGCACTACGGAGCCCACGGCACGCTGGCGGAGGGGCAGTTCGAGGCGCTCGTTCGGGATGGGGACCGGAGCGTCGAGGTCGTGCTGGTGCGCCGCACAGGGGAAGACTTCCACGCGATGACGGGCCGTAAGCTCGGCCCCAACGGGACGGTCGCGGCCGAGATGGTGGACGACGTGCTCTCCGGGACGGTGCGCCTGCCCACCAAACTGACAAAGGTCGCCGAGCAGGCGCTCGGTCCGCTGTCGGGCTGGCGCGACCATCCATGGCTGCGATACAGCCTGGCCCTCGAACTCGACGAGCGCGGGGACGCTGCCCTCGGTGACTTCCAACTGCGCTACGACGACCTGCTCGGCCTCGTGGTGAGCGGAGGGCCCCAACGCGCCCCAGTACCGATAAAGGCGAGGGGGTGAGTCGAACAGGCGTCGCCCCACCCCCTCAACCCCGCGACCGCGGGGCCGACTTGCGGCCGACCAGGGCCGGAAAACACGGCCACGGGCCATCCCCGCGCACCAAAGCAGGCGGGGCCGGGGGCAATTCAAGCATTCACCCCACAACAGGCATCCGCCGGTGCCACGATGAACCAGCAACAAGCTAAACATGGCTAGTTGGGAGATCAGCGCGTGCCTGGGTACAACCTTGTCGACGAACCGTGGCTGACGGTACGACCCGTCGGTGGCGGGCCTCCCGTACAGGTGGGGATCGCTGGGGCCCTGGCCCGGGCCCACGAGTTCGAGGGCCTCGTCGTCGAGTTCTCCACGCAGCTCCCGGCCGTCCTGCGCCAGGTCCTGCTGCCCGTCGTCGCCGACGCCACCGGCGCGCCCCAGAACCCCGGGGAGAAGGGTGAGCGGCTCACCCGGGAGAGCGGCGGATTCACGGAGGGCGAGCTGGGCAGCCTGGAGACCTACCTCGCCGATCACCACGCGAAGTTCGACCTCTTCGACCCCGCCGCCCCGTTCGGGCAGGTCGCCGGGCTGCGCACCGCCAAGGACGAGACGAAGGGCTCCGCCGCCCTGGTGGCGACCGCGGCGAGCGGCAACAACGTCCCGCTGTTCGGCACCCGTACCGACGCGGACCCGCTCGACCTGACGCCGGCCCAGGCCGCCCACTGGCTCGTGCACGCCCACTGCTGGGACACCGCGGCGATCAAGACCGGCGTCGTCGGCGACGACCAGGTCAAGGCGGGCAAGACAACCGGGAACCCCACCGGCCCGCTCGGCCAGCTCGGCGTCATCATCCCCACCGGGCGCACCCTGTACGAGACCCTCCTGCTGAACCTTCCGCTCACCCCGCCCGACAACCTCGGCCTCCCGCAGTGGAAACGCGGCCCGCACGGCCCCGCCTGGCAGCCCCGCGCGGCCGAAGGCCTCCTCGACCTGTGGACCTGGCAGGCCCGGCGGATCCGCCTCATCCCGCACCAGGACGAGGCCGGGCAGCTGAAGGTGGCCCGGGTCGTCATCAGCGCGGGGGACCGGCTGACGCCCATGCCCGAGCAGGAGCCCCACACCGCCTGGACCTTCACCGCCCCCGCCAAGAAGTCCGCCTCCGCCCTGCCCGAGCGCAGGCCGCGCCGCCACACCCAGGGCAAGGCCGCCTGGCGCGGTCTGGAGGCCCTTCTCACGCCCACTCGCCAGGGCCCCGACGGCGGCTTCGAGACCAGCATCCTGCTCGACCAGATCAGCGCCCTGCAAGAGGACGACCGACTCCCCGCCGACTACCCGCTGCAGGTCGAGACCTTCGGCATGGTCTACGGCACCCAGTCCGCGATCGTCGAGGACGTCATCCACGACGCCATCCCCCTGCCACTGCTCGCCCTCCAGCAGGACAGCGAGGCCCAGCTGCTCCTCCTGGACGTCGCCGAGCAGGCGGAACGGCTCGCCCAGGCCGTCAGCAACCTCTCCGCCGACCTGCGCCGGGCCGCCGGAACGGACCCCATCCCCTGGGACAAGGGCCAGCGACCGGGCGAACTCCTCCTGCACACCCTCGACCCCCTGGTGCGCCGCCTGCTCGCCGGCGTCTGCACCGCCGGCGCGGACGACGAGGCCCTGGAGCGGGGCCGGCTCGCATGGGAACAACTCGCCCACCGCCAGGCGTGGGACGTGGCGAACACGCTCCTGCTGGCCGCACCCGCCACCACCTTCGGCGGCCGCACGATCAGCCAGGGCGGCAAGGCGGGCAAGACGCAGACCTACCGGCTCGGCACCGCGGGCGCCAACTTCCGGCGCCGGCTCGACGAGATCCTTCCCCGGTACGCCGACGCCGTACGGGAAGCGGCCGCCGCGCGGGCGGCCGAGACCGGCCCGGCCCTCGACCACGACCCCGGAGCGGACTTTGACGACTGAGCACACCGCCGGCGCCGCCGCTGAGCACGCCACCCCCGCTGAGCGCATCGCCGCCGCTGAGCGCACCACCGCCGCCGCCCGAAGGCGCCGGTACTGGGACGAGTTCACCGGCCCCGACCACAACTGGCGGTACGACCCCCGCACCAAGCAACCACGCCGGCCGCCCGGCGAGGACCTGGCGGCCCTGCGCTCCGGCCTCGGGCGCCCGGTCATGGACAGCCCCAAGATGTGGCCGCTCTACAGCTGCGAGGTCAACGACGTCCTCGCGCTGCGCGACGAGGTGTCCGACGAGCAGAAGGCCGAGCACGCCGCGCTGGCCCTCTACGGCCTGCACCAGCAGAGCCAGTCCAAGCCGATGCACCGCCGTGGCGTCAAGCTCGGGGAGGCGCTGCGAGTGCTGCGCCGCAGCGGCAAGGTCAGCGAGGAGGCGCTCGACACCCGGGTCGCGCAACTCGCGGGCGCCACCAGCGTGTCCGCGCTGCTGGTCCACCTGCGTGGGCTGATCACCCAACTGCGTTCCATCACGCAGCCGTTGGACTACAGCCACCTGATGGCCGACATCCAGGCCTGGCACAGCACCGACCGGCGCCCGCAGGTCCGTCTCAAGTGGGCGATCGGCTACCAGGCGTGGAAGGACAAGACGCCCGCCGACTGAGCGTCCGACACACCCGGACCACCACCCCCGAGGAGAAGCGCATGACCGCCCGCCTCTACATCGACGTCCACATCCTGCAGACCGTCCCGCCGGCCAACCTCAACCGGGACGACAACGGCAACCCCAAGGAGGCGTACTTCGGCGGCAAGCGCCGCTCGCGCGTCTCCTCCCAGGCCTGGAAGCGCGCCACCCGCATCCACTTCGCCGAGAGCCGCGACCGGCAGGACCTCGCCACCCGCACCAAGCGGATCGCCGCCCAGCTCGCCAAGGGCATCGCCGAGCGCGCCGGCATCGAGGCCGAGGGCGCGCAGCGGATCGCCGACGCCCTGATCAAGTCGACCGGGATCTCCGCCGGCAAGAAGGAGGGCGACACCGCCTACCTCCTCTTCTACGGGCGCCGCCAGCTGGACGGCATCGTCGACCTGGTCGCCGACACCGCCGCCGACCTCGCCGCCCTCGACGCCAAGGCCCTCGACGAGGCCGTCAAGGCCCTGCCGGTCAAGGAGCAGTTGCAGAGCGGGCACCCGGCCGACGTCGCGCTCTTCGGCCGGATGGTCGCCGACATCCCCGGCCTGAACGTCGACGCCGCCACCCAGGTGGCGCACGCGATCTCCACCCACGCCGCCGAACTCGAATTCGACTACTACACGGCTGTAGACGACGAGAACACCGCCGAGGAGACCGGCGCCGGCATGATCGGCACCATCGGCTTCAACTCCGCCACCCTCTACCGCTACGCGACCGTGGGCCTGCACCAGCTGCGCGGCAACCTCGGCGACGACAAGGCCGCCGTCGACGCCGTCGACCTGTTCGTCGACTCCTTCGCCCGTTCCATGCCCACCGGCTACGGCAACTCCTTCGCGCACCGCACCCGTCCCAGCCTGGTGGCCGTCGTCGTACGCGCCGACCAGCCCGTGAACCTCGTGTCCGCGTACGAGAACCCCGTCCCGGCGAGCCGGGGCATCGTGGCCGAGTCCGCGCGCCGGCTCGCCGTGGAGTTCGCCACCGCCACCGAGCAGTGGGGAGACAGCCCGCTGTACGTCGGCATCTGCCACACCCTCGGTGCAGACACCGGTGCCGACGAGTCCGCGCAGCAGCTGGCGGAGGCCTTCGGCGCGAACCGCACCTTCACCGAGCTGCGCGACGGCCTGCGCACCGCCCTCACCGAGCGGGTGAACGACAACTGATGCCCGCCGACCCGACCCCCGTACCGGCCCCGGACCCGCAGGGCGAGGACCAGGCGGTCCTCGTCCTGCGCCTGGCCGGCCCGCTCCAGTCCTGGGGCGACCGCAGCGCCTTCAACCGCCGCGACACCCCGCCCCAGCCGACCAAATCCGGCGTCGTCGGCCTGCTCGCCGCCGCCGCCGGACTTCCCCGCGAAGCGGACATCACCGGCCTGGTCGGCCTGCGCCTGGGCGTGCGCATCGACCAGCCCGGCACGCTGCTGCGCGACTACCACACCGTCAGCGACTACCGGGGCCGCCCGCTGCCGCAGAGCGGCGTCAACGCCAAGGGCGTCCAGAAGCCGACCTCCCCGGCCAAGGACACCCACGTCACCCACCGCTACTACCTTCAGGACGCGGTGTTCGTCGCCGCCGTCCAGGGCCCGGCCGGCCTCGTCGCGACGCTCGCCGAGGCGATCCGCCGCCCCGCCTTCCCGCTCGCCCTCGGCCGCCGCTCCTGCGTCCCCACCCAGCCGATCGCCCTCGGCACCGTGCGCACCGGAGCCCTGGAGGACGTGCTGGCGGACGAGCCCTGGCAGGCGGGCACCGCCGCCAAGGCCGCCTACCGCCGACGGGCCGAACGCGGTCCGGATCCGTTCTCGCCCCACCGGATCGACCTGGCCGCGACCTTCGACGACCCGGCCGGCGACGACACCTTGCAGGACGTCCCGCGCTCCTTCGCGCCCCGCGAACGTGGCTTCACCACCCGGCGGATCCGCCACGCCTGGCTCAACGTCCCCACCGGCCTCGCCCCGTCCGCCGCCCTGTCTGCCGCGTCCATCCCGCCCACCCCGCCCACCACGACCGCCCAACCGGCCACTGCGGCCGGCGGCCACGACCCGTTCGCCCTGCTGGGCTGGTGACCAGATGACCTACCTCTCCCGCGTCCGCATCAACCCCCTGCGCGCCGCCAGCCGCACCCTGCTCGCCAACCCCCGCGCCCTGCACGGCGCCGTCACCGCAGGCATCCCCGACCCCGCCGCCGGCGACCGGATCCTCTGGCGCCTCGACGCCGACCACCCGCGCCGCCCCACGCTGCTGGTCCTCACCCCCTCCAAACCCGACTGGACCCACATCGTCGAACAGGCGGGCTGGCCCGACGCCGAAGGCGAGCACTACGCGGTTCGCGACTACAGCCCGCTGCTCGCCCAGCTCGCCGTCGGCCGCGAATTCGCCTTCCGCCTCAAGGCCAGCCCCGTCCAGAACACCTCCAAGCCCGCCAAGGCGAGCCCGCACCGCACCAAGACCGCCGCCGAACTCCACCACCGCTCCTACCGCATGGCCCACCGCACCGCCGCCCAGCAGCTCACCTGGTTCCTCGACCGCACCCAGCGCTGGGGCTTCACCATCCCCGAAGCGCGCACCGACAGCGCGGCGCCGGGCCTCGAACCGCCGGCCTCGGACACCCCCGCAGAGGCACAGCAGCCCGCCCAGGAGGCCCGGATCACCGATCGCAGCCGCAGCACCTTCACCAAGCCCGGCACCCGCAGCCCGGTCACCCTCACCACCGCCACCTTCGAAGGCCGGCTGCGCATCACCGACCCAGGGCTCCTCCAAGCCGCCCTCCTCGGCGGCATCGGCCCCTCCAAGGCCTACGGCTGCGGCCTGCTCACCCTCGCCCCGCTGCCGACCGGACACCACTGACCGATGGCCGACATCTGGTGGAAAGCCCACCCCCACGACCTGCACCGCCTCGCCGACCGCGTCTCCAGCGTCTACGTCGAGCGCAGCCACATCGACCGCGACGAGAACGCCGTCGTCGTCATCAACAAGCGCGAGACCGTCCGCGTCCCGGCCGCCATGGTCGCCGTGATGCTCCTCGGCCCAGGCACCCGCATCACCCACGGCGCCGTCAACCTGCTCGCCGACTCCGGCACCACCGTGTGCTGGGTCGGCGAGCAGGGCGTGCGGATGTACGCCGCAGGACTAGGCCCCAGCCGTGGCGCGGCCCTCCTCAACCGGCAGGCCTGGCTGGTCAGCCGCACCAAGGAACGCCTCGCCGTCGCCCGGACCATGTACCGCATGCGCTTCCCCGGCGAGGACGTCAGCGCCGCCACCATGCAGCAGCTGCGCGGCCGCGAGGGCGCCCGTATCCGCAAGCTCTACCAGGCCGAGTCCCGCCGAACGGGTGTTCCCTGGAACGGCCGGGTCTACAAGGCCGGCGACGCCCACGCCGCCGGCGACGACCTCAACCGCCTCCTGTCGGCCGCCAACGCCGCGCTCTACGGGATCTGCCACGCGGTCATCACCGGCCTGGGCGCCAGCCCCGGCCTCGGCTTCGTCCACACCGGCCTGGCGACCTCGTTCGTCCTCGACATCGCGGACCTCTACAAGGCCGAATACACCATCCCCCTCGCCTTCGACCTCGCCAAGCAGGGCCACACCGAGGAGCGCGACGCCCGGCTCGGCCTGCGCGACCGCATCGCCGAGGACAAGCTGCTCGGCCGCATCGTCCACGACGTCAAGGCCCTCCTCAGCCCGGACGGCACCGAGATGCCGGACGTCGAGGTCAACGAACTCTGGGACGAACGCGTCGGCACGGTCCAGGGCGGCGTCAACTGGTCCGGGACGGAAGGCACGCCGACGCCCCCAGTCTCCGACCCGGGCATGGGAGACGAACACCTGGCCATCATCGGCCCGGAGTTCACCCAGGACACGGACAGCACATGACCGTCATCATCCTCATCGCCGCCCCCGAAGGCCTGCGCGGCCACCTCACCCGCTGGATGGTCGAAGTCAACGCCGGCGTCTTCGTCGGCACCCCCAGCCGCCGCATCCGCGACCGCCTCTGGGACCTCCTCGCCACCCGCATCGGCGACGGCCAAGCCGTCCTCGTCGAACCCGCCACCAACGAACAGGGCTGGACCGTCCGCACCGCCGGCAAGGACCGCTGGAAGCCCGTCGACTTCGACGGCCTGATCCTCTCAGCCCGCTCCCGCCGATAAACCCGCAGGTCACGGAGCATCGGCCCCACACGTGCGGGGATTGCTCCTCCCCGTCGATCCGCGACGCAAGCTGCCCATCGTAGGCCCCGCACGTGCGGGGATTGCTCCGCGGGATTCCCGTTCGGCGTGGTGGTGCACAAATAGGCCCTGCACGTGCGGGGATTGCTCCGGCTGCGGACAGCTTGGATCCGGTTGGCGGAGGTAGGCCCCGCACACGCGGGGATGGGCTGGTTCAGGGGCGAAGTGCCCAGTGGAGGGCCTGTTTTCAGATGTGCGGTGCTCTGGGAGCATGGTGCGATGGATCATCGGCAGATAGTCAGTTCCGGCTCGCCCCTCGAACCCCAGATCGGCTTTTCCCGGGCGGTCCGCAAGGGGTCACACGTTGCAGTCGCGGGGACTGCTCCCATCGGGGACGGCGGGACGACCGTGGGGAAGGGCGATGTGTACGCCCAGACTGTCAGGTGTCTGGACATCGCGGAGGCCGCGCTGAAGGAGGCGGGGGCATCGTTGGGGGACGTTGTGCGGACCCGTCTCATGCTCACCGATGTGACGCGTTGGAAGGAGGCCGCGCGAGCGCACGGGGAGCGGTTCGCGTCGGTGCGTCCGGTCTGCACCGTCGTTGAGGTCTCGCGCTTCATCGATCCCGAATGGCTCGTTGAAGTGGAGATCGACGCCATCCTCGACTGATTCCGGACGGCGCTGGTCGCGGCCACACGTGGGTGGCCGCCGATCTGGCCGTCCATCATGCCGGACGGGCCGACCAGGTGGACGCCCGCGTCCGCCTGCACCCGGGCCATCTCGGCGTAGCGCTCCAGGGTG
>NZ_JBFBNR010000078.1:0-20799 GCF_040687675.1 Kitasatospora sp. NPDC056731
GCACGACGGGCGCCGGGAGTTCCGGTGCTCGGCCGGCCAGCCGGGCGGTGTAGGCGACGGACAGGTCGCGGACCAGCGGGGTGGTGGAGTCCCGGGACCGGCCCCCGCCGGCTGCTCAGCCGGTTCCTCAGCCGCGGACGGCCGCCGCCTCGCGCAGCAGGCCCGCCACGATGCCGACGCCGTCGCGGGTCAGCACCGACTCGGGGTGGAACTGGAGGCCGGCGAAGCCGGGCCCGCGCAGCGCGTGGACGTCCCCGGTGGCGGCGTCCCGGGCGACCTCCACGCCCTGCGCGGCGAGCCGGGCCGCGTCGGCATCCGAGCAGCGCGCGGTGAACGTGTTGTAGAAGCCGACGGTGTGCTTGGTGCCGAACAGGTCGATGCTCTCCTGCGCCCCCTGGTACGGGACGTCCTTGCGGCCCAGCGCCAGCCCGAGCTCGCCGCAGAGCAGCTGGTGGCTGAGGCAGACCGCGAGCAGCGGCGCGGTGCGGGCCCCGGACCGGACCGCGGCCAGGGCGTCCGCGACGACCGGCCGCAGCAGGGCCATCTTGGGGTCGTCGGCG
Source organism: Kitasatospora sp. NPDC056731 (assembly GCF_040687675.1). Classification (NCBI taxonomy): domain Bacteria; kingdom Bacillati; phylum Actinomycetota; class Actinomycetes; order Kitasatosporales; family Streptomycetaceae; genus Kitasatospora; species Kitasatospora sp. NPDC056731. Next base: position 561 of record NZ_JBFBNR010000078.1, read on the forward strand.
AGCGCCGGGTCGCCGGGCCCGGGGCCCAGCACCAGCGGCCCGCGGTGCGCCGCCAGCCGGGCGGGCAGCCCGGGCGCGTCGTAGCGGATGACGCTGACCTGGTGGCCGATCGAGGTGAGCAGGTGGGCGAGCATCGAGGTGAAGGTGTCCTCGCCGTCGACCACCAGGGTCGGCGCGGGCTCGGTGACCACGGTCGGCGTCTGCATCCGCAGCCAGAACGGGGCGAGGTCGGCCCGCCGGGCGTCCAGGGCGGCCTGGACGCGGTGGTCGTCGGCCAGCCGGGGGCCGGTGGGGCCGGGCAGCCGGGCGGGCGCGGGCCGGGCGCCGATCGCGGTGAGCACCCCGGCGGCCTTGGCGTGGGTCTCGGCGACCTCGGACTCGGGGACGGAGTGGCGGACGAGCGTGGCGCCGACCCGGACGACCAGGCGGCCGGTGGCCGGGTCGATGTCGGCGGTGCGGATGCAGATCGGCGAGTCCAGCAGCTGCCCGCCGCTGGCGGAGCGGCCGATCAGGGCGAGCGCGCCGGAGTAGTAGCCGCGCCCGCCGGACTCGTACCGCTTGATGACCCGGGTGGCGTTCTGCACCGGGCTGCCGGTGACGGTGGCGGCGAACATCGTCTCGCGGAGCACCTCGCGGACGTCCAGCGAGGTGCGTCCGCGCAGCTCGTACTCGGTGTGGGCGAGGTGGGACATCTCCTTGAGCCGGGGCCCGAGCACCTGGCCGCCGAGGTCGCCGACCGTGCACATCATCTTGAGCTCCTCGTCGACGACCATCGTCAGTTCCTCCAGCTCCTTGGGGTCGTGGAGGAACCGGAGCAGCGAGTCGATGTCCGATCCGCCGGCCGGATAGCGGTAGGTGCCGGAGATCGGGTTCATCACGACGGTGCCGCCGCTCTGCCGGACGTGCACCTCGGGGGAGGCGCCGACCAAGACGCGGTCGCCGGTGTGCACCAGGAAGGTCCAGTAGGCGCCGCGCTCCTGCTCCAGCAGCCGCCGGAACAGGGTGAGTGCGAGTGCGGGCGAGAAGTTCTCCAGGGTGGCGCCGAAGTCGCGCCGGATCACGAAGTTGGCGCCCTCGCCGTTGCCGATCTCCTCCTCGATCACCCGGCGGACGATCGCGGCGTACGCCTCGTCGTCGATGTCGAACGAGCCGCCGGTGAGCGAGACCGGCGACTGCGGCAGGGCGGCGGTGAGTTCGGCCAGCGGCAGGGTGTGCTGTTCGGTCACCGAGAGGGCCTGCAGCGGGGTCCCGTCGTCGTGCGCCTCGAAGCCGCGCTCGCGGATCTGCCGGTACGGGACGAGCGCGAGCAGGTCGTGCACCGGGCCGTCGGCCGGGACGCCGGTGCGGACCGGCAGGTCGGCGAGGTTGCGGTAGCTGTCGACGGTGCCCACCAGCACCTCGACGGTGTCCGGGGTGAGCCGGGGGGTGCGGCGGTGCAGCAGGGCGAACGCGGGCGCGTCGGGAGCGGTGAGGCGGGCGAGCAGGTCGGCGGTGGCGGTCACGGAGCGGCTTCCTTCCGGGGGACTGGTGAGGTGCGGTGCTGGGATCCGCTCCCGGAGGGCCGTCTGCGCATATGCCGACGGCCGCCCCGAGGGGCGGCCGTCGTGTTCGTCTAGGAACGCGCGATCGGTGGGCCACCCTTGGGGGAGGCCCACCACCAGGAGTGGGTGTGGGGCGCGTGCATGGTTCGAGCGTAGCGGATCGTGCGGGGAGGGTGAGCCCGGTCACGTGTTTGTCCGAGTTATGTCTCACCCCTCGGGCAATGGTCACGAATCGCTCGGGTCACCCCGTAGCCTTGGTGGTGTGACCGTGACGACTGAGACATCGAGGACTGGCCACTCCTGGCAGTCCCTGCCCGCGGCGCAGCAGCCTGAATGGCCGGACCAAGAGGCTCTGCGCAAGACCCTTGCCGAGCTCGCCTCGTATCCGCCGCTCGTGTTCGCCGGCGAGTGCGACCAGCTGCGCGCCCGGCTCGGAGCCGTGGCGCGCGGGGAGGCCTTCCTGCTGCAGGGCGGTGACTGTGCCGAGGCCTTCGACGGCGTCTCGGCGGAGCACATCCGCAACAAGCTGAAGACCCTGCTGCAGATGGCCGCCGTGCTGACGTACGCGGCCTCGGTGCCGGTCGTGAAGGTGGGCCGGATCGCCGGCCAGTACTCCAAGCCGCGCTCCAAGTCGACCGAGACCCGCGACGGCGTGACGCTGCCGGTCTACCGCGGCGACTCGGTGAACGGCTTCGACTTCACCCCCGAGTCCCGCATCCCGGACCCGGAGCGCCTCAAGCGGATGTACAACGCGTCCGCCGCGACGCTGAACCTGGTGCGCGCGTTCACCACCGGTGGTTACGCGGACCTGCGCCAGGTGCACGCCTGGAACCAGGACTTCGTGCGCAACTCGCCGGCCGGCCAGCGCTACGAGCAGCTCGCCCGGGAGATCGACAACGCCCTGGCGTTCATGAACGCCTGCGGTGTGGCGCCGGAGGAGTTCAAGACCGTCGAGTTCTTCTCCTCGCACGAGGCACTGATCCTCGACTACGAGACCGCGCTGACCCGCGTGGACTCGCGCACCGGCGAGCTGTACGACGTCTCCGGCCACATGGTGTGGATCGGTGAGCGCACCCGCCAGCTGGACCACGCGCACATCGAGTTCGCCTCGAAGGTCCGCAACCCGATCGGCGTCAAGCTCGGCCCGACCACCTCGGTCGACGAGGCACTGACCCTGATCGAGAAGCTGGACCCGGAGCGCGAGCCGGGCCGCCTCACCTTCATCACCCGGATGGGCGCGGGCAAGGTCCGCGACCACCTGCCCACCCTGGTGGAGAAGGTCACCGCGTCCGGCGCCCAGCCGGTGTGGATCTGCGACCCGATGCACGGCAACACCTTCGAGGCCTCCAGCGGCCACAAGACCCGCAGCTTCGACGACGTGCTCGACGAGGTCAAGGGCTTCTTCGAGGTGCACCGCGCGCTGGGCACCCACCCGGGCGGCATCCACGTGGAGCTGACCGGCGACGACGTGACCGAGTGCGTCGGCGGTGGCGACGAGGTGCTGGTCGACGACCTGCACCAGCGCTACGAGACGGCCTGCGACCCGCGGCTCAACCGCAGCCAGTCGCTGGACCTGGCGTTCCTGGTGGCGGAGATGTACCGCGGCCAGTGAGCTGCCACGGGTGAGCCGCCGCCGGCGGGTCACCGGTGAACGAATGTGACGAAAGCCCCTCCGGATTCGGGTTCCCCGAGCCCGGAGGGGCTTTTTCGTACCCGGATCGCCGGGTAAGGTGAGGCTTAGTGAAGTAAGGCAAGCCTTAGTCAAGATCGTTCCGCCAGTCGGCGCCGCACCACCCTGGAGAGTCCGCGATGTACGTGTGCATGTGCCATGCGGTCACCGAGGACCAGGTGAAGAAGGCGATCGACGCCGGTGCCGAGACCCCGCGCCAGATCGCCCGGGGCTGCAAGGCCGGCACCGACTGCGGGTCCTGCGTCCGCCGGATCCAGGCCCTGCTCGGCGAGCACGGCGCCCGGCCCTGCCCGACCGCCCGCCTCGCCGCGAAGCTCGGCCTGGCCGACCCGCAGGCCCAGGCCGCGCCCGCGCCGGTGGCCGCCGCGGCTCCCGCCGCCCCGGCCCTGGTCGCCCCGCTGCGCGCGGCCTGAGGACTCGCCTGAGGACTCGGCCTGAGGGCTCAGGACTCCGGCTGCTCGATCACCTGGGCGAGGTAGAGCGCCTCGCCGAGCTTCTCCAGGAGCTCCAGCTGGGTGTCGAGGTAGTCGATGTGGTGCTCCTCGTCGGCCAGGATGTCCTCGAAGATGTTCGCCGAGGTGACGTCGTTCTTGGCGCGCATCACCACGATCCCGCGCTTCAGCCGGTCGATCGCCTCGACCTCGATCTGGCGGTCCGCCTCGAACATCTCCTTGACCGTCTGGCCGATCCGGACGTGGAACAGCCGCTGGTAGTTCGGCAGCCCGTCCAGGAAGAGGATCCGGTCGGTGAGGGTCTCGGCGTGCTTCATCTCGTCGAAGGACTCGTGCCGGGTGTACTTGGCGAGCTTCGTCCAGCCGAAGTTCTCCTGCATCTTGGCGTGCAGGAAGTACTGGTTGATCGCGGTGAGCTCCGCGGTGAGCTGCTCGTTGAGGAACTCGATGACCTCTGGGTCGCCCTGCATGGCTGGTGCCTCCCTGCGCTACGGCCTGTTGTGACTCCTGCGCTGCGCATCCTGGCATCGAAATGGGAGAAAATTCCAGTAAGTTCACACTCACTAGGACATGTTTCGGAATATCCGATTTGAGCTGATACGGGCTCGACCACCGGTTCTTGGGGATGGGGCGCGTAGCCGCGCCAAGGGGCGCGCACGGCGCGTCGACCGCCGTCTGTCACCATGGAGTCATGGGTCAGTCCGAACAAGAACCGCTTCCGCCGTCTGACCCGAGGCTCCCCCCGGGGCAGCGCGCGCAGCGCGGCTGGCCCGCCCTGCACTACGGGCCCGTACCCCGCTTCAAGCCGCTGACCTGGGACCTCCAGGTGTTCGGCGCGACCGCCTCGGCGGAGAAGCACAGCTGGGACTTCGAGGCCTTCCACGCCCTGCCGCGCACCACCGTCGTCGCCGACCTGCACTGCGTCACCAAGTTCACGCTGCTCGGCAACGAGTGGTCGGGCGTGCCGGCCGCCGCCCTCCTCGACCTGGAGCCCCCCGCGCCCGGCGTCACCCACGTGATGGTCTGGGCCGAGTACGGCTACAGCGCCAACCTGCGGCTGGCCGACTTCGCCGACCCGCGGACGATCTTCGCCACCCACCGCAACGGCGAGCCGCTGACCGCCGAGCACGGCTTCCCCGTCCGGCTGATCGTCCCCGGGCTGTACGCGTGGAAGGGCCCCAAGTGGGTCCGCGCGGTGGAGTACATGCGGGCCGACCGCCGGGGCTTCTGGGAGGAGCGCGGCTACCACAACCTCGCCGACCCGTGGCGCGAGCAGCGCTACTCCCACCAGGAGGAGCCGGGCGACGGCCCGCTGCGCTGAGGGCGGGCCGGCGTTCGGAGGAATCCCCTCAGAAGCGAGGAATCCCCTTAGAAGAAGGGGAAGTTGACCGTCACCGTGGTGTGCTGCGGGCGCCGCTCGCCGGCCGCCGGGGACTGGCCGGACACCTTGCCGGTGCCGAACAGGTTGACCCCGCTGGTCTGCATCGTGAAGCCGGCCGCCTGGAGCGCCTTCGCCGCGTCGTCCTTGCTCATCCCGGTGACGTCCGGGACGGGCACCATGCCCTTGCTGACCACCAGCGAGACCGCGGTGTTCTCCTGGAGCAACTGCCCGGCCGCCGGCGAACTGCTGATCACCACGCCCTCCGGCACGGTGTCGTCGTACGTCCCGGTCACGCCGCCCCTGGTCAGCTGGGCCGCGGTCAGCGCGTCGGAGGCCTGGTCGGCGGTCTTCCCGGTCAGGTCCGGCACCGCGATCCGCTTGGGGCCCCTGGAGACGGTGACCGTCACGGTGTCGCTCTTGCGGGTCCGCGCGCCCACCCCGGGGTCGGTGGCGATCACCTGCCCGGCCGGGACGCTCTCGCTGAACACTTCGACGAAGCGGCCGTGCATGCCGTCCTTGTCCAGGATCCGCTGGGCCTCGGCCCGGTCCTTGCCGAGCACGCCGGGCACCGGCCCGTACAGCCCCTCGGACAGCCCGTACGTCGCGCCGCCGACCGCCAGCACCAGGGCGGTCAGCGCGGCCGCCCAGATCAGCGGCTTGCGGGGGAGGCGGCGCAGCAGGCCGGGCCGGCGCCCGCGCACCGGGGTCGGCTCGTCGTACGGGCGCGGCTCGACCAACAGCTGGTCCAGCAGCTCCGCCGGCACGTCCAGCACGCTGGTGGGCTCCGGCGCCGCGGCGTCGACGGGCCCCGTCGGCGGCTGGATCACCGAGGTCGGCTCGCTGGTCGGGTAGCGCGGGCTGGGCCGGGTGGAGGCCGGCGGCTCGGCGTCCAGCTCGGCCGGGGTGAGCGTGCGGCGGATCCGCTGGAGGGCGGCGAGCAGTTCGACCGCGTCGTACGGGCGGGCCTCGGCCGTCCGGGCGCAGGCGCCGGCCACTATGGCGTCCAGCCCGGGGCCGACGGCCGGGGCGATCAGCGAGGGGGCGGGGACGTCCTCGTGCAGGTGCTTGTACATGACCTGGACGGGGTTGTCGCCGGTGTGCGGGCGGCGGCCGGTGAGCATCTCGTAGAGCAGGATGCCGGCCGCGTAGACGTCGACCCGCTGGTCGGTGGGGGCGTCCGGGAGGATCTGCTCGGGGGCCAGGTAGGAGACGGTGCCGAGGACCGTGCCGCCGGTCGCGGTGCTGGTCGAGGTGGGCGCGCCGTCGGCGGTGCCGAGGACCCGGACCAGGCCGAAGTCGGCGACCTTGACCAGTCCGTCCTCGGTGATCAGCACGTTCTCGGGCTTGACGTCCCGGTGCACCAGCCCGGCCCGGTGGGCGGCGCCGAGGGCGGCCAGCACCGGCTCCAGCACGTCCAGCGCGGCCCGCACGGACAGTGCGCCGCGGTCGCGCAGCAGGTCCCGCAGGGTGCGGCCGGGCACGTACTCCATGGCGAGGAAGACGTTCGCGCCGTCCGCGCCCTGGTCGAAGACGTTCACCACGTTCGGGTGGGAGAGCCGGGCGACGGCCTTGGCCTCGCGGATGAACCGGGCGGTGAAGCCGTCGTCCCCGGCCAGCGCGGGGTGCATCACCTTGAGGGCGACGACCCGGTCCAGCCGGGTGTCGGTGCCCTTGTAGACGGTGGACATCCCGCCGGTCGCGATGCGCTGCTCGACCCGGTACCGGCCGTCGAGCAGGGTACCGATCAGGGGGTCGTGCAATGCCATGTCCACCCGGAGAGTCTAGGGCCGCAGGCGGCAGCGGGACCCGGAGGACATCGCCTCCGGGCCCGGCTGTGCCCGGTTTGTGACACGGCACACGCGGGCGGGTGCCGGGCGTCCCGGTGTCAGAACGCCGGGTGCTCGCGGGTGTCCAGCTCCGCCCGGCCGGCCATCGCCGAGGAGGCCTCGGCGTGGAACCGGCGCGGGATGCGGCCGGCCCGGTGGGCGAACCGGCCCGCCTCGGCGGCGTGCCGCATCGCCTCGGCCATCAGCACCGGGTCCTGCGCCCTGGTCACCGCGGAGGCGAGCATCACCGCCGCGCAGCCCAGCTCCATCGCCAGCGCGACGTCCGAGGCGGTGCCGGCGCCCGCGTCCAGGATCACCGGGACGCCCGCGCCCTCCACGATCAGCTGGAAGTTGTGCGGGTTGCGGATGCCCAGGCCGGAGCCGATCGGCGAGCCCAGCGGCATGATCGCCGCGCAGCCGACGTCCTCCAGCTTGCGCGCCAGCACCGGATCGTCGTTGGTGTACGGCAGCACCGTGAAGCCGTCGTCGACCAGGGTCTCGGCGGCGTCCAGCAGCTCGATCGGGTCCGGCAGGAGGGTCCGCTCGTCGGCGATCACCTCCAGCTTCACCCAGTCGGTGCCGAGCGCCTCGCGGGCCAGCCGGGCGGTCAGCACGGCCTCCCCGGCGGTGAAGCAGCCCGCCGTGTTGGGCAGCACCCGGATGCCGTTGCGGGTCAGCACGTCCAGGACGGAGCCCTGGGTGCCGGCGTCGACCCGGCGCATCGCCACGGTGGTCAGCTCGGTGCCGGAGGCCAGCAGCGCCCGTTCGAGGATCTCCAGGCTGGGTGCGCCGCCGGTGCCCATGATCAGCCGGGAGCCGAAGGACGCCCCGGCGATGGTCAGCAGGTCGTCGGCCATGTCAGCCTCCCTGGACGGCGGTGAGGATCTCGATCCGGTCGCCCGCCGACAGTTCCGTGGCCGGCCACGAACTGCGCGGCACCACGGCCTCGTTGAGGGCGGCGGCGACGCCGCTGTGGGCGGTGCTGAGGGTGGCCACGACCTCCGCGAGGGTGGTCGTGGTGGACACCCGGCGGGGCTCGCCGTTGACGGTCAGCGCGATCTGGGCCGGTGCGATCTGGGCCGGTGCGATCCGGGCCGGTGCGGTCCGGGCCGGGGTGGTCTGGGCCGGGGTGGTCTGGGCCGGGGTGGTCTGGGCCGGTGTGGTCTGGGGTGGTGCGATCTCGGTCATGCGGAGGCCTTCGTGGTGGAGCGGTCGGGGGAGAACCGGGTGGGTGTGAACGGCTGTGCGAGCTCGGGGAGTTCGCCGGTCGCCAGGTACTCGGCGAGCAGGTCGGCGGTCATCGGGGTGAGCAGCACGCCGTTGCGGTAGTGGCCGGTGGCGGCGACCAGCCCGGGCAGCGCGGTCGGGCCCAGCAGCGGGGCGTTGTCCGGCGAGCCGGGCCGCAGTCCGGCCGAGGTCTCCAGCAGCGGGAGTTCGGTGATGCCCGGCACCAACTCGTGGGCGTCGCGCAGCAGTTCGTACACCCCGCCGGCGGTGACGGTGGTGTCGTAGCCCTGCTCCTCGGTGGTCGCGCCGATCACCAGCTCGCCGTTCTCCCGGGGCACCAGGTACAGGTGCTGTCCGCGCACCACCGCGCGGACGTTGCGGGACAGGAACGGCCGGTACGCCTCGGGGATCCGCAGCCGCAGGATCTGCCCCTTCACCGGGCGGACGGCCGGCAGCACGCCCTCCGGCAGCCCGGGCAGCCGGTGGCTGTGCGGGCCGGCCGCGAGCACCACCTGGTCGGCCCTCGGGGTCTCGCCGGTGCCGAGCCGGGCGCCGACCGCGCGGCCGTCCTCGACCAGCAGTCCGACGGCCTCGGTGCGGTGGACCACGACCCCGGCGAGCTCGCAGGCGGCCACCAGGGCGGTCAGCAGCCGGCGGGGATCCACCTGGTGGTCGTCCGCGACGTGCAGGCCGCCGCGCACGCCGGGGGCGAGCATCGGCTCCAGCCTGCGGGCCTCCCGGCCGGTCAGCCAGGCCGAGTCCAGGCCGAGCCGCTGGTGGAAGGCGTGCAGCTCGCGCAGTTCCTCGCGGTCGTCGGAGTCCAGCGCGACGGCGATCGTGCCGCACCGGCGGTACCCGGTGTCCAGGCCGCCGCTCGCCTCGGTGAGCTCGGCGGCGAAGTCCCCGTACCGCTGGTTGGAGGCCATGCCGAGGCGCAGCAGCGGCTCCTCCCCGTACTGCAGCTCGGTGACCGGGGCGAGCATCCCGGCCGCGACCCCGGCCGCCCCGCCGCCGGGGGCGGGGTCGACCACGACGATGTTCCGCAACCCGCGCTGCGCGGCGCGCCAGGCGACGGCGAGGCCGATGATGCCCCCGCCGATCACCAGCACATCGGCGTGGGTTTCCTCGGGCAAGCGTGACAAGGCTGCTCTTCTCCCTTCGCCGGAATGACCCGGATCAGGTTCGGACGGTCGCGGGCCGTGCCAGCCCGCCTCTCAGCCCGGTACGCCGGGCTCCCGTGATGGTGCCCCCACCATAACGCCGGGGGCGGGCCCGGCCGAAGGCCCGTACGCGGGGTGGACGGGCCGGTGGCCCCGGCAGGGCGCTGAGTACAGTGACGGGCGTGGCAGAGCTGAACGGAACGGATCGGGTGGTCGTCGTCGGGGCCGGGCTGGCCGGGGCGCAGTGCGCCCTGAAGCTGCGGCAGGGCGGCTGGCGGGGGCGGATCACGCTGGTCGGGGAGGAGCCGCACGCGCCGTACGACCGGCCGCCGCTCTCCAAGGACGTGCTGCTCGGCAAGGCCGACGCCACCACCCTGGACATCGACTACCCGCACCTGGGCATCGAGCTGCTCACCGGCCGTCGCGCCATCGGCCTCACCCCCGGCGTGCTGCACACCGACGCCGGTGACCTCCCGTACGACGCCCTGGTGATCGCCACCGGCGCCACCCCGCGCGCCCTGCCCGGCGCCGAGCGCGCGCACCTGCTGCACACCCTGGACGACGCGCTGGCGCTGCGCGCCCTGCTGCGGCCCGGCCTGCGGCTGGTGCTGGTCGGCGCGGGCTGGATCGGCGCCGAGGTGTCGACCGCCGCCCGCGCGGCCGGCTGCGAGGTGACGGTGGTCGAGGCGGGCTCGGCGCCCGTCCCCGGCGCGCTGCCGGCCGAGGTCGGTTCGGCGATGGCCGCCTGGTACGCCGAGGCCGGTGTCGACCTGCGCTGCGGGGTCGGGGTGGCCGCCGTCGAGGAGGGCGCGGTGCTGCTCGCGGACGGCTCGCACCTGCCCGCCGACGAGGTCGTGGTCGGCGTCGGCGCCCGGCCCGCGACGGGCTGGCTGGCCGGTTCCGGCGTCGAGCTGGACGGCACCGGCGCCGTCCTGGTGGACGGGCGGCTGCGCACCGGTCTGCCCGGCGTCTTCGCGGCCGGGGACTGCGTCAGCTACCCGTCCGCCCGCTCCGGCGCCCGGCTGGCCGTCCAGCACTGGGACCACGCGTTGCAGTCCGGCGAGGCCGCGGCGGCCGCCGTCCTCGGCGTGGACGCGCCGCCGTACGACCCGGTGCCGTACTTCTGGTCGGAGCAGTTCGGTCGGATGGTCCAGTACGCCGGGCGGCACGCCGAGGGCGACGAACTGCTGTGGCGCGGCGGCCCGCAGGACGCCTCCTGGACGGTGCTTTGGCTGCGCGACGGGGTGCCGAGCGCGCTGCTGGCCGTCGACCGGCCGCGCGATCTGACCCAGGGCCGCCGGCTGATCGAGCGCGGCACCGCGCTGGACCGGGCCCTCGCGGCGGACCCCTCGGTGCCGCTGAAGTCGGCGGTCGCGGGGTAGCGGCTGGTGCGCGGGGGGCTGTGGAGGTGGCAGTCTGGTGGCGTGAGTGAGATTGAAAGCAAGATTGAAGCCCTGGTTTCCGAGTGGATGTACCTGCCCGACATCTCGGAGCAGTGGGGGGTGCGCGTCACCGAGGTGCGCGACCTGGTCCGCACCGGCGGGCTGATCGCCGTCCGGCGGGGCCCCAACAAGTCGCTGCAGGTCCCTGCGGCGTTCATCGACGGCCAGGGGCTGGTCAAGCACCTGTCCGGCACCCTGACCGTGCTGCGCGACTGCGGGTACAACGACGTGGAGATCCTGGAGTGGCTCTTCACCGAGGACCCGTCGCTGCCCGGCAGCCCGATCCAGGCGCTGCAGGAGAACCGCGGCACCGAGGTCAAGCGGCGTGCCCAGGCGATGCTGATCTGATGGCGGCGGACACGCCGCGCCGGCGGCTGGCCGACGCCCGGCTGTACCTGTGCACCGACGCCCGCCGGGAGCAGGGCGACCTCGCCCAGTTCCTGGACGCGGCGCTGGCGGGCGGGGTGGACATCGTCCAGCTCCGGGACAAGGGCCTGGAGGCCAAGCAGGAACTGGAGGCCCTGGAGGTCTTCGCGGACGCCTGCCGCCGCCACGGCAAGCTGCTGGCCGTCAACGACCGCGCCGACGTCGCGCACGCGGCCCGGCCGGACGTGCTGCACCTCGGGCAGGACGACCTGCCGGTGCCGGCCGCCCGGGCGATCCTCGGCGACGAGGTGCTGATCGGCCGGTCCTGCCACGCCGAGTCCGAGGTGGACGCGGCGGTCGCCGAGCCCGGCGTGGACTACTTCTGCACCGGCCCGGTCTGGCCGACCCCGACCAAGCCGGGCCGCCCGGCGCCGGGCCTCGGCCTGGTCTCGTACGCGGCGAAGCAGAGCACCGACCGGCCGTGGTTCGCCATCGGCGGCATCGACCTCGGCAACCTCGACGAGGTGCTGGCCGCCGGCGCCCGCCGGGTCGTCGTGGTCCGCGCCATCACGGCCGCCGACGACCCGCAGGCCGCCGCCGCCGAGCTCGCCCGGCGGGTGCGCTCGGCCTGACGGCCCCGGGGGCCGTCACCGTTCTCCGTACCTGCGGATCCTCGTGCGTGCGGATCTCAGTACTTGCGGACGGTGGCGGCCTCGGCCAGGGCCAGCAGTACCGTGCGGGCCTGCTCGTCGGCCAGCGGCGCCGCCTCCAGTGCGGCCAGGGACTGCCGCATCAGCTCGTCGATCCGGCGCTCCACCCGCTCGGGCGCGCCGCTGCGGGCCACCAGGTCGCGCAGCCCGGCGACCTCCTCGGGCACCAGGTCCGGCGCGCCGAGCCGCTCGTCCAGGTGCCGGGCGTCGGCGGCCGGCAGGCCCCGCATCGCGTGCGCCACCAGCAGGGTGCGCTTGCCCTCGCGCAGGTCGTCCCCGGCCGGCTTGCCGGTGACCGCCGGGTCGCCGAAGACGCCGAGCAGGTCGTCCCGCAGCTGGAAGGCCTCGCCCAGCGGCAGCCCGAACGCCCCCAGCGCCGCCACCAGCTCCGGGCCGGCCCCGGCCAGCAGCGCGCCGACCTGGAGGGGCCGCTCGATCGTGTACTTCGCCGACTTGTAGTGCAGCACCGTCTGCGCCCGGTCGAGCGCGCCCTCGTCGGCGGAGTCGCCGGCCACCGGCTCCAGGACGTCCAGGTACTGGCCGACCATGACCTCGGTGCGCATCAGGTCGAACACCGGCTTGGCGGCCAGCACGGTGGCCGGCTCCAGACCCGAGCGCAGGAACAGCTCGTCGCACCAGATCAGCAGCAGGTCGCCGAGCAGCACCGCCGCCGAGGCGCCGTACTGCTCGCGGTCGCCGCGCCAGCCGTTCGCCCGGTGCAGCGCCTCGAAGCGGCGGTGGATCGAGGGCAGGCCGCGGCGGGTGTCGCTGCGGTCCATCAGGTCGTCGTGCACCAGGGCGCTCGCCTGGAGCAGTTCCAGCGCGGCCGCCGCGTTCGCGATGCCCTCGCCGCCGGCCGGGCCGCCGGCGCCGCGCCAGCCCCAGTAGCAGAAGGCCGGGCGCAGCCGCTTGCCGCCGTCCAGCAGGAAGTCGCGCAGGGCGTCGGCGGCGGGCACGAGCTGCGGGGAGATCTTGTCCAACAGGGCGGACTGGCCGTCCATGAACGCGGCGAGGGCGGCGTTGACGCGCGCGCGGACGTCCTCCACGTCTATGGGGTTGGCCGGCCGGTTGCTGGACGAGGTCACGATGAGGCTCCGCTGGTTCGCTGGGGTGCAGCAAGCGTAGCGGGGCGACTGGGAACGGATGTGCGAGCCGGCGTGCGGGCCGGCGGGCGGGCCGGCGGGCGCGGGCTTCGAGCGCCGGTCGGAATTCGTCGGACCACGGACGGAGTATCGTCCACCGCTTGTCTCAATCCGTGGTACCGAGTTGTCCGGCCCCTTCGAACGCCCGATAACCTGCCAGCATGGCACTCGGCATCGCTTCCACCAGACCGGACCGCGCACTGACGGTCCGCGAACTCCTGGCAGCCGGAAAGCGGTCCTTCTCCTTCGAGTTCATGCCCCCGCGCACCGAGGTCGGCGAGCAGAGACTCTGGGACGCCATCCGCCGGCTCGAACCGCTGGACCCCAACTTCGTCTGCATGACGTACGGCGCGGGCGGCTCCTCGCGCGAGCGCACCGTCAACATCGTCGGCCGGATCGCCACCGAGACCACGCTGACCCCGGTCGCCCACCTGACCGCCGTCGACCACTCGATCGCCGAGCTGCGCAACATCATCGGCCAGTACGCCGACCAGGGCGTGCGCAACGTCCTCGCCGTCCGGGGGGACCCGCCCGGCGACCCGATGGGCGAATGGGTCAAGCACCCCGACGGCGTCACGTACGCGTACGAGCTGGTCGAGCTGATCAAGGGCATCGGCGACTTCTGCGTCGGCGTCGCCGCCTCGCCGAACATGCACCCGCGCTCCACCGACTGGGACGAGGACATCCGGCACTTCGTCGGCAAGGTCCGGGCGGGCGCCGACTACGCGATCACCCAGATGTTCTTCGAGGTCGACGACTACCTGCGGCTGCGCGACCGGGTCACCGCCGCCGGCTGCGAGACGCCGATCATCCCGGAGATCATGCCGGTCACCAACGCCAAGCAGCTGGAACGCTTCCCCCAGCTGAGCGGCTCCGCCTTCCCCGCCGACCTGGAGGCCCGGCTGCGGGCCGCCGTCGACGACCCGGCGGCGCTGCGCGCGATCGGCATGGAACACGCCACCGCGATGGCCGAACGCCTCCTCGCCGAGGGCGCGCCGGGCCTGCACTTCATCACGCTCAACCACTCCACGGCGACGCTGGAGATCTACCAGAACCTCGGCCTGCACCAGCGCCACGCGTAGGCCCCGTCCGGCGCCCCGTCGGGGCCCTGCTCCGGGCAGATCGGGGCCCGCGAGCCCGGACGTTCACCGGCCCGTCACCGCCCCGACGGTGACGGGCTCGGTCGTGTGCGCCCCGGCCGCGACCGGCGGGAACGCGATGCGGTACCCCGGCCGTTGAACCGGTACAGTCGCCGCACACGCGCGGCGAGCGCGGGCACCCGACTGGAGGTAGCGGGCGGATGGGCATCGGATACCTGCTGCTGTACGTCGCGTTGGCGGTGGTGGCGCTCTGGCTGGTCGCCGAGGTCCTGCTGCAGAACCGGGCCCCGCTGCACTGGCGGGCCCTCGCCCTGGTCGGCTTCCTCGGAGTGGCCGCCGGCATGGTGCTCGGCTCCGTCCCGGTGATCGGCGCCGGCGCCGCCCTCTTCGCGGCCGGCCAGACCTTCGTCACCCTCTCCGTCAAGCGCGGCTACCGGGCCGGCTGGTCGCTGCGCAAGGCCGACGGCTCGCTGCCCGGCCCGCTCGCCAAGGTGCCCCTGCTCGGCGCCCTCACCGGCGGCGCGGCCGCCGTGGCCGCGGTCGAGGCCACCGAGAAGCGGATCGGCGAGGTCAGCGCCGTCGAGGAGGCCCCGGTCGCCGCCCCCGCCCCGGTTGCCGAGGACATCCCCGAGGTCGAGCAGACCGCCGCCTTCGAGATGCAGGAACTCGCCCAGGACGGCGTCTACGCGCCCGCCTACTACGAGCAGCAGCAGGCACAGGCGCCGCACGACCCCTACGCCGAGGCCTACCAGTCCGGCTACGACAACGCCGCCCAGCCGCAGCCGGCCTACGAGCAGCAGCAGTGGCAGAGCCAGCAGCAGCCCGCCTTCGCCTACGACCAGGGCTACGGGGCCTACCCCCAGCAGCCCGACCCGTACAACGGCTACCCGCAGCAGGACCAGTACCAGTCCTACCCGCAGCAGCAGCCCGGCTGGGAGCAGCACCCCCAGCAGCAGTGGCAGACCCCGCAGCAGCACCCCGAGCAACACCTGGAGCAGCACCCCGGCCAGCAGCCGGGCCAGCACCCCCAGGGCATCCCGCAGCAGCAGTCCTACGACCACACGTACGGCTACCAGCAGCAGAACACCTGGCCCCAGGGCTGAGCTCCGGCGCCAAGGCCGCTAAGCCGGGCCGATCAGGTTGGCGGCGATGCAGGCGGACATGCCGGCCCGGGCCAGTCCGCCGCCGGGGTGGGCCGCCCCGCCGATCAGGTAGAGGCCGGGGACGGGCGACTCGTTGGCGGGCTGGAGCCATCCGCCGCCGTCTCCGGCGAGCGCGGGCCGGGGGACCGACCCGCCGAGGGCGCCGGTCTCCCGGCGGGTGTCGTCCGGGGTGCGCACGACCCGCCACAGCACCCGTTCGCGCAGGCCCAGGCCGGCGGCGTCGGCGTGCGCCAGCAGCTGGTCCGCGTAGCGCTCGGCGACCCCGGGCGCCGTCCAGTCGACGTCGCCCTGGGCGGGGACGGTCGCGGTCAGCACCACGCTCTCGTGCGCGTCGTCGGGGCGCAGCGAGGGATCGTCCGGGCGCAGCACCTGGAGGGTGGGGCGCTCGCAGGGCGGGGCCGAGAGGGTCAGGGCGTTCCGCTCGGCCGCCGGGTCGGCGGCGTGCACCACCGTCCGGTGCGGGGTGCCGGCCGGCCGGGCGCCGCGCAGCGCGAGCAGCACGCTGAACCGGCCGGGCACCTCGGACGGCTCCCCGTGGTCGGGTCCGAGCTCCGGCCACCGGGCGAGACCGTCACGGAACAGCGCCCTGGCGTCCATCGAGGAGACCACCAGGTCCGCGTCGATCCGGCCGCCCGGGGTCTCGACGCCGCAGGCCCGGCCGTCCTCGACCAGCACCTCGGTGACCGGGGTGTCGAAGCGGAACTCCACCTTGCGCAGCTCGCAGCGCCGGTGCACCGCGTCCGCCAGGGCCCGCAGGCCGCCCCGGACGTACCAGACGCCGAAGGACTGCTCCATGTACGGCAGCACGGTGGCCCCGGCGGGTGCGGAGCCGGGGGGCAGGCCGAAGCGCAGGGCGTGCTCTGCCAGCAGCGCGGTGAGGCCGGGGTGCTGGCAGAGTTCGCGGGCGGCGACGTCGGCAAGGGTCCACGGGCGGGGCCGGCCGAGCCGGGCGAGCAGGCCGCGCCGGGGCGGGACGGGGTAGGGGTCGGTGTCCAGCGGCGACCGGTCGGCCGGGAGCGGCTCCTCCAGGAGCGGGCGGCGGGTGGCCTCCCAGACCGTCCGGCCGTGGTTCATGACCGCGCTCCAGCGGGCGCCCGAGCCGGCGCCGAAGGCGGCGTCCAGGGCCTGGCTGACGCCGCCGCGGGAGGCGTTGGGCAGGCTGACGGCGGTGCCGTCCGGGAACAGGTGCCGGCTCTCCGGGTCCACCGGGGCGAGGTCGACGAGCTGTTCCAGCGGCTCCTTGCCGGTCTTCAGCGCGAGGTCGCGGTAGACGGCCGGGAGGGTCAGCAGGCCGGGGCCGGTGTCGAAGGCGAAGCCGTCGCGCTCGTACCGGCCGACCATGCCTCCGTACGTGCCGCCGGCCTCGCAGACCGTCACCCGGTGTCCGAGGGTGGCCAGCCTGGAGGCCGCCGCGAGCCCGCTCATTCCTGCGCCGATGATGACGATCCGTGCCATGGCACCTGATCCTAGGCCGTGACCTGGGCCGTGACCTGGGCCGGGCCGGGCCGGGCCGGGCCCGGCGGGCGCCGTCCTCAGCGCCGTGGGACGTACGGCCGGTCCGCCTCCTGTTCGCGGGCGGCGGACCGGGCGTCGCGGGCGGCGCGGCGTTCGCGGCGGCGGGCCCGGAAGGCGCGGATCCGGTTGACCGCGAACCAGACCAGCAGCAGGCCGACGGCGAGCAGGACGGCGGCGATCGAGGCGGCCAGCCAGGGGTGGAAGATCGCCAGGGAGACCAGCCCGGCCACCGACACGTCCTCCGCCATGCTGACCGCGATGTTGCTGGCCGGCTCGGGCGAGGTGTTGACCGCCATCCGCAGCGAGGCCTTGACCAGGTGGCTGACCAGCGCCGTGGTGCCGCCCATCGCGCCCGCCGCGACCTCGCCGAGCGAGCCCGG
Source organism: Kitasatospora sp. NPDC056731 (assembly GCF_040687675.1). Lineage (NCBI taxonomy): Bacteria > Bacillati > Actinomycetota > Actinomycetes > Kitasatosporales > Streptomycetaceae > Kitasatospora > Kitasatospora sp. NPDC056731. The sequence goes on from NZ_JBFBNR010000078.1 coordinate 17,656, forward strand.
GTCGGTGCTCGCGATCAGCGCGCCGACGGTGGCGCCCGCGATCGGCCGGATCACGGTGTGCACGGAGTCCCAGAGGCTGTCGACGAACGGGATCTTGTCGGCCACCGCCTCCAGCAGGAACAGCACGGCGGCCGCGGCCAGCACGTCGGTGCGCTCCAGCGCGGGCGGCACCGAGTCCGCGCCGCCGAAGCGGCCCAGCAGTCCGAGCAGCAGCACCACCGCGTAGGCGTTGATGCCGCTGGCGAGTCCGCTGGTGAAGATCAGCGGCACGATCGTCATGGCTTCCCCCTCCTCATCGCTTTCCCCCTCCTTCTCGTGGCCGTGGCCGGGCCGCCCCGGCCACGCCGTACCGTACCGGGACGTGCCGGGTCGGCCCGCCGGTTCCGGCCACGGCCGGGCCCGGGGCCGACGGATCTGAGTACGCGTACTCAGATCCGGGGTTGAGTACGTCAGCGGATGGCCCGCCGACCTGCCGGGACGGGAGAGTGGTGGCACCGGGACGGCGGCGCGTCGGGCGCCCCGCCCCGGACGGCGGATCCGTCCGCCCAGCCGGCAGATGAGGGGTCGGCGGGGCGGCGGCGGAGATCCGCCACTGGAGCCGGTCACGGGCCCTGCACCGCCGACACGGGGCGGCGGAGCGGGCCGGGGGGAGACCGGCCACCGGAAGGGGGAGCTGGCCACCGCCGCCTGTGGGGAACGGCGGAGCGGCGGCGTACGGCGGCGGCACAGGACCTGGGGGGACAGGCCGGTGCCCGCCGCCGCTCACCCGTTCCGGGCCGCGTTGTCAGTGGTCCCGTTCACGATGGAGGGGCACGGACCGCCCGGTCCGCGCGCTGCCTCGGAACGGGGGAGACCATGACCATCAGCCGTCCTGAGCCCGTCACCGCCCGCCTCCACTCCACCGCCCTGCCGTCCTCCCCGGGCGGGCGCCCGGGTGGCGGGGACGTCCACCCCGTGCTGCGCCGGACCGCCGCGCCGCCGGCCGCCCTCGACCTGCTCGCCGATGCCCACCGCACGCTCGCCCGGGCCCGCCTCCTGGAGGACCCGCTGGAGCGGTACGCCACCGCGCACCTGGCCGCGCTGCGCACGGTGGCGGCCGTGCTCGCGGTGCGCGGGCGGCCGGAGAAGAGCCCGCGCCGGCGCAAGGCCATCCGCAGTGCCTGGGAGGTGCTGCCCGAGATGGCCCCCGAGCTGGCCGAGTGGGCGCTCTACTACGCCGCCGGCGCCCGCCGCCGGGCGGCCGCCGAGGCCGGGATCAGGGGCGCCGCCTCGGCCCGTGACGCCGACGACCTGGTCCGCAACTCCGCCCTGTTCCTGCGCCTGGTCGAGCGCCTGCTCGGCCTGCGCCCGGCCCCGCCGGCCCCGCGGCTTCCGCTGGACGGCGACGACCCGCCGGGGGTGACGGGCCCCGCCACCCGCCCGGTCTAAGGTGGAGGCATCCTGATCGATCTGCATGTGCCGAGGAGCCCCGCCTTGTACCCGACGCGTCCCCGCAGTGCCCTGCGTACCGCCGTGGTGTGGGAGGTGGTGCGGGCCGCCCTGGAGAAGCGGGCGGCCGAGCTGGACCAGCCGGTGCTCGACGTGGTCGACACCGGCGGCGGCACCGGCAACTTCGCCGTGCCGGTGGCCAAGCTCGGCCACCGGGTCACCGTGGTCGACCCCAGCCCGGACGCGCTGTTCGCGCTGGAGCGCCGGGCCGCCGAGGCCGGGGTGACGGAGCTGGTCCGGGCCGTCCAGGGCGACACCCAGACGCTGCCCGAGCTGGTCGCCCCCGGCACCGTGGACGCGGTGCTCTGCCACGGCGTGCTGGAGGTCGTGGACGACCCGGCGGAGGCGCTCGGCAGCCTGGCCGGCACCCTGCGCCGGGGCGGCCTGGTCAGCCTGCTGGCCGCCAACCGCAACGGCGCCGTGCTGGCCCGGGCGCTGGCCGGCCACTTCACCGAGGCCCGGACGGTGCTGTCCGCGACCGACGGCCGCTGGGGCGAGCAGGACCCGATGCCGCGCCGCTTCACCGGCGAGGAGCTGGGTCGGCTGGCCGAGGGCGCGGGCCTGCGAGTGGAGTCGGTGCACGGCGTCCGGGTCTTCGCCGACCTGGTGCCCGGGGTGCTGGTGGACGCCGAGCCGGGCGCGATGGAGGCGCTGCTGAAGCTGGAGGAGGCCGCCGCCGAGCAGCCCGCCTTCCACGCCGTGGCGACCCAGCTGCACCTGCTGGCCACCCTGGCCTGAGCGGCCGCGGGACCGCCCACCGCCGTACGGTTCGCACGCCGTGCGGCGGCGGTTCGCCTTCCGGATGCCCCCCGGCCTCGTCCGGGTGGTCCCGAACCTGCCCAGGTCCGGACCGATTCCACCCGTTCGGGCACTTGTCCGCGTCTCGTGGCGTTGAGCCGGGTGCGGCCGTGCCCGGTCGAAGTGGCCCGTCCCACGCGGCGTAGACCACTCCGTAACGGGCTCACGGACCGTATGATCTGGGTAAAGCCGGAAAGCATGACAGCCGGATGCGTGGGGCATATGGACGACACGGGCCGGGTCCCCCCGCACAGGCGTCCGACCGTGTGCCCCGAAGGCTGATTGGACTTTGCCTCCCCGACCGGGGTGGCGGACCGGTCGCACCCGCGACCGACGAGTAGGAGGACTCCGTGCCGCTCTCGGAGCACGAGCAGCGACTGCTCGACCAGATGGAGCGAGCGCTGTATGCCGAAGATCCCAAATTCGCGACGGCGCTTGAGGGAACCGGGCTGCGCACCTACACCCGCCGGCGGGTGTACCTGGCCGTTGCCGGCTTCGTGGTGGGCATCGGCCTGCTGATGGGCGGCATGGTCGTCCCCGACCAGATCTGGGTCAGCGTCGTGGGCTTCCTGGTGATGCTCGGGTGCGCGGTGTTCGCCGTGACCGGCTGGCGCCGCGGCCCCGCCGGCCAGGGCTCCGGCCCCCGGCCGACCGCCGCGCCCCGCCGCAAGGCCGGGATGATGGACCGGGTGGAACAGCGCTGGCAGCGTCGTCGGGACGAGCAGACCGGCGGCTTCTGAGCCGCCGCACCGCACGCCCGCCGGGGCGCGCACACGCTGGACGAACGCCGGGGCGGGCAGTCGATCGACTGCCCGCCCCCCCGGGATCGGAAACCCGCCACCGGCCCCGAGCGCCGGC
>NZ_JBFBNR010000079.1:0-20770 GCF_040687675.1 Kitasatospora sp. NPDC056731
AGCGGGAGTTCCTGGCGCTCGGGGACTGGCCGACCGATCTGACGATCGCCCTGGACGGTGCCCTGCGGATCAGGATCCGCAGGCGCCCCGCCGTCGTCGTACGTCCCGTCCGGGTCAGCCGTACGACACGTTGGCGCACGGGTCGTCGTCGGCCGACCGGGCGGCGTTGGCGACGCTGCTGGGCACCGGGGCCGGAGCAGCCGGGGCCCCGCCGGGCGACGTGGAGGCGGCCGGGTCGGCGGCGCCGGCCGGATTGGCGGCGGCGAAGTCGTGGCCGAGCACCACGCTGACGCCCTTGCCGCCGGCCTGCACGGTGGCGCCCGGGAACAGCTTGGCGACCGCGTCGGCCGCGGCGCGCTCGCCCGCGCCGTACTCGACGACCGTGGTGGCGCGCGGCTTGCCGGTCGCGTTGCCGACGCTGGTCACGGTGTAGCCGGCACCCTTGACGGCCTCCGCGGCCTTGCCGCCGAGCCCGGTCGCGCCGGTGCCGTTGAGCACGGCGACCTTCACGTCGGCGGGCTTGGCCTCGCCGCTCTTGGCGTCCGGGACGGGGGTGGTGGCGGTGGGGCTGGGGGTGGCCTCGGCGGCGGGGGTGCCTGGTGCGGCGGAGTCCGCGGCGGTGGCGCTCGCGTCCTGGCCGTCCAGGGTGCGGTCGGCCTTGAGTGCGGCCCAGAGCTGGTCCGAGTCGGGGTGGAGCAGGGCGACCCGCGGGCCCTCGTAGCGCCACGGCGCCGTCACGAACTTGACGTCGTGCAGGTTGACGTCCTTGAGTGACATGGCGAAGGAGAGCAGCTTGGCCGCCGAGCCGAGGTCGGGGTCGACGGTGAGCGACTTGGTCGCGGCGTCGGCGAGCGGCAGCAGGGTGGTCGGGTCCATGCCGCGGGACTTGACCTCCTTGATGAGCGAGGAGAGGAAGGCCTGCTGACGCTTGGTGCGGCCGATGTCGGAGCCGTCGCCGATGCCGTGCCGCACCCGGACGAAGTCGAGCGCGGACTGGCCCTCCACCTTCTGTTTGCCCTTGGGGAAGACCAGCTTGCCCTTCTTGCCCAGGTTCGGGTTGAGATCGCCCTCGTGGATGTCGTTCGGCAGGCAGACCTCGACGCCGCCGACCGCCTTGGTCATCGAGGCGAAGCCGTTGAAGTCCACCACGATGGTGTGGTCGACCCGCAGGTTGGTGAGCTTCTCGACGGCGTTCTGGGTGCAGGCCGGGTTGCCCTGGTCGGTGTCGCCCACCGAGAAGGCGCTGTTGAACATCACATTGGTCTGTTCCTTGGTCCACTTGCCGTTCGGGAGCTTGCACGGCGGGATGGTGACCAGGGAGTCGCGGGGGATGGAGATGCCGACGGCGTGCTTGTGGTCGGCGTAGACGTGCAGCAGGATCGCGGTGTCCGAGCGGGCGCCGCCGTCCCCGCCGCCGCCGAGGTCGCTGTTGCCGTTGCCGCGGCTGTCCGAGCCGATCAGCAGGACGTTGACCGGGCTGCGGCCCTGGGCGTCCGGCGCCGCGGCGGCCGGGCGGTCCTTGCTGAGGGCGTCGCCGTCGAAGGTGGTGAGGTTGCTGTTCAGGCGGTAGTAGACGGCGCAGCCGCCGAGGACCAGGAGGGCGGTGCAGCCGGCCGTCGCCCAGAGCACCTTCTCCTTGGTGCTGCGCTTGGCCTTGGGCTTCGCCCGGCTCGTCCGGCTGGCCTGGCCGGCCCGGCCTGCCTGATCCGGCCGGCCGGCCTGGCCGCCGTCCGCCGGGCGGCCCTGCGCGGTGCGCTCCTCGGCTACGCGGCCGTCGGGTATGCGGCCCTCCGGCGAGCCGCCGGCTGCCCGGCGCGGCGATTTTCCGGCTCCGGGGGAACCCCTGCGACCAGACACGTCGTCATCCTCCACAGTTGCCACGAAACCCCCGTCGGACCGGCGGGCGTGCGTGGCCGGGGCCGGAGCCGATCCGGGCAGGCCCGTCGCTAAACTTTTACACCGCTGTAGAAACTCAGTGGAGCATACTAGGCGCAGATGAGAAAACCACCTGGTCAGACCAGCGGATCCGGTCGGCCAGGCTCCTCTGTGCTGCTCAGAACCCGTACGAGGAGCACGATGACTCACCGGATCGCACGTTCGATAGCCGGCGCCCTGGTGGCACTGCTGGCCGCCGTCGGCCTCACCGCCGCGGCGTCGAGCGCGACGGCGACGGCCGCACCCCGGCCCGTCGCGGCCGCCGCCACCACCGTTTCCGTCACCGGCTCCGGCCCGGCCGCCCCGGCGGCGGGCCAGGCCGTCTCCGTCAGCACCCGGAGCGGTCAGACCGCGCCGGCCGCCCACCTCGCGGCCAAGGACGAGAAGAAGAAGTCGGGCTTCTTCGCCAAGCTCGGCAAGTTCCTGATCGTGGTGGTCATCCTGATCATCCTGTTCTTCGTGCTGCTGATCGTCGGCATCGTCTACGCCGCGAAGCGGATCTTCGGCCGCCGCAAGTGAACCGTGGTGGCCCGCCCCGGCGCCGCAGCGGCACCGGGGCGGGCCACCCGGGCGCGATTGGCCCTGGGCACGGCGTGCGACCGGACCGACGATGGGCGGCATGAGCGACTACCTCGGCCACCAGACCCCCGACGGACACCAGGCCTCTGGCGGACAGCAGACCCCCGACGGACACCGGGCCCCCGGCTCGCTGCGCCCCGAGAGCCGGATCGTCCACCCGCCCCTCGCGGACACCGCCGGCAGCCGTCCGATGGGCGTGCCGCTGCATCAGAGCCACCTCTTCGCCTTCGACACCAGCGACGCGCTCACCCAGGCCTTCAGCGGCCCGGGCGGGGCCTTCTTCTACAACCGCTACGGCAACCCGACCGTCCGTTCGCTGGAGACGGCGGTGGCCGACCTCGAAGGCGGCGCCGGTGCGATCGCCACCGCCTCCGGCATGGGCGCGATCAACACCGTCCTGCTCGCCCTGCTGCGCTCCGGCGACCACGTGATCGCCCAACGGAGCCTCTACGGCGGCACCTTCGCCGTGCTCGCCGACCTCGCCGAGCGCTGGGGGGTGGAGGTCACCCACGTCGGGGGCGACGACCCGGCCGAGGTCGAGGCGGCGCTGCGGCCCACCACCCGGCTGCTGCACCTGGAGACCATCTCCAACCCCACCACCAGGGTCACCGACCTGCCCGGGCTGATCGGCGTCGCCAAGCGGGCCGGGGTGGTCAGCGTCGTGGACAACACCTTCGCGACGCCGCTGCTCTGCCGGCCGATCGAGTACGGCGCGGACGTCGTCATCCACTCGGCCACCAAGTACCTCGGCGGCCACTCGGACGTCCTGGCCGGCGTCGCCGTTCTCGCGGACGCCGAACTGCACCGCAAGGTCTGGCACTACGCCATCGAACTCGGCGCCGCCGCCGACCCGTTCGCCGCCTGGCTGACCCTGCGCGGCCTCCAGACCCTCGCCCTGCGGGTCCGCCGGCACTGCGAGACCGCGCTCGACCTGGCCGGCCGCCTCGCCGCCCACCCCGCGGTCGGGGCCGTCCACTATCCGGGCCTGCCCGGGCACCCCGACCACGACCTCGCCCGCCGGCTCCTGCCCGATGGCCACGGCGGCGTCCTGGCCTTCGACCTCGTCGGCGGCCGCGAGGCGGCCCGCACCTTCACCGAGTCCGTCCGCCTGGCCGCCCTCGCACCCTCCCTCGGCGGCGTGCACACCCTCGTGCTCCACCCGGCCAGCACCTCCCACCGCCAGCTCGACGACGCCGAGTTGGCCGCCGCCGGGATCGGCCCGGGGACGGTGCGGGTGTCGGTGGGCATCGAGCACCCCGAGGACCTGTGGGCGGACGTGGAGGGCGCCCTGGCGAAGGTGTGACGGCAGCCCGCCCGGCGCCGACGGGCTGCCGATCGCGTTTGCGTGCGCGTGCACCTAAATATAGAGTGCGTGCACACGCACACACTCTGCCCCGGAGAAGTCCGGGGAGACCCGAGGAGAGACCTCCATGGACACCGACGCCGCCCCGATCGTCCTCATCACCGGCACCTCCTCCGGGATCGGCCTCGCCACCGCCGTGGCCGCCGCCCGCGCCGGGTACGGCGTCGTCGCCACCATGCGCGACACCGGACGGGCCGAAGCCCTGCGGCGTGCCGCCGCCGAGGCGGGCGTCGACGGGCGGATCGAGGTCGAGCAGCTGGACGTCACCGACCCGGCCTCCGTCACCGCCTGCCTGGAGACCGTCCTCGTCCGGCACGGCCGGCTCGACGCGGTGGTCAACAACGCGGGCGCCGGCCACGTCGGCACGATCGAGCAGGACGGGACGGCGCCGGTGCGGGCCGCCATGGAGGTGAACTTCTTCGGCGTGGTCGAGGTCACCCGGGCCGCACTGCCGCACCTGCGGGCCTCCGGCGGCCGGGTCATCACCGTGACCAGCGTCGGCGGCGTGGTCGGACAGCCCTTCAACGAGGCGTACTGCGCCGCCAAGTTCGCCGTCGAGGGCTTCATGGAGTCGCTGGCGCCGGTCGCCGCCACCGTCGGCGTGCACGTCACCGTCGTCGAACCGGGCGCCGTCGCCAGCGAGTTCATCGGAAACCAGGCCATCGACCTGCCCGCGCTGACCGCCGCGGCCGGCCCGTACGCCCCCGCCCTGCGGGCCTACGTCGACCGCACGCTGAAGGCCTTCGCCCAGGCCCAGACCCCGGAGCAGGCGGCCGCCCCGATCGTCGCGGCCCTCACCGCCGAGCGGCCGCCGCTGCGGGTGCAGACCTCCGAGGCGGCCCGGGCCTTCGCCGGCACCAAGCTGGCCGACCTGGACGGCTCGGTGGTGCGGCGGATGACGGGCGGCTGGGTGGCCTGAGGGATCCGACCCGGGGCCTGACGCGGCTGACAGGTCCGACGGGCTTGACGGGCCCGATGGTCCCGCTCGGGGCGGCTCGGGGCTGCTCAGGGCGGTACGGGGCTGCTCGGGACGGTACAGGGCCGGCGGCCGGGGTGGGAACGGAATGATCGCCGGTCATACTTGGGCGGCGGCGCCCGACACCGGACGCCGCGGGCCGTGCCGGCACCGCCCGGCGCAGCCCGCCCGCCAGCCGTCCCGCCCAGACCGGAGGAACCGATGAGCAGCCACCTGCCGACCCACCGCCCGGCGGCCGGGGCCCCGGCAGTGCCGTGGAACCGGCAGCGGCTGCGCAGCAACAACGAATGGCTGCTGCTCGAACTGCTGCGCACCGGCGGCGGCTCCTCGCGCGCCCAACTCGCCCGGGACACCGGCCTGTCCAAGCCCACCGTCTCCGCCGCCCTGGCCGCCCTGGAGCAGGCCGGGCTGGTCCGCGAGGCCGGCCGGCTGGCCCCCGAGCGCGGCCGCACCGCGGTGCTGTACGAGGTCGACCCGGCCGCCGGGCACGTGCTCGGCGTGGACATCGGGCGGGCCAGGCTGCGGGTCGCCGTCGCGGACCTCGCCGGGACGGTCGTCGCCCGCCGCGACGTGGCCAACCGGGGCCGCTCGGCGAACGCCGTCGCCGACGCCGTGGTCGCCGCCGCCCACGAGGCCATCGACGAGGCGGGCCTGGCCGCCGACGACATCGTGCACGCGGTGATCGGCACCCCGGGCGTGTGGGACGAGCAGCGGCGCGGCGTGCGCTACGCCACCAGCCTGCCCGGTTGGGGCCGGCCCGGTCTGTTCGACCGGATCGGGGAGGGCCTGGGGGTGGCCGTCACCGTGGCCAACGACGCCAACCTGGCCGCGCTCGGCGAGTACACCCTCGGTGCCGGCCGGGGCAGTCGGATGTTCGCCTACCTGCTGGTCGGCACCGGCCTGGGCGTCGGCGTGGTCAAGGACGGCGAACTGCTGCTCGGCGCGCACGGCGCGCTGGGCGAGATCGGCCTGGTGCCGCTGCCCGCCCGCGCCGGTGAGCCTCCGGCGACCATCGAGCAGGAGGCCGCCGCGGACGCCGTGGTGCGCACCGCCCAGGACCTCGGGCTGGGCGGCGCGCCCACGGCCAAGCAGGTCTTCGAACGGGCCCGGGCCGGTGACCTGGCGGCGGTCCGGGCCGTCGACCGTGAAGCCGGCCAACTCGCCTACGCCGTCGCCGTGTTGTCCGCCGTACTGGACCCGGACCTGGTGGTCCTAGGCGGCGGCATCGGCAACAGCGCGGACCTGCTCCTGGAGCCGCTGGAGCAGGCCCTGCACCGGATCGCCCCGATGCGTCCGACGCTCGCGCCGAGCCTGCTGGGGGAGGAGGCGGTCCTTCTCGGCGCGGTCGCCACCGCCCTGGAGACCGCGCGCCCCGAGGTGTTCGAGCGCCGGACGGCGGGGCTGCCCTAACGGCGGCCCATGGCCCGGCGAGCGGCTCGGCGGTTCGGCGCAGCGTGACGGCGGACCGGAGGGTGGCGACGCTCGGTGGTCGGCAGATCTCGATCTGCCAACGAGTGGGAGATCCGTGCACGGATCGTGTGCGGGCTCTGCTTGAATCGCACACCTCATCCAAACGGAACGGAGCGTTCTCCACCCATGCCTTCACGCATACGCGGGCGTCGGCGCGCCGGCCTGGCCGGCTTCGCCGGACTCGTCCTCACCGTCGGTCTGGCGCTGACCGGTTGCGACCCGTCGGCCGCCGACGGCGGAGCCAAGGCCTCGCCCCCGGTGACCGCCCCGGCGGCCGCCACCAGCCAGTCGACCCCGCCGGCCGCACCGCCCGCCGCGCCCCCGGCCAGCACGCCGCCGCCCGCGTCCGACCCCGCGCCGAGCACACCGGCCGCCCCCGCACCGGCCGCCCCCGGCACCCACGCGCCGTCGCCCACCCCGAAGGCGCCGCAGCCGACGACCACCACGGCCCAGCCGCCGGCCGCCCCGGAGCCGCAGCACACCGCGGCGGCCGGCGGCGCGGAGTGCGAGCTCCGCTCGAACGCGGGGAACTGCTACGCGGCCGGGCAGTTCTGCCGCAACGCCGATCTCGGCAAGAGCACCCATGACGCCAACGGGGGGATGATCTACTGCCGGATGGTCAGCGGCAAGCCGCACTGGCAGGCCTGAGCGAGGCCGACCGGGTGCGGGGGGCGAGCCGTCAGTTCCCGTGCCCGGTCGGCCCGTTCTCGCGGCCCCGGGGGATCCTGGTCGAGCTGCCCGAGGGTGTCCCAGAACAGGTGCTCGTACGCTTGGAGCAGTCGGCCGTGCTCGCGGGCCGCGGCCAGGGTCGGCCCGTCCAGCGGGTCCGGCCCGAGGGCGTCGGCGGCCTGCTGTTCGAGCGCGGTGGCGGGTTGGGCGAAGAAGTCGAAGAATGCGCAGGCCTGGTCGGGGAAGCCGTAGTGGTCCCGCAGGGCCTGCGCGATGGTGGCACAGTAGCCGCCCCAGGCAGTGAAGTTGGTGACGAGGGCGACGGCTGCGGCGGTGGGCCCGCCGTTCAGCGCGAGCCAGGCGAGGTAGGCCGGGTAGGCCTGGCAGCCGGGCAGCGGTGGCCGGGCGGCGAGTTCGTCCGGGCCGAGGCCGCAGGCGGCGGCGAGGCCGGGCAGGGTGCGCAGCGCGGCGCTCTCGCCCTCGGCGAGGCTGGCGAACCAGGCGCTCACCGGACGGTCGGCGCTGCGGGTGGCGAGCAGCAGCAGGCTGCGCCGGTCGGAGGCGATGATCCGGTGCTGCTGGGCGGCGAGTTCGGCCAGGGCCGAGCGGGGCGCCGTGCCGTCGGCGAGCGCCGTGACGAGTGCCGGGGCGGCGTCGCCGGGCGCCAACTCGGCGCGCAGGTCGCGGATCTGGTCGAGGATCGGGTGGTTCACCGGTGCCTCCGTGGTGCGGTTCGGTCCCGGTGCCATTCCTACCGCCTGGCGGGGCCCGGTCGGCGGCGACAGGCCGGGGCGGGCCCCGGGTTGCTCCCGGCCCCGCGGGTGCGGGGCCGGGAGCGGGCGGTGCGGCAGGTGGCTCAGGACCCGGCGCAGGCGCTGGTCACGTCGCCGGCGGCGTCGGTGATCGCCCCGATGTCGGGCATCTTGCCCTTGGAGACGTTGTCCTGGGCGCTGGAGACGGCCTTGTTCAGCTTGTCGGTGGCCTTGTCGAGCTTGTCCCCACTGTTGTGGTCGCGGAGCTTCTTGATGTCGTCGCCGACCTTCTTCAGAGCGTCGGCGGTGTGCTTGCGGCGCTCCTGGTCGGTGAGTTGGCCGACGTTGATGGCCGATGAGGCGAGGTCCTGGATGTCGCCGGTGATGCTGACGGCCTGTTTGCCGCAGTCGAGTGCCTGGTCGACGTCCTTGCACGCGCTGAGTAGTGGAGCGGTGGCGAGCAGCGCGAGTGCGGCGGCGGCCAGTCGGTACGGTTTCCTTGTCATGTCTGTATCCCTCCCGCCGGCAACAACGCCTGATCGCCCACTCGTGGTTCCGCCCGATCGGGTGAATCATGGGTGAACCTTTACTGTCGGCCGGGAACGGGAGTTGATGGAACATCAGATTCCGGGCTCGACTTCGCCGAATTCACCGATGTCACCGACTTCACGTCAGAGGCCCTGCCCCACGACGTGAAGTCGGCTGCGGGTGCTACCGGTTGGCCGGTTCAGACAGGTCGCGCACCAGTCCGGCGAGGGCCGGGGTGTCGACCCCGTGCGCGGCGGCGGCCCGCAGGACGGCGCCGCCGATGGCGTCCAGTTCGATCGGACGGCCGGCCTCCACGTCGCGCTGCATCGAGGACTTCATCGACCCGGGCACCCGGTCGAAGGCGGTGAGCAGTGCCTGTGCGTCCGCCGGGGCGCCCGCCGCGCCGGAGACGGCCGCGATCTCGTCGAGGACGGTGAGCAGTTCGGACCGGTGCTCGGTGCGCACGACGCCGACCTCGCTGCGGTGGCGGGTGGTGAGCAGCGCGAACGGGGCGAGGAAGGAGAGCTTGTTCCAGAGCATCGCGGTCTCGTCCTCGCGCAGCGTGACATCGAGGCCGGCGCGCCGCAGCTGATCGGCCAAGTCCACTACCAGTCCGGCCAGTTCGAGCACGGCGAAGGGGCTGGTGTGCTCGATCCGCCCAGGCGCGGTGCGAGTGGCCTCGACCCGGATCGTGCCGGCCGCGACCTGCCCGGCCGGGTAGCGCTCGCGCAGCGCCGTGACGTGGTCGATTCCGTTGAGCAGCGGCACCACGACGGCGGAGCCGAGGGCCTGCGGCGGCATCCGGTCGAGCGCGTCGGCCAGCGCCGTCGCCTTGACGGTCACGAACACGGCGTCGACCGGCTCGCGCAGTTCGGTGGCGGCTTCGACCCGGGCGGTGAAATCACCGAACTGCCCACTGCGGACGTGCAGTCCGTCCCGGTTGAGGACGGCGGCGGTCTCCTCGCCGGCCAGGCAGATCACCCGGTGCCCGGCGCGCGCGAGCAGGCCGCCGATCAGGCCGCCGACGCCGCCAGGCCCGAGGACGGCGATGGTCGAGGGAGTGGTCGCGGGGGTGGTGGTCATGTCGACTCCTGGTGAGGGGGTGAGGGGTGGTGGGCTTCCGAGGAACGGCCCGACGAACCGGCCGGCGAGTGCCACGGCCCGGCGGCCCGGTCATGGCGCCGCCTCGTCCGGGGCGGCGGGGGCCGAGGAGGAGAGGGAGACGAGGCCGAAGGTGAACGGCGGTTCGTGGCGCGGCTTCCGCCCGCCGGCCGGGGTCCAGCGCACGGGGGTGTTTCGGCTGAGGCGCAGCGTGTCGTACCGGACGTTGCCGTGGACGGGGTCGGGGACGGGCAGGCCTTCGGCGCGCAGCGCCTCGACCACCTCGTGGGCCGGCCAGCCGAAGACGTCGATGCCGTGGAGGCCGACCGGGCAGGCGGCCGCACCCTCCACCGGCTCCACCGGGCAGCGCGACAGGAAGACGGCCCGGAGGTGCTCGCCCGGGCCCGAGCAGAGGGTGACGCCGACCCCGGGCAGGGTGAAGTGCAGCGCCCAGCTGGAGCCGCAGACGAAGGTGGGGTGCACACCGCCCGGGAGCGCCTCGCGGTGCGGGGCCAGCAGGCGGCGGACCGTCGCCTCGGTGAGGCCGAAGCGCAGTTCGGGCAGCGGCGCGGGCAGGCGGACGCCGTGGCCGGGCAGCAGGTCGATGGTCACCCGTTCATGATCCCTCGTCGGATGGGCGGCGCGGGGACCGGGGCGGGTGAGGCTCGGCTCGCGGGCGTACCGCGGCGGTGGCCCGAGCCGCGTCCTGCCGTCGGGCGTCGCGGCCGGTGAGCGGCGGCACCGACTCGCCGGGCGGGAGGCCGGCGCGCCCACCGCCCACCGTTGCCGGGTCAGCCGGCCGTCAGGCCGTTCAGCGCGTCGGTGACCTGACGGGCGAGGGCGGGCGGCAGCGCGGCGTAGCCCGACTGCGTCGCGGCCGGCTGGCCGGCGGCGCTCACCGCGTGGGAGAGCAGGCCTACCAGTGCCCGGGTCGGGTGGTTGTCGCGGTTGTCCGGTGCGTCGGTGCCGCAGAACACCGCGTAGCCGACCTGGACGAGCGGGTACGCGCCGGAGCCGGGGTTCGCGTAGTCGACGTCGACTGTCAGGTCGGTGCCCGTGCCGGTGACCTTGGCGCCGACCAGGGCAGCGGTGGCGGCCTCGGTGGTGGCGGCCACCGGGCCGGAGCCGGCGGACAGTTTGGCGGTCCGCAGCCCGTCGGCGTCCTTGAACGGGAGGAAGGCGATCGCGCCGGACTTGCCGGCCACCGTCGGGCGGACGGCGCCGAGGTCACCGACCGTCAGACCGCCCATCGCCTGGGCAGGCCAGGAGCGGGCGACCGCCGGGTACGGCCAGGCGGCGGGCGCGGCCTTGGCGAGGTAGCGGGTGAAGCCGAGCGTGATCGGCGACACGCCCGACGGGTGGACCGCGGTGATGGTCGTGTCGGGCAGCACCCGGCCGGGGTTGAGCGTGGCGATCGCAGGGTCCCGCCAGCTGGTGATCTGGCTGTTGAAGATCCGGGCCACCGTCGGGGCGTCCAGCACCAGCGAGTCGAGCCCGGGGACGTTGTAGACGACCGCGATCGGCAGGGCGGCGAGCGGGAGTTGGGCGGGCCGGGCGGCCGTGCACCGCTTGCCGAGGCCGGCGGCCTCGTCGCCCAGGGGTGCGTCGTCGAGGGTGACGGCGTCGACCTGGCCGGCGACGAACTGCTGGCCGGCGGTGCCGCTCACGTCGGTGGCGGTCACGTTCGCGGTGGGGCACGCCTGGTGGTAGTCGGCCGTCCAACGGCTCATGACGGTCTCCAACGGACCGTCTCCGCCCACGACAGCGCGGGCCGAAGGGCAGTCGGGCGGGCCTGACTGGCCTGGGTGGCCTGACTGGCCGGGAGTGGACGGCGCCGAGGCGGCCGGGGGCAGGGCACCGGCACCGCCGTTGTCCTTCTCCTTCTGCCGCAGCAGGACGGCCGTGCCGCCGGCCGCGGCCAACGCGACGGCGACCGCGACGACGAGCGCGGCCGTCCGGCGGCGTGGCCGGGGCACGGCGGTGCCGGACGGTGCCGGTATGACGGGGGGCCCGGTGGGCGGGGGGAAGGCGGGCGCGAGGGGTGCCGAGCGGACGTCCGGCTCGGTCGGAACGGGCGGCACGGTGGGCCGCTCCCACACGGTCGCGGGCCGGGTGTCGGGAGCGGCCGGGGGAGGCTCCACGCCCGCGACGGACCACGTCAGCAACGTCTCCAGGGTGGGCCGTCGCGCCGGCTCCTTGGCGAGGCAGGCCGCGACCATCGGGAGCAGCTCCGCCGCCAGCCCGGCGAGGTCCGGCTCCTCGTAGACGACCCGGAAGCCCACCGCGTGCGAGGAGTCCGCGCCGAACGGACCGCGCCCGGTGCCCGCGAAGGCCAGTACCGAACCGAGCGCGAACACGTCGGTGGCCGGGCTGGTGTCGCCGTGCCGGAACTGCTCCGGCGCCATGAACGGCGGTGTGCCGACGGCGACTCCGGTGCTGGTGAGCTGGGTGCCGTCCAGGGCGCGGGCGATGCCGAAGTCGATCACGCGGGGGCCGTCCTCGGCGAGCAGGACGTTGCCGGGCTTGAGGTCCCGGTGCACCAGCCCGGCGCGATGGATGTCCCGCAGCGCCTCCGCGAGGCCCGTCGCCAGCCGCCGTACCTCCGGCGGGCTCAACGGGCCCTGCCGGGCGACCCGTTCGGCCAGCGAAGGGCCCGGGACGTACAGGGTGGCCAGCCAGGGCGACGGGGCGTCGGGGTCCGCGTCGACGACGGGCGCGGTGAACGCCCCGCTCACCCGGCGGGCGGCCTCGACCTCGTGCCGGAACCGGGCCCGGAACTCTTCGTCCCCGGCGAGCTCGGGGCGGATCACCTTGAGCGCCACCTGCCGCCCGGACAGTGACCGCGCGCGGTACACGACGCCCATGCCGCCCGCGCCGATCCGGCCCTCCAGCCGGTACCCGCCGATCTCGCGCGGATCGTTCTCCAGCAAGGTCACGTGACCCCCGTCCTCAGACATCCGTCCCCCGTCCCCCGGTCAAACGGGAGCCAGCCTAGTACCGCACTGGTCGGCGCCGTGACGGTGGCTCGGGTCGGTCGACCTCGACCACGATGGCGCCGGGGTGAGAGGGGACCGCGACGGCCTCGACCCGACGTACGCGTCCTGGGTCCGGAGGTAGGACCACCTGCGGGGTTCGGTTTTCCGAACCCCGAATTGGGGGGCCAGCCCAATCGATTGTGCGGCCGTTCATGTCCAGGATGGAGGGCATGAACGGGATGACGACAGCCGCCGTGGCGGCGAGCGGTGAGGTGGCGGGCGCGGCCCTGACCGGGGACGGGCTGCACCGGGAGTACGGGCGGGGCGCGGCCGCCGTCCGGGCGCTGCGGGGGGTGTCCGTGGCCTTCGCGCCGGGGACGTTCACGGCGGTGATGGGGCCCTCGGGTTCCGGCAAGACGACGCTGCTGCACTGCCTCGCGGGGATGGACCGCCCCACCCGGGGCACCGTCCGCTGGGGTGGGACGGAGGTGTCCCGGCTGCCCGAGCGGCGGCTCGCGCAGCTGCGCCGCACCAGGGTGGGGTTCGTGTTCCAGGCGTTCAACCTGATGCCCGCGATGACCGTCGCGCAGAACGTCGAACTTCCCGGGCGGCTCGCGGGGGCGCGGCCGGACCGGGCGCAGGTGCGGGAGGCGCTCGCCAGGGTCGGCCTGTCCGGGCGGGAGCGGCACCGGCCCGGGCAGCTGTCCGGCGGCCAGCAGCAGCGGGTGGCGATCGCCCGGGCGCTGGTCGCGCGGCCGGCCGTGCTGTTCGCGGACGAGCCGACCGGCGCGCTCGACCGGGCGACCGGGCACGACATCCTCGACCTGCTGCGTTCCGGTGTGGACCTGGACGGGCGGACGTGTGTGATGGTCACCCACGATCCGGTGGCCGCCGGCTACGCGGACCGGGTGCTGCTGCTGGCCGACGGGCTGCTGGTGGACGAGCTCGACCGGCCGACCGCCGCACAGGTCGGCGAGCGGCTGAGCCGGCTGGGCGGGGGAGCACGATGAGCCCCGTCCTCTCCCTGGCGGCCGGCCAGATCCGGCGCCGACCGGCCTCCTTCGCCGGGCTGGCGGCGGCGCTGTTCCTGGCGGTGGCGACGGTGACGCTGTTCGGCTCGCTGGTCGCCGCCCAGGCCACGGCCCCCGCCGCGGTGACCCACCGGGCGGTGGCCGGGCCGGGCCTGTTGCTGATCGCGGGGGCGTTCGGTGAGATCGCCGTCCTGGTCGCGCTGTTCGTCGTGGTCAACGCGCTCGGCTTCACCCTCCGCCAGCAGCACCGCGACCTCGCCCTGCTGCGGACGGTCGCCGCGACACCCCGTCAGGTGCGTCGGCTGGTGCGGGCCCAGGTCGCGGCGACCATTCTGCTGATAGCCGTGCCCGGCGGCGCGGCGGGCACCCTCGCCGCCCGGGGCTTCCTCGCCGCGCTCCAACGGCGCGGGCTGGCCGCGTCCGGCCTGCGGATCCCCGGAACGCCGGTGCCGATGCTGGTCGCACTGGCGGTGGCGCTGCTGGTCGGCCTGGCCGCCACCGCCCTCGCCGCCCGACGGATCACCCGGCTCACCCCGGCCGCCGCGCTGACCGCGGACACCTCGGGCCAGCGGCGGGCGGGCGTGCTGCGGGTGCTGGCCGGGCTGGCCGTCCTGGCGGGCGGGGCGCTGCTGCTGCGGCTCGCCGCCACCAGAGGGGCCGGTGAACTGGACAAGGCGGGGCAGGCGGCGATGCTCGGCTCGCTGGTGCTGCTGATCGCCCTCGCGCTGCTCGGGCCACTCGCCGCCCGGGCCGTGGCCGCCGTGCTCGGCGCGCCGGTACGGGTGCTGGCCCCCGGGGCGGGCTGGCTCGCCGACGCCAACCTGCGCGGCTACGCGGCCCGGCTCTCCTCGGCCGTGGTGCCGGTCGCGCTCCTGGTCGGGCTGTCGGGCACCATGTTGATCATGACGAGCACCGCCGAGCACGTGGTCCGTACGACCGGCGCCACGACCAGCGTCACCAAGGCGACGGACGTCTGGCTGCGCGAGGCGGAACTGGGGATGCTGGTCTGCTTCGCAGCCGTCTCCACCGTCAACACGCTGGTCGCCCTGACGGCCGACCGGTGGCGCGAGTTCGCGCTACTGCGCCTGGTCGGCGCGACCAGGCGGCAACTGCTGCGGATGCTGTCCGTCGAGGCGGCCCTCACCACGGCGGTCGGCGTGCTGCTGGGTGCGGCGGTGGCGGCCGTCGCCACGGGGGCGTTCGCCCGGGCGGTGACGGGGTCGGTGCTGCCGATGGTGCCCGGCGCTGCGTGCGGCTGGGTGGTGGCGGGCGCGGCGGCGCTGACGGTACCGGGGATCCTGGGCACCGGCCTGCGGGCGATCCGGGGGCGCGCGGTCGAGGCGGTCGGCGGTGAGCGGGGGTGAGCGGGGGTGACCGGGCCCTTCGCCAGGTGCGGCGGGGTCGGGTCGAAGCCGCCTGGGTGTGTCGTCGAGGCGGTGAGTGCGGTGAGCACGGTGAGTGCGGTGAGTGGGAGTGGTGAGGTGGACGGTGGCTGAGCGTCGGCGGTATCTGTCGGTGCGCGGTGGCGAATTGGCCTTCGCGCTGCTCGGGCTGCCGATCGGCGTGCTCGGCGGGGTCTACGCCGTGGCCGTGCTCTATGCCGGGGCGTTGCTCTCGCTCACCGTGCTCGGGCTGCCGTTCGTGGTGGCCGCCCTGGCCGGGGCGCGCGGGCTGGGCGGGCTGCACCGGCGGCTGGTCGGGCGGCTGCTCGGCGAGCCGGTGCCGGCCCCGGGGGCGCTGCCCCGGCCGTCCGGGGCGATCGCCCGGGGCCGGGCGGTGCTGACCGACCCGGTGGCCTGGCGGGCACTGCTCTACCTGCTGCTGCGGCTGCCATTGGGGGTGCTCGGCTTCCTGGTCGCGGTCGGATTGCCGCTCAGCTGCGTCTGGTTGGTCGGCTTCCCGCTGTGGGTGCGCCTGCTGGAGCCCGGGCCGAGGCCGGTCGGCTGGCCGGACGTGGCCGGGGCCCCGGTCGGGCTCGCCGTACTGGCGGTGGTGCCGGCGGCGCTGCGGGCGGTGAGCGCGGCCAATCGGGGCCTCGCTCGGCTGCTGCTCGGCCCGGTGCGGTCGCAGGAGCGGGTGCGCGAGTTGGAGACCGCCCGGGCCACCCTGCTCGCCGAGAACACCGACCGGTTGCGCCGTCTCGAACGCGATCTGCACGACGGGACGCAGGCGCAACTGGTCGCGCTCGCCATCACGCTCTCGCTGGCCGACGACGCCCTCAGCGAGGTCACCGGCGAGGTCACCGGTGAGGCCGTTGGCGACGCCCAGCCCGGACCGACCGGGCAGCCCGGGCAGCCCGGCCCGCCCGGCACTCCGGAGGCCGAGCGCCTGCGCACCCTGGTCGACCGGGCTCGCCGGCAGACCGACGACACCATCGCGGAACTGCGCCGGCTCACCCGGGGCATCCACCCGGTGGCGCTGGACGGCGGCCTCGCCCAGGCACTGCCCGGGCTCACCGCCACCGCGCCGGTGCCGGTCACGGTCCGGCTGGATCTGAGGGAGCGGCCGGACGCGGCGATCGAGCAGGCCGTCTACTTCTGCGCGGCCGAGTTGCTGACCAACGTCGCCAAGCACAGCGGCGCGGCGGCGGCGGAGCTCACGGCGAGCGCAGCCGGCGGGCGGGTGCGGCTGACGGTGCGCGACGACGGCCGCGGGGGCGCCGCTCCGGGCGGGGGCTCCGGCAGAGGCTCCGGTTCGGGCTCCGGCTCGGGTCTGGCGGGCCTGGCCGAGCGGCTCGCGGCGGTGGACGGGGTGCTGCGGGTGGACAGTCCGCCTGGCGGGCCGACGACGGTCACCGCCGAACTGCCGAGCAGCCTGTGACGGGTGCCCGCGGCGGGGCCGTCCACGGCACCGCTGCTCCCGGCTCAGCCGCCGTTCTCGGCGAGGTAGGTGAGGACGGCTTTCACCCGCCGGTTGTCGGCTTCGGTCGCCGGCAGGTCGAACTTGGCGAAGACGGCGGCGACGTGCTTCTCCACCGCCCGCTCCGAGACCACGAGCAGCCCGGCGATCGAGCGGTTGGAGTGACCCTGCGCCATCAGCTCCAGCACCTCCCGTTCGCGCGGGGTGAGCGCGTCGACGCGGCTGCGCCGCCCGCCGTGCATCAGGCCGTTGACGATCTCCGGGTCGAGCGCCGTGCCGCCGGCCGCGACCCGCTGCAGCGCGTCCACGAACTCCGAGGTGCGGGCCACGCGTTCCTTGAGCAGATAGCCGACGCCGGCGGCGCCACCTGCGAGCAGCCGGGCCGCCCAGGCGGTCTCGACGTGCTGGGAGAAGACCAGGATGCCGACCCCGGGCGAGGTGGAGCGGAGCTCGACGGCGGCGCGGATGCCCTCGTCGGTGTGGCTGGGCGGCATCCGGATGTCGACCACGGCCACATCGGGCCGGTGCTCGGCGACGGCGGCGACGAGTTCGGGGGCCGTTCCGGCGGTGGCGACCACGGCGCACCCGCGCGCGGTGAGGAGTTCGACCATGCCGTCCCGGAGGATCACCGAGTCCTCGGCGAGGACGACGCGGAGCTGCTTCTCGATCATGTCGCCATTATCGGTGGCGGCCGGGCCACCGCCACCGCCACACCACCGTCACCGCCACCGGACCGGTCATGCTGCCGCTCGCCCTGCCCTGCCCGGCCCGGCCGCTCGCTGCGCCGGGCGTCGGCCCTGTCATCAAAATGATCTTGACAGTCCGTCAGTTGCCGTTCCCCTGCTGCCCGCGCCAGGCGTGGATGCCGGGGGCGACCTCGACCACCTCGAACGGGTAGGCGCCCCGGACGAGTTTGAGCAGGGCGCGCTGCTCGTCCAGCCAGCCGGGGGCGGGGGACAGGACGACCCGGAGGGTGACGCCGGAGTCCTCGGCGTCGGAGACGGTCACCCAGAGGCCGCCGGGCCGCCCCGGCTCGATCCGCAGCTCCGGGCCGTGCTCCTCGTCCAGCCAGCGCACTGCCTCGCGCCGCGCCAACCGTTCCAGGGCGGCTTCCCACTGCTGGAGCTGACGTTCCGTCACCAGCGTGACGAACTGCCCGCGGGCCGAGTCGGCGGTGACGGTGATCTCGCAGTCCAGCCAGTCGTGGCCGAGCAGGGAGCCCGGTGCGTGTCGCCCCAGGACCCGCACCCGTACGCTCCGGCCGCCGGTGCGCCCCTCGTGCCCGGTGGCGTCGTCGGTGCCGGGGCGGTCCGTCAGTCTGATCAACTCGTTCTGGTGCGAAGCGACTTCACGCACTGTGTACTCCCGGTCACTGCGAATCCAAGGGCTGACATCCTCGCGCAGGTGTTCGTCCGGTGCCAGTCCGTGGGAGGGGTTCGTCTCCGACGTGCCGACGGCCCGCTCGACCGTGGAGGTCGGGCGGGCCGGGTGGGACGGTGGGCGGCTGGCGGTCCGTGCTGGTCAGGGCTGGTCCGCGCTGGTCGGGACTGGTCGGGGCCGGCGCGGGTCGACGGGAGCCCGTGAGTGCCGGTCAGCGCCCGTCAGCGCCCGGCAGTGCCGGTCACCGCTGGTCGGCGTGGCCGGTCAGGACGGTGGTGAAGATCGGCTCGCCGTTCTGGTGGCCGGTGACGGTGGTGGTGAGGGCGTCCGGGTCGTCACCGGGGGTGTGCCGGGCGGTGATCGTGGTGGCGGCGTCGTGCTCGGCGTACCGGTGGTAGGTGGTCGCGGCGGAGGCGGGGATGACGGTGGCCGGTGAGACGAGCGCGTTGGTGGCCTGGCGGGCGGCCTCCAGCAGGACCATGCCGGGGACGTGGTCGTTGGCGTGGTCGAAGAGGATCGGGTGCCAGGGGTCGGGGGTGAGGTGCCAGGTCCCGGGTGCGTCGGCCGGGGTCAGGACGACGTCGCAGGGGCGGATCCGGCCCACTCGGCCCGGGGCCAGCGGCTCGCCGGAGACGGCGGGCGCCGGGTCGGCCTCGCGGCGGGCCCCGCGTAGCCGCCGGTAGGTGGAGTCCGGCACGGTGGTGAACCGGGTGTGTCCGGTGGCGGCGAGGTGGGCGCCGCGTCGGATGACGGCGCTGAGGGTGAAGTCGATGGTGGTGCCGCTCCGGCGCGGCTGCGGGACGAGTCTGGCCTCGATGCTGAGGTCGGTGGGCGCCGCGCCGATGAGCAGTTGGCGGGGGCGGGTGGTGTAGTCGAGGTTCCACATCATGAACTTGTGGTCGAGCGGGACGCCGAACCGGGTGTGCGCGAGGTAGAGCCCGGCTTGGCGGATCGTTTCAGCGGTCTGGATCGGGTCGTGCCGGGTTCCGTCGGGGGTGGTGAAGAAGGTGTGGGCGCGCGGCCACTGCGCGGTGACGGCGAAGGTCGTCTCGTTCAGCTGCTCGCTGCCGGTGAGGAAGACCTCGGCGTGGCAGGCCCGGTGGACGTACTCCTTGGCAACGGTGCTGGTCAGGCGCGGTGCCGGTCCGGTCGGCACGGACGGCCCGGCGGTGCGGCCGGGGGTGGTGCCGTGGTCCGCGCCGGCGGCGCGGGAGATGGCGGGGGCGCGGTAGGCAAGCAGGGTCATGGGAGCGCTCCGGAAGGCCGTGGCGGGCGGGGTGGGCTGCTCAGGGCTCGTAAGATACGTACCTTCCGGTTTGGTTTTCAAGGAGCCCGAACGAAGGTTCGTTGGCGGCCGAGCGTGGTCGGGTGGTCGCTCCAGGTGCCGCGTGATGGCCGTCCGGGTGGACCGAGCCTGGGGTGGATGCCGCCTGGCCTGCAAAGGAATCCCCAAAAGTGGGATGACAGGTGCATTATCACAGTGGGCCGTTTTCGGTGGGATGCGGCCAGAAGTGGGGAGCCGGATTCCGGCTCTGTCGGCTGGGGGAGGGGCGGCGGTCGCTTTCCCGCCCTGTGCCGTCCACGCGGTTTTCCTTCGCTCGAAGGCGGGTGCATGCGACCTGGGGAGGAGGGATCGCCGGTTGACCGGCGGGTAAGATACAGGGTGTTTGGTTTTGTTTGCCGAGCGGTTCAGGCGGGGTGGTTGCGGTGGTGCGGCAGGAGCGGGCGATCCGGACGCGTCGGCTGATCCTGGAGGCGGCGGCCTCGGTCTTCGACGAGCACGGGTACGAGGGGGCGACGATCGGCGAGGTGGTCGCCCGCGCGGGTGTGACCCGGGGCGCGGTGTACTTCCACTTC
Source organism: Kitasatospora sp. NPDC056731 (assembly GCF_040687675.1). NCBI lineage: Bacteria > Bacillati > Actinomycetota > Actinomycetes > Kitasatosporales > Streptomycetaceae > Kitasatospora > Kitasatospora sp. NPDC056731. The sequence goes on from NZ_JBFBNR010000079.1 coordinate 19,476, forward strand.
GCGTCGAAGCGGGAGCTCGCGCAGGGCGTCGTGGAGGAGCAGTTCGGTCGGGACGAGATCCCCGAACGGCATTGCAAGCTCCAGGAGTTCGTCGACCTGGGGATGGTCGTCGCGCATCTCATGCCGCGTGACCCGCTGCTGAGCGCGGGCGCGCGGCTCTCGCTCGGCCAGGACGTGTTCGGCGACCTCGGCGGTGGTGCCACGCCCGGGTGGATCGCCCGGCTGGAGGCGGTGCTGACGGCGGCCGGCGAGCGGGGCGAGCTGCTGCCGCACGTGCTGCCGGCCGAGACGGCGTGGCTGGTGACGGGTGCCTGGACGGGCGTGCAGATCCAGTCCCAGAAGATGTCCGGCCGGGCGGATCTGGAGCGCCGGGTGGCCGTGCTGTACCGGCACGTGATGCCGAGCATCACCGTCCCCGGGGTGCTGGCCACGCTGGACCTGGGCTCGGACCGTGGTGAGCGGGTGGTGGCCGAGCTGGCGGCGGCCCGTGCGGGCGGGGCCTGAGAGTGTGCGTCCGGGGTTGACGCGGCGGGGCTCGCGGCGGCGGTCATTCCGGTTGGTCGCAGCAGTCCGGGGCTCGATTGTCCGTTCAAAAACAAACAGCTCGTTCGGTTTTGTCTTGACAAACCGTCCGTCCTGTTTTTGGATGAGCACCCGGTGCTCGGCTGTGCGGTAGCCGCAGCACCGGCCGGCCGGTGGCCGTCGGGGTCGCCGATCCGTCTGGATTGGGGTGGACGTCATGGAGATCCGGGTGTTAGGGGCCTTGGGGGTCCAGGTGTGCGGGGTGTCGGTGGTGCCCTCGGCGCCGAAACCACGGCAAGTGCTCGCCCTGCTGGCCCTGCGCGCCGACCAGGTCATCTCGGCGGGCGTCCTCGCCGAGGAACTGTGGTCCGGCCATCCGCCGCGCAGCGCGCGCACCACCGTCCAGACCTACGTCCTCCAACTGCGCGACCTCATCGACCGGGCGCTCGCCCACCGCGATGACGCCGGGGGAGCGTGCGGAGCCAAGGGCGTCCTGGTGACCTCGCCCGGCGGCTACCGGCTCGACAGCGGCGGCGGACTGGTCGACCTCCAGGAGTTCGACCGCCTCGCGGGCCTCGGCTACCGGGCCATGGACGGCGGCGACTTCCCGCTCGCCGCCCGCCAGTTGGGCGAGGCGCTCGGCCTGTGGCGCGGTCCGGCCTTCGCCGACATCCCGCTCGGCGGTCAACTCGCCGTCGAGGCCAAGCGGTTGGAGGAGACCCGGCTCTGCGCCCTGGACCAGCGGATCGAGGCCGACCTGCGGCTGGGCCGCC
>NZ_JBFBNR010000080.1:0-18641 GCF_040687675.1 Kitasatospora sp. NPDC056731
CATCGCGACGATCCTGGTCATGGAGGGCGGCTGCACGTGCTCCTTCCGGGCGAGCTCACCCGGTGTCGCCTTTCCGCATCTGGCGAGGGTGCCGACACCGGTGCACGGGAAGCCGGCGGGACGTCAGCGGGCGATCAGCGGGTGATCAACGGCCTTGGAGGGACCTCACGTTGTCGCCGAAGCTCCAGCCCTTCGAGCCGTCCCAGTTGAGCGACCACGTCATGAGCCCCTTCAGCGAACCGCCGAACGCGTTCCACGACTGGCCGACCAGGCCCGGGTCCATGTAGCCGCCACCCGCGCCGGGCTGGGCCGGCAGGCCGGGCACCTGCTTGTCGTAGGGCACCTTGACGGTGGTGCCCTGGATGGTCAGGCCGTTGTTCAGGCAGGTGGTCTGCGCGGTGAAGCCCTGCACTGTGCCGGCCTGGTAGGAGTCGCCGGAGCAGCCGTACATGCTGCCGTTGTAGTACTGCATGTTCAGCCACCACAGTTGCCCGTTGTCGGCGTACTTCTTGATGATCGGCAGGTAGGCGCCCCAGATCGAGCCGTAGGTGACGCTTCCGCCGGTCACGTACGCGGTTTCGGGGGCCATCGTCAGGCCGAAGCCCGCGGGCATCTGGGCCAGTACGCCGTCGATGATGCGCATCAGGTTGGCCTGGGAGGCGGACAGCGTGCCGATGCTGCCGCTTCCGGACAGGCCGGTCTCGATGTCGATGTCGATCCCGTCGAAGTTGTACTTCTTGAGGATCGGGACGACGGTCGCCACGAACCGGTCGGCGACGGTGCTGGAGCTCAGGTCGATGCCTGCGGCGGCACCGCCGATCGACATCAGGATCGTCGCCCCGGCCGCCTTGGCCTGGCACATCTCGGCGGGGGTCGAGACCTTGACGTTGGCGTCCATGCCGTCCTGCCACTGGACGGTGCCGTCCGAGAGGATCACCGGGAAGGCGGCGTTGATGACGTTGTAGCCGTGTGCGGCGATCCGGCTGTCCGTGATGGGGACCCACCCCATGCCGGGGTGGACGCCGTTCGCGGCGCCGTCCCAGTTCTCCCAGTAGCCCTGGAGGACCTTGCCCGACGGCCTGGGCTTCGTCGGGCAGGTGTCACCCGGCGCCGGGGTGGTCGGCGGCGGGGTCGTCGGCGGCGGGGTGGTGGGCGGAGGAGTCGTCGGAGGCGGAGTGGTCGGCGGAGGAGTCGTGGGCGGCGGGGTGGTCGGCGTGGGGCTGCTGCCGCCGGGGCCGGTGAGCGACACGTCGTCCGCGTAGTACGCGGGCTGCCCGTACCAGCCGTGCAGGTAGACGGTCACCGAGGTGGTGTTCGGCCCGGTGGTGAAGCCGACGCCGAGCTGGCTGTACGACGCACTGCTCGGCGTCCAGGTGGACGGGTCGCTGCCGGCGCCGGTGCCGGTGGCGCCCAGGTAGACGTAGCTGCCCTGGACGTAGGCGCTCAGCGTGTACTGGGAGTTGGGCTGCACGCTGACGGTCTGGCTGCACTGGGCGCTGTCCGGGCCGGTCGGCGTGGCCTTGAGCGCGGCGGCGCCGGAATGGACCGGACTGCTGACGACCGCGCCGGAGCCGCCGGAGCAGGTCCAGCCGGAGAGCCCGTTCTCGAAGCCGGGGTTGGCCACCAGGTTGGGGGTGGCGGCCCCGGCCGTGACGGAGCCGGCCACGGCGATGCCGGCACCGATGACGGCGACGGCGCTCACCCCGGCGAGGGAGCGCCGCAGGACGCTCGGCCCGTGCTGGGCGCGGCTGGTCCGGTTCATCTGCGCTGCGCGTTCCACGCTCGCCCGCGACTGCGGGCCAGGGGCCCGGAGCGGCTCGCTCCCGGTCCGGTCGCCTTCGAGGCGGCCGGGATCCGGACAGAGGCGGACCTCGCCCGACGGACGTGGAGTACGCGACCTTCGACGGAACATGCTGCGTTCCCTTCCCGCCGAGCGCCATGGACATGACCGACGCGTGGGGGCGCGACGCCCGGCTGTGGGTGAGGTGGGGACATGTGGGGCTGTGCCGGACCGGATCGTAGGAGGGGCGGCGCAGCTCGTCAATAGGTCTGGACCAATCGCGGGGTACGGCCCGGCCGACCGTGGCAGAACCCGACGTCAGGCCGTACGGCCCCGCCCGCCTCACCGGGCAGGGGCCCGGGCGTGGCCGACGGGCCGTCCGGGGAGGACGGCCCGTCGGTTCGCTACGGGGCGGTCACGGGGCCAGGCTCTCCGGGCTCCGCCAGCTCACCAGGCGGGCGCCGTCCGGCGGGAGGTCCACGACCTCGTTTCCGAAGACCCGGTTGATCGAGCTGCCCCCGTTCAGCGCGATGTCGGCGCCGTAGACGTGCAGGGACACCGCGCGACCGGTGCCGCCGTTCGACACCCGGTGGATGTCCTCGTCGGGCGGCACCAGGAGCTGCACCCGGCCGGGAGAGCAGGTGGTCCGGCCGGACGGCACCAGCACCCTGCGGCCGGTTCTGGAGGGCCGCCACAGCCGGAACGCCTCGTCCACCTCGACGCCCTCCACCACGCCTGACACGCACCAGGCGACGTGGTCGTGGATCGGGGTGGACTGACCGGGCAGCCAGGTCAGGGCCACCACGGAGTGCGTCCGTCCGGCATGCAGCAGCCGCTGCGAGTAGCCGTCCGTGTCACCGGCGCACAGGTCGTCGGGCACGATCAGTCCGGCCCGCAGGTACTTGCGCAGGGTGTCCGCGGTGAGCTGGGCGGTCAGGACGTCCGCGGCGGCGTAGCGCGCGAGGTCGGAGAGGAACTCGTCGAGGTTGGAGCCCGGTTCCACGCCCTACCGCCCCACTCCGGTGAGCGCGCGGACCTCAAGCTCCTCGAAGCCGCGCCCGTCCGACTCCTCGTCACGACGGCGGCGGCTGCCGACCAGGGAGCCGAGGACCGCGGCCGCGAACCCGATCGGGATCGAGACGATGCCCGGATTCTGCAGCGGCACCGGTGCGGTGGTGGTGCAGGAGATCAACGCCGTGGCGTTGCCGACCTGCTTGCTGGACGCCTCCACCCCGCAGTCCTTCGCCTGGGCGGCCGTCAGCTTCACGGCGTGGACCGTGCCGGTCGCGCCGCCCCAGCAGATCGGGGAGAGCAGCACCAGGCCGATCGAGCTGACCAGGCCCGCGTAGATGCCGCACTTGGCGCCGACGGTGGTGAAGCGCTTCCAGAACAGCGTCAGCAGGATCGCCGGCAGGTTGGCCGAGGCCGCGATGGCGAAGGCCAGGGCCACCAGGAACGCCACGTTGAGGTCCCTGGCGAAGATCGACAGGGCGACCGCGACCGCGCCGATGACCACGGCGGCGATCTTCGCCGTGACCAGCTCCTGCCGCTCCGTGGCCCTGCCCTTGCGGATCACGCTGGCGTACAGGTCATGGGCGAACGACGACGACGAGGTCAGGGTGAGCCCGGCGACGACCGCGAGGATGGTGGCGAACGCCACCGCCGCGATGAAGGCGAGCATCAGGGAGCCGCCGGTGGTGCCCGCGCCGCCGCCGAGGTGCTCGGCCAGCAGGGTGGCGGCGGTGTTGCCGGACGGATCCTTCTCCTTGATCGTCGCCGTGCCGACCAGCGCGGCCGCGCCGAAGCCGAGCACCAGGGTCATCAGGTAGAAGACCCCGATGATGCCGATCGCCCAGTTCACCGACTTGCGCGCGTCGCGGCCGGTCGGGACGGTGTAGAAGCGGACCAGCACATGCGGCAGCGCCGCGGTGCCCAGCACCAGGGCGACGCCGAGGCTGACCAGGTCGAGCTTCGACCAGCCGTCGGTCGCCCCGTACTTCAGGCCGGGCTGGAGAAAGGCATCGCCCTTCTTGGAGGCCGCGGCGGCGTCCCCGAGCAGGTGGCTGAGGTCGAACCCGTACTTCGCCAGCACCCACAGGGTCATCATGGCCGCGCCGGCGATCAGCAGCACCGCCTTGACGATCTGCACCCAGGTGGTGCCCTTCATCCCGCCGACCACGACGTAGACGATCATCAGGGCGCCGACCCCGACGATGGTCCAGATCTGCGCCGAGGCGCCCTTGACGTCGAGCAGCTGCCCCACGATCGTCGCCGCGCCGACCATCTGCGCGATCAGGTAGAAGATCGAGACCACGATGGTCGACACGCCTGCGGCGGTCCGCATCGGCCCGCTGCGCAGCCGCGCGGCCAGCACGTCCGCCATGGTGAACCGACCGGTGTTGCGCAGCAGTTCGGCGACCATCAGCAGCGCGACCAGCCAGGCGACCAGGAAGCCGATCGAGTAGAGGAATCCGTCGTACCCGGAGAGCGCGATGATCCCGGCGATGCCGAGGAAGGAGGCCGCGGACAGGTAGTCGCCCGAGATCGCGATCCCGTTCTGCAGCGCGGAGAACTGGCCGCCGCCGGTGTAGAAGCCGCCGGTGCCCTGGGTGCTCCGCCGCGCCCAGAGGGTGATGACGAGGGTCACCGCCACCAGGGCGACGAACAGGCCGATGGTCAGGCCCTTGTGCGATGCCGACTGCGCCGTCGCTGCGGCGAGCGGAAGGTGCTGTGTCATGCCTGGCTCTCCGTCAGTTCCTGGTTGTCGGCGTGTCCGGCCGATGCGGTCGGACGGGACGCCGCCGCGCTCCGCAGGGCCTCGGCCAGCGGGTCCAACCGCCGGGCGGCGAACCGGCCGTAGGCCAGGGCGATGCCGAAGGTCGAGACGAACTGCAGCAGTCCGAAGACCAGGGCCACGTTGATGCTCCCGACGACCTTGGCCGCCATGAAGCCGCGGGCATAGGCCGAGCAGAGTACGTACGCCAGGAACCAGAGCAGGAACGCCGCCGTCACCGGGAACACGAACCTGCGGTACGCGGCGCGCAACTCGGTGAATCGCGGATCGTCGCCGATCCAGGGTGCGCCACCGCGCGACGACGCGGCTTGGTCGATCATGGGAATCCTTTTGAGCGGTGCGGAACTTACCGAAGGCCCGACCGTAGGAATCCGTGGCAGACAAGCGATCAACGCGCGGTCGGCGACGGCCGGCCTTTGTGCGTTCCCACTGCGCGTTCCCGGCACATCCACACCCCTGCCGGCCCGCATTCACCTCAGCTGCATTTCGGCCAACTGTGCGAAAGGTCTGTTCGCAACCACGGCACCCCCCTAGAGTGGCGGCGATCCTCCACAAGTGGCCTTTTCTTCACGCCAGTTCACTGGATCTTCACACCAGTGCACCGGCCTCGGGACGTTCAGCGCAGTCTGTTCCCACCATCGAGCCGAAAGGGCCGGGTCCGTGACACAGGCGTTCCAGTCCCCCGGCTTCGCCGCCCTGGCGGCCGACCGCGCGGTCGAGACGCGGCTCGTCGACGAGCGCTGGCAGGCGGTGGCCTGGGACCTGGGGACGGGTCGGCGCCGGGTGGTCACCGACCGACCGGGGGGCGTCCACCTGAGCGAGATCGAGCCGGACGGCGACGCCGTCTGGTGGTTCGACGCCGACAACGCCGGGGAGGGGCGGTGGCGGCGCGAGCCGTTCGCCGGCGGAGCGGGCGGCGAGGCGCTGTACGGCGTGCCGAGCGGGCGGGCGTACGGCGTCGCCTTCGACCGGACGGGCGCGCTCGCGGCGGTGGTCGTCGGTGTCGACGGCGCCTCGCACTGCTACGTCGGACCGCCCGCGGGCCAGGCCCGGCTGATCGGTTCGGCGCCGGGGTACCTGAGCCTGGCCGACCTGTCGCCGGACGGCCGGCTCCTCGCCCTCGGCGGGCGGCCCGACGGGGACGACTCGGTGGTCCTGTGGCCGACGGGCGCTCAGGCGACCGTTCAGACGGGCGCGCAGGCGGACGTTCAGGCGACCGTTCAGGCGGGCGCGCAGGCGGACGGTCCGCTGCGGATCGCCGGGCACCGCCGACTGCGACTCTGGCCGATCGAGTTCAACCCGCTCGCGGTACTCGAACCGGAGCTGCTGCTGGTGGTCGAGGAGGACGAGCGGTACACCGTCGCGACCTGGCAGGCCGGCACGGGGCTGCGCAGGTACCCGGGGCTGTCGTTCGACTCGCAGATATCGGCCGGCTGGTACCAGGGGCCGCGCGAGGTGCTGATCCAGCACGAGCGGGCCGGGCGGAGCCGACTGCTCCTCGCCGACCTCGACCCGCCGGAGGGGCAAGGGGCGCCGCAGCAGGGGGCCGCGGGCCGAGGACCGGCCGAACAGGCCCCGCCCGTCCGGGAGATCAGCACCCCCGGCGGCACGATCCACGACCTGTCCTGCGCTCCGGACGGCACCTTGCACTGCGTCTGGAGCCGGGAGTCGACACCGCCCCGCCCGCTGGTCCTGCGCCCCGGCACGGAGACTGCGCACCACCCCGGGCAGGGCCTCGATCCGGACCAGGGCGACACCTCCCGCAGCCGGCGCTGGACGCCCCGGCCGTACGGGCGGATCCACAGCTTCGTCAGCACCCCGGCCGGCCAGGGCCCGTGGCCGACCCTCTTCCTGGTCCACGGCGGCCCCGCCACCCACGACCGGGACTCCTACGACCCGCGGGTGAACGCCCTGGTGGGCCGTGGCTACGCGGTGGTGCGCACCAACTACCGCGGCTCCACCGGCTACGGCGCCCGCTGGCAGCACGAGTACGGCCACCGGGTCGGGCTGGCGCAGATCGAGGACCTGGCCGCCGTCCGCGCGGAGCTGGTCGCCGACGGTACGGCGCTCGCGGAGCGCACCGGCCTGTGCGGATTCTCGTGGGGCGGCTACCTGGCCCTGCTCGCGATGGGCGCGCAGCCGGAGTTGTGGTCACTCGGCATGGCCGCTCAGCCGATCGCGGACTACCCCGCCGCCTACCGCACCACCACCCCCGCACTGCGCGAGCTCGATCGCCAGCTCTTCGGCGGGACCCCGGACGAGGTTCCCGAGCGCTACCGCGCGGCCGACCCTCGATCGTACGTGCACCAGGTCCGCTCGCCCGTCCTGCTGGTCGCCTCGCGGACCGACGAACGGTGCCCACCCGACCAGGTCGCCCGGTACGCCGCGGACCTGCGCCGGCTGGCGGTGCCGCACGAGCTGCTCTGGGTGGACGGCGGCCACTACAGCCGCCGGACCGCCGACCACCGATCGGTGCTGGCCACGATGGTCCGGTTCGCCGAGCACGCCTGGCCGGCACCGCTCCCCCTGCCACCCCGGGGCGACCGCCCCGAGGTACCCGCCGAACTGGTGGAAGGAGGTGAACAGCCATGAAGCGACGCAGCATTCAGAACGACCCGATCAGCACCCCGGAGCGTGACCGGGGCGCCGTGGTGGTCCAGGCCTTCGCGCTCGACATCACCAAGGCCGCAGTGGTCGCGCCTGCCCTCAAGGGGCAGCCGAAGCCGAAGGCCGAGACCAAGGGCAAGTGATTCACCGTCGCTCCGGGGCGCCTGCGGTGCCCCGGAGCGACACCTCACCGACCGCCGGCGTACAACAGAAGTGGCCACCATGCGTATCGTCCTGCTGCACATGCCCTGGGGCGCGATCGACGTGCCGTCGCTGGCGCTCGGGATCATGCACACCGCTGCCGCACGCGCCGGCCACCAGGTCGAAGTGCGGTACGCCAACCTGGACTTCGTGGACTGGGCCGCCGAGACCGCGGGTTTCGGCGTGGACGACTACCAGTACTTCTCCGAGAAGTCCTACTTCCAGGGCGCGGGCGACTGGGCGTTCGCCGGCGCGCTGTACGGTGACGACGGCCCGGCCCCCGATATCGAGGCCGGCATCGGCATCGACGGCGACGGCGACGGCAGCGACATCGATGACCTCGACGGCGAGTTCGCGCCCTACTTCGAGTACCTGGCCACCAGCGGTGCGAGCGAGCAGGAGATCGCACTGACCCGGGCCACCCGCGCGATCGCCCCCGCGTTCATCGCCCGACTGGTCGACGAACTCGCCGCCGACCCACCGGACTTGGTCGGCTTCACCACCACCTTCCAGCAGAACACGGCGAGCCTCGCCACCGCGAAGCTGCTCAAGCAGCGGTGCCCGCAGGTGCGCACGGTGTTCGGCGGCGCGAACTGCGACGGTCCGCAGGGCGCCGCGCTGCACCGCAACTTCCCCTTCCTGGACTACGTGGTGCGCGGCGAGGGCGAGGCCGCCTTCCCGGCGCTCCTGGAAGGCGGCGACCTCTCCGCCGTCCCCGGGCTCTGCTGGCGGGACGACTCCGGGACGTCGACGGCCAACGAGATGACGAGGCGTCCACTGCCGCCCGCGGCGATCCTGGCGCCCCGCTACGACGGCTTCTACGAGCGGCTCGACGCCTCCGTCGCGGCCGGGTGGGTCGATCCCAAGCTGGTCGTCGAAGGCTCCCGGGGCTGCTGGTGGGGCGAGAAGCACCACTGCACCTTCTGCGGGCTCAACGGCTCCTCGATGGAGTTCCGCTCCAAGCCGCCGACGGACTTCCTCGCAGAGGTGCTCACGCTCGCCGAACGCCACCAGCTGTTGGACGTCTACGTGGTCGACAACATCCTGGACATGGGTTACTTCGACACCGTCCTGAAGTCGCTGGCCGAACTCCCGGTCGATCTGCGGCTGCACTTCGAGATCAAGGCCAACCTGCGCCGCCACCAGTTCCAGCTCCTCGGCGACTCGGGCGCGGCCCAGGTGCAGCCCGGCATCGAGAGCCTGAGCACCCGGGTCCTGCGGATCATGGACAAGGGGGTGACGGGCTGCCAGAACGTCCGCGCGCTGCGGGACGCGCAGAGCGCCGGAGTGTCGGTGAGCTGGAACTACCTCTACGGCTTCCCGGGCGAGCAGCCGGCCGACTACGAGTCGGTGATCCGCCAACTTCCCCTGCTGCACCACCTGGACCCGCCGACCGGAGCCGGACGGATCGCGATCGAGCGGTTCAGCCCGTACTTCGACCGGCCCGAGCTGGGCTTCGCGATCACCCGGCCGGCCTTCCAGTACGGCGCGACCTACCGCCTGCCGCAGAGCGAACTGGCCGAACTGGCCTACGTGTTCAGCGCGCCACCACGCGGGATCGGCGGCGACCTCGCGGAGCGGCTGAGCGCGGCGGTGGACACCTGGATCGCGCGATTCCCCGACAGCCGGCTCAGCTACCGGGACGCGGGCGGCCGGATCGCGCTCGTCAACACCCGCCCCGGGTACGACTGGCGGGTGGTCGAGCTGACCGATCCGGTGGAGCTCGCCGCCTTCCGGCTGCTGAACCAGCCCCGCTCGACCGCCGCGCTGGCCGCCAAGGTCCCCGGCGGCGCGGCGGCGGTCGGGCCGGTGCTGGAGCGCTTCACCGCGCTGGGTCTGCTGTTCCACGACGGGGACAGCTTCCTCCAGGTCGCCGTCGAGTCCGACAACCAGGTGCTGATGCGGATGCAGCACCGGCACGGCCCCGCCGCCGCCCGCCCTCGCGCCGAGGAGGTGCTCGATGCCGTCACGATCGGCTGAACGGACCGATGCCGGAATGGCCGATGCTGGAAAGGCCGTTGCGGGAAGGACCGTGGCGGGAAGGGCCGATCCTGGAGGGGCCGATGCGGGAGGGGCCGATGCGGCCTCCTGGCGCGCGGCCGGCCCGGAGGTCGAGCTCTGGCTCGACTACGACCCCGCCGCCAGGGCGTTGCCGGGCTTCGCGCTCGGTCGCCGCACCCTGTCCGGCCCGGCGGAGGCGGAGGTCACCGAACTGCACCGCGCCGGGGTCCGCTGCCTGCGGCTGGTCGAGCCGGTGCGGCTCTGCGCGGACGCGCCGGCGGCCTCCGCGAGGGCGCTGATGCTGCTGCGCGAGGCGACCGGGCAGGGGCTTGCCGTGCTCTGGCAGGCCGACTGCACGGACGGCTGCGCGGCGCAGCGCCGGTTCCACCACCTGTACCCGCCCGAGCAGTTGACCGGCGGCCCCCAGGACGTCGTCGCCGACTGGCGCGCCACGTACTACCCGAGCAAGTGCGTCTTCCGGCGCGGCCCCGGCTTCGTCGAGGTGCGCGACCGCCGGTTCGGGACGCTGGAGCTGTTCACCATCGACGAGCCGGGCCACCTGGCGCAGGTCGAGGCGCTGGCCGAGGGCGTCGAGGTCGGCCGGCTGCCGGACGCCGTCCACCAGGACTTCGCCGCGGCCGGCCTGATCGCCGAACAGGCCGGCCGCGCCTGGTTCCTGCCCATGCGGGTGCGCCGCTGGCCCTTCCCGTCGCTGACCGTGTAGTTGCCGGAGTTCGAGCCCGAGGAGTGATCCATGACCACCGCGGTCGACGACGCCGCCGCGCGGATGTCCGCCTTCATCCGCGACCCCTACCCCACGCTCGCCCGGATCCGCGAGGCCGGCGCGGTCTCCGTCGTGGAGTTCGGCGAGGGCCTGCCGGTCTACCTGGTGACGCGCTACCAGGACGTCCGGGCCGCACTGATGGACCCGCGCTTCGGGCAGGACGTCCGCCGCAGCCAGGCCATCGCGAGCGGGCGGGGCTCCGGCCTGACGCTCGGTTCGGAGGTGGTCCACATGCTCAACAGCGACCCGCCGGACCACACCCGGCTGCGCCGGCTGATCCAGGGCGTCTTCACCCGCCGGCGGGTCGACCTGATGCGGCCGCTGGTCGAGCGCATCGCCGACGGCCTGCTGGACGGGCTGCGCGGGCGGGAGACCGCCGACCTGGTGACGGACTTCGCCTTCCCGCTGCCGATCATGATCATCTGTGAGCTGCTGGGCTTCCCCCCGGAGGACATGCAGGCCTTCCGCACCTGGTCGACGGCGATCCTCACCCAGGGCGGCGACATGACCTTCGACCAGGCCACCGCCGAACTGAACGACTACCTGCGCGAGTTGATGACGGCCCGGCGGGCGTCGCCGAGCACGGACATCCTGACCGACCTGGTGCAGGCCTGTGACGCCGGTGAACTCACCGAGCGGGAGGTGTTCTCGATGGTCTTCCTGCTGCTGATCGGCGGCCACGAGACCACCGTCAACCTGCTCGGCACCGCGACCCTGGCGCTGCTCCACCACCCCGATCAGCTCGCCTGGTTGCGCGCCAACCCGGCGGCGATGCCAGTCGCGATCGACGAGTTCCTGCGCTACGAGTCTCCGGTGAGCATGGCCACGCTGCGGTTCACGAACGCCGACGTGATGGTCGACGACGTGGAGATCCCTGCGGACGAGCTGGTGCTGCTCTCGCTCGGCGCGGCCAACCGGGACCCGGCCCGCTTCACCGATCCCGACCGGCTGATCCTGGACCGGGGCGATCCGGGCCACCTGGCCTTCGGGCAGGGCCTGCACCGGTGCCTCGGCTCCTTCCTCGGCAAGCTGGAGAGCGAGGTCGCGCTGACCGGCCTGCTGGAGCGCTTCGGGCGGATCGAGCTGGCCGCCGCGGAGGAGACCCTGCCCTGGCGCAACACGATCATGCTGCGCGGCCTGGAGTCGCTGCCGGTCTCGCTCGATGGCTAGCGGCGCGGGAGCAAGCGACACGGGGACGGACAGCACGGGGGCGGGCGACGCGGAGACGGGCGGCGCGGGAGCGGGCAGCACGGGAGCAGGCGGCACGGGAGGAGGCAGCGAGGCGGGGCTGTTGCGGTTCCGCCCCCGGATCAGCGTCGCGCCCCTGCGCGCGCGGGGCTTCCGGCTGCTGGTGATCGGGCAGGGCACCTCGGAGTTCGGCAACGCGTTCCAGGTGGTCGCCCTGCCGCTGCTGGTCTACTCCCTCGCCGGAGGCGCCCGCCAGCTGAGCCTGGTGGTCGCCGCCTACGGCGCGGGACGGCTGGCCGCCACCCCGCTCGGCGGGATGCTCGCCGACCGGTTCGGCGCCCGGCGGGTGATGCTGGCCGCCGACCTCGGCCGGCTGCTCGCCACCGCCGGGCTGTGCGCGATCGCCGCCGGCGGGGCGGCGAACTTCTGGCTGATCGGCGGGCTCGCGCTGCTGGTCGGCGTCGGAGCAGGGGTGTTCCTGCCGGCCGCCTGGGCGATCACCCCGACCCTGCTGCCCGCCGAGGACCTGCACGCGGGCAATGCGCTGAACAGTACGGTCACCTTCGGCGCCGGTCTGCTCGGTCCGGCGCTGGCCGGCCCGCTGGTCGCCTGGCTGAACCCGGCCGCCGCCCTGGGCCTGGATGCGGCGACCTTCGCCGTGTCGGCGGCGACGCTGCTGCTGATCGGTCGCGGCAGCCTCGTCGCAGCACCCAGCCCGATCTCCGAACGTGCCTCCGTGCCGAAGAACTTCCGGCGCCTGCTGCGGGAATCGCCGTTGCTGCGCGCGGTGCTGACGGTGACGGTGATCGCGAACCTGACGGTGGGCGGCGCCACCCGCGTCGCCCTGCCGACCCTGGCCACCCACGGCTTCGACGCCGGCGCCGTCGGACTGGGCCTGCTGCTGGCCGCGTTCACCGGCGGTGCGCTGGTCGGCGGCCTGTTCGCGGCCGGCCTCACCGAGGTCCGCTCGCGGGGCCGCACGGCGATGCTCTCCGGACTGGTGATGGGTGTGGCGATCGGCCTGGTGCCGTTCGTCGGCCTCGTCGGCGCCGTGCTGCTGCTCTGCGTGGCCGGCGGCGCCAGCACGGTGACCAACGTCCTGGTCGTCACCGGCGTGCAGAAGAGCACCCCGCCCGCCTTGCTGGCCCGGGTCATGGCGGCCGTCACCTTCTGCGCGCTGGGAGTCTTCCCGATCTCGGTGATCGCGGCCGGCGCGGCGGTGGACGCGTTCGGGAGTCAAGGGGTGTTCGCGACGACCGGGCTCTGCCTGACGGGCGCGTTCGGGTACGCGCTGACCAGGCGTGAGATCCGCGAGCTGTGAGCGCCCAGCCGACCGCCGGGCCCGCCCCCGCCGCCGGGAGGCAGGGGCGGGAGGCGGGAGGCGAGGCGGGTCCGGGCGGCGGCCCCGTCAGCGCAGGGTCGCGGTGACGACCGTCGCGTCCAGGTCCTCGCACCAGGCGTCGGCGGCGTCGAGGCCGGCCGCGCGGGCGACGGCCAGGGCCGTCGGGGTCTGCCGTTCGCTGGTCTCGAACAGCAGCGACCCGCCCGGGGCCAGCCAGTGCGGCGCCTCGACGGCCACCCGGCGCAGCACGTCCAGACCGTCGGCGCCGCCGTCCAGCGCCGGCCGGGCCTCGTGCAGCCGGGCCTCCGGCGGCAGCAGCGCGATGTCGGCGCTGGGGACGTACGGGACGTTGGCGAGCAGGACGTCGATCCGGCCGCGCAGGGCGGCGGGCAGCGCGACGAACAGGTCGCCCTCGAAGACCGGGGCCCCGGGCCCGGTGAGGTTGCGGCGGGCACAGCGGACGGCGACCGGGTCGACGTCCGCTGCGTAGAGCTCGACCGGGTGCGCGGCGGCCGCCGCCACGGCGGCGCCGAGGGCGCCGCTGCCGCAGCAGAGGTCGACGACCACGGCGCCCGGGCCGGTGAGCTCGGTGGCCGTGGCGGCCAGGAACTCGCTGCGGCGGCGCGGGACGAACACGCCCGGGTCGACGGCGATCCGCAGCCCGGCGAACTCGGCCCAGCCGACGACGTGTTCCAGCGGCCGGCCCTCGGCCCGGGCCCGGACCATCACGGCCAGGTCGGCCGGTGTGGCGGCGGCGGAGAGCAGGATCCGCGCCTCGTCCTCGGCGAACACGCAACCGGCGGCGCGCAGCCGGGCGACGACCGAGGAACGGAGAGCTGCGGAGGCAAAAACCGACAAGAGGACCCCTTGGGGGAATCGGGAGGAGGACGAACGACTCCGTCAGGGCTCCCGCAAGGGCCGGCACCGCGCCGACGCGTCCGCGCTACGCGCGCGACGCGCCCGCACGGCCGCGCTCCGGGAGCACCCGCTCGGACATACCGGTAATGGGGCTCACCTCCTTGAGTCGCGGTCATACACGGCGTCGGCCACCCTACCGCACCCCCGGCGCGGGTGATCAACTGGTCTTCCGGGCCCAGGTCCTGCCCAGCCGGCCCGCCCGCCGGGGGCCGGCCTGGCGGGGCCGGCCTGGCGGGGCTAGCCGAGCTGCTCGGCGACCAGGGCGGCGAACTCCTCCGGGGTCATGACGGGCACTCCGAGTTCCTCCGCCTTGGCGCGCTTGGAGCCGGCCTTCTCGCCCGCGACGAGAAGGGTGGTGCGCTTGGACACCGAGGAGGAGGCCTTGCCGCCGGCGCGTTCGATCAGCTCGTTCATCGCGTTGCGGGAGAGCTCGGCGAGGGCTCCGGTCATGCTGCCGGTGACGACCACGCTCTGGCCGGCCAGCGGGCCCGCCGCAGTGTCGTCCGCGGTGTCGCCTGCGGCCGCCGCGCCGCCGGCCGCGGCCTGGGCGGCGGGTGCCGTCGGCTCGGTCACCGCGGTGCCGACGCCCTGTGTCACGAGCCGGTCCAACAGCGGTGCCACGTCGGCGAGTTCGGCGACGATCACGGCGGCCTTCTCGACCCCGATGCCGTCCACGCCGGCCAGCGCCTCGACATCGGCGGCACGGATCGCGGCCATGCTGCCGAAGTGCGCGGCGAGTCGGCGGGACATCGTCCGGCCGGTGCCGCGGATGCCGAGGGCGCAGAACACCCGGTTCAGCGGGCGGCTGCGGGCGGTCTCGATGGCGGCGAGCAGGTTGTCGGCGCTGGTGTCGCCCATCCGCTCCAGGGTGAGCAGCTGCTCCCGGGTGAGGGTGAACAGGTCGGCGAGGTCGCCGACCAGCCCGGCCTCGACCAGCTGGACGGCGCGGGTGCCGCCGAGGCCCTCGATGTCGAGCTGGTCGCGCCCGGCCGCGTAGATCACCGAGGCGACCACCTGGCAGGCCCGGCCGCGCACGCAGCGCCAGCGCTGCTCGGAGGTGTCGATGGCGTCGCCGCAGCGCGGGCAGACCTCGGGGAAGGCGATCGGCTGCTCGGCGCCGGTGCGCTGGTCGACCAGGGGCGCCTCGACCCGCGGGATCACGTCGCCGGCCCGGTAGACGAACACCTGGTCGCCGATCATCAGCCCGCGGCGCCCGATGTCGGCCGGGTTGTGCAGGGTCGCGTAGGTGACGGTGACGCCGTCGATCACCACCGGTTCGAGGACGGCCCGGGGCGCGATGATCCCGGTGCGGCCGACGTTCCACTCGACGCCGAGCAGCCGGGTGACCTTGTGCTGCGCCGCCAGCTTGCGGGCCACCGCCCAGCGCGGCGCGCGGGAGCCGGAGCCGGCCGCCTCCTGGTCGGCCACCGCGTCCGCCTTCACCACCACGCCGTCGATCCCGAAGGGCAGTGCGGCGCGCAGGCCGGCGATCTCGTCGATCCGCTGCTGCGCCTCGGCGAGGGTCGCGCAGCGGCGCGGTGCGGCGTCGGTGCTGGCGGCGGTGTTGGCGCCGAGGACGGCGAGCCGGGCGAGCAGGTCGGCGTGGTCGAGGCCGGGCAGGCCGAGGGCGTCGTAGGCGAAGAAGGTGAGTTCGACGCGGTAGGCGCGGTCCTTGGCGCGCAGGGTGCCGGCCGCGCCGCTGCGCGGGTGGGCGAACGGGGTGGCGCCGTGCGCGGTGCGGACGGCGTTGGCCTGCTCGAACTGCTCGTGGCTGAGCAGCACCTCGCCGCGCAGCTCGACGTCGACCGGTTCGGCGAGCCAGGCGGGCAGGCCGAGCACGGCGTCGGCGGCAGCGGTGATGTCCTCCCCCGCCAGGCCGTCGCCCCTGGTCAGCACCTGGGTGAGCCGGCCGGCCCGGTAGCGGGCGGCGACGGCGAGGCCGTCCAGCTTCGGTTCGACGCACCAGGCGGCGACCGGCCGGCCGAGCCGGCGCTCCAGACCGGCCGCCCAGGACTCCAGCTCCTCGGCCGAGAAGACGTTGTCGAGGGAGAGCATCGGCGCGCTGTGCGGGACGTCGCCGACCGCCGCGCCGCCGGCCACCTTGCCGGTGGGCGACTCGGGCAGCGCCTCGTCCGGGTGCTCGTGCTCGTAGGCCTCGATCGCCCGCACCAGGGCGTCGTACTCGTCGTCGCCGAGCGGGGCGGAGCCGTCGGCGTAGTACGCGGCGGCGGCCCGCACGGCGGCGGCGACGGCGTCGGCGTAGGCCTGCGGGGAGGCCAGGGCGGCAGGGGAGGCCAGGGTGGCTGCGTCCTTCATACCGCCATCATGGCGAGCCGCACTGACATTCGGCCCGCTCGAACGCGGCTCGCACGGACCGGGCCCGGCGGGTGCGGCCCGCGCCGGTCGGGGGCGTCGGCGGAGGGGGCCGGTCAGGGGCGCCGATCGAGGCCGCCGGCCCGGTCAGTCCGGCTGGGGCCGGGTGCGCCGGGCGTAGGCGCGGGCCGCGCGGGCGCGGTCGCCGCAGCGGGTGGAGCACCAGTGGCGCCGGCCGTGTCGGAGGAGGTACCGGGTGCACGGGGTGGAACCGCAGGCGGTGAGGCGGGCGGCTTCGGGCCCGGTGAGCAGGTCGGCGGCGTCGGCGGCGAGGGTGGCCAGGGCGTGGTCGACGATCTCGGTGGTGGGGTGGGGGGCCGCGCGGTAGGGGCCGCTGCCGTCGTCCCACCGCAGCAGCCGGGCCGTGGGCAGGCGGGTCAGGGCGTCGTTGACGGCGGCCAGGGCGGAGGAGGGTACGGGCAGCTCCGCGACGCGGGCGGCGAACAGCGTCCTGACCTGTTCGCGCATCGAGCGCACCTGCGCCGTGCACATCTCCTGAAGGCCCGCGTCGGCCGGGGCGAGGCCGTGCTCCAGGAGCCACTGGCCAGCGGCGGCCGGCGTGCCGAGGCGGTCGAGGACGTGTCCGCCGGGCAGCGTGACGGCGCTGTTGACCAGGGCGAGCGAGGGGTACTGCTGCTCGCCCGGCGCGGGTGGCACGGCGGCCTCGTCGGTGGCGGTGTCCGCGGTGTCCGTCATGAGTCTCATGGTAGCGCTTGCGCTCATCCGTGAGAACCGGCTAGCGTTCCTCACGGATAAACCGCTCTCAACCGTGAGGTGTGCTTCACCATGGCTTCTTCCGACACGACCGTCGAGCAGTTCCCCGTCCGCCTCTTCGGCGGCCCGACCGCCCTCTTCGAGTACGGAGGCCTGCGCTTCCTCACCGACCCGACCTTCGACGGCCCGGGCGACTACCTGCGGCCGGACGGCCGGTTCCTGACCAAGACCACGCCCTCCTCCGGGAGCCCCGCCGACGCCGGCCGCGTCGACGTCGTCCTGCTCTCCCACGACGAGCACCCCGACAACCTCGACAACTCCGGCCGGGCCCTGCTGGCCGACATCCCGCTCACCCTCACCACCCCCGGCGGCGGCCTGCGCCTCGGCGGCACGGCCCGGGGACTGGCCGACTGGGAGTCGGTCACGCTGGACCGCCCCGACGGCGGCACCCTCACCGTGACCGGCGTGCCCGCCCTCCACGGGCCCGGGGCCCGCGAGCAGGTGGAGGCCGTCACCGGCCAGGTCGTCGGCTTCGTCCTGACCGGGGAAGGGCTGCCCACCGTCTACGTCAGCGGGGACAACGCCTCCCTCCTCGCCGTCGGGGAGATCGCCGAACGCTTCGCCCCCGTCGACACCGCGATCCTCTTCGCCGGGGCCCCCCGCTTCGCCGCCCTCTTCGACGGCGCGCCCATCGTCCTGGACAGCGCCCAGGCCGCCGAGGCCGCCGCGATCCTCGACGCCCGCCGGGTCGTCCTCGTCCACCACGACAGCTGGGCCCACTTCACCGAGGACCGCGACGACCTGGTGGCCGCCTTCACGGCCGCCGGCCTGGCGGAGCGCCTCCACACGGCGTGACCGGCCCCGGGCGGGGCGCGCCGCACGAGGCGCCCCGCCTGTCCGCCCCTGAACCGCCCGCTCAGCCCGGCAGCGGCGCCAGCGGCCTGGTCCGGTAGGCGTCGGAGGAGCCCGGGGGGACGAGGCAGGGCAGCAGCCACTCCCACAGGGCGCCGACCCGGCGGGCGCGCTCCTCACCCGGGCAGCCGTCGCCGAAGACGACCTCCAGCCCGCAGGCGGCCGCCACCACCAGGGTCTCCGGGCCGGGATCGCCCGAGCGGTCGCGCAGCTCGCCGGCGCGCCGGGCGCCGGTCAGCAACTCCCGGACGACACCGGCCCAGACGCCGTGGAAG
Organism: Kitasatospora sp. NPDC056731; assembly: GCF_040687675.1. Taxonomy (NCBI): domain Bacteria; kingdom Bacillati; phylum Actinomycetota; class Actinomycetes; order Kitasatosporales; family Streptomycetaceae; genus Kitasatospora; species Kitasatospora sp. NPDC056731. Next base: position 17,890 of record NZ_JBFBNR010000080.1, read on the forward strand.
CCCCGCACGCCCGCGACCGGCACGCCCGCGACCGGCGCGCCGGGGGCGGACGTGGCGGGAGCGAACGCGGCGGTCCTCGACTGCCAGCCGCCCTCCCGGCCGAGACGGAACGCCGCCCGGACCACCGCGTCCGACCCCAGGGCGTCGACCAGCCAGTAGCCCACGTCGATCAGCGTCTGCAGGGGGGAGGAGGTGGCCCGCAGACCGCCGCAGGCGCCCCGCAGCGAGCGCTCGGCCCGCTGGAACACCGCCTGCGCCAGCTCCTCCTTGGACGCGAAGTGGAAGTAGAGCGCGCCCTTCGTCACTCCTGCGGCACCGGCGATCTCGCCGAGCGTGGCCCCCGCATAGCCGCAGCGGTCGAACAGCACCGCCCCCGCCTGCACCAGCCGTCCGCGTGTCCGTTCCGACCTCTCCTGCACCACCCGACCCACACCCCTCACAACGACGAGCACGTTCCGACCACACACGAGCAGCGCCCCGGCAGCGACGGCGCCTTCCGCGCGTCCTCAGCCGACCCGGGTGAACCGGGCCACCGACGTCTCCGGCGAAGCGGTCGCGGTCGCGGCCGCCTCGCGCTCCGAACGTTCCGAACGCTCCGGGCGCTCCGGGCCGGCCAGCAAGATGGAGCGCTGGAGCCGTCGCAGTCCGGTGGACGGCTCCATGCCCAACTCCCGTACCAGGGTGTTGCGCAGGCGCTGGTAGGCCTCCAGGGCCTCGCCCCGTCGGCCGGAGCGGTGCAGGGCGATCATGTA
>NZ_JBFBNR010000081.1:0-17917 GCF_040687675.1 Kitasatospora sp. NPDC056731
CCGCCCCGCGCGCGCCCCCCCCCCCCCCCGGGCCCCCCGCGGGGCGGGGGGGGGCCCCGCCCCCCCCGCGGCCCCCCCCCCCCCCGGCGCGGGGGGGGGGGGGCCCCCCCCCCCCCCCCCCCGCAGGCGCCCAGCACCCGGCGTTCTGCCCCTCAGACAGCGGACAGGCCGGACGGTCGGAACCGCTTTGATCGGAGTGGCCTCACTCTGGGAGGATGTCGTCCATGACGAACCAACGAAAGGCCTATGGCGCGTAGACAGCCAGGCCAGGTGCGCGCCAAGTTGGCGCACAGGCTCCGCCCGGAGCGCGGTAGGAAGATCGTTTCTGGGGTCTCGGCGCGCGCACAGAGCGAGATTGCCACGTTCGAGGATTCACATTTGTGGCCAGGGGCCATCGCCGACGCGATGGCTCGGTGGGTCGGCACCGTTCACGGGCCCGCCCGTAGGCTGACAGATCCACAGGTCCGTGGCTGCGGAGTTGAAGCATGCTGTCCCACTGACGCCCACCCCCGAGAGATGCTGGAGCAGGCCCTGTGCGGGCTGCCGACAGGTGCGTCGCGGGAGCTCCGGCGGCTGGTACATCCACTTGACGAGGTCTACCGGTCCCGCACGATCGTGGACTCCTATGGCGATCCTTCTCAGCCATGGTGGATGCGGAGATGCTGACCCTCGGACAGGGGGATGCCTCGTAAGCGCCCCTCCGCCGTCCGGCCGGAGTCCGGATCATGCCTGCGGTGCGACACCAGGCAGGACTGCTGCGAACGGTTTGACGCAGCGCTGTGCGTGGTGTGCGACGAATGGCGTGAAGGCGTCTGCAGTGATCCTGATTGCGCGTATTGCCGACGACGGCCCGAACGACCGAGCCTTGCCTCGGAACACGCCCATGCAGAAGCCGTCTTGCGTCGGGCGGTCCGGCTGGCCAACCGTCGATTGCTCTGGTCCCGGCGGAGGGACCCGGTCACCTGATGGGTGATCGGATCCCTCCGCCGGGGTGTTGCTGGGCTACTTCCGACGAGTGGGTCGAGGAGTTGGGCTTCGAGATCGGCGACGCGGCGATCCTGGAAGCGGAGGTTGGAGCGGGCGGCTTTGAGTCGTTCGTCGAGGGTCCGGTTGTCGGCGGTCGGCTGGCGGACCCTTCCGCGCACCTCCGTACCGCGAACTAACCCTTCACGAAGAGGAGTTCGGACATCTCGCCGACCGGCAGGTGCCACCGGGTGCGCCGGTTCATGGCCTCCAGCTCGTGCAGCAGCTCGGGCGCCGGGACGGTCAGCACCGGGCAGCCCGCCTTCCGTGCGCAGTACGCCGGCACCGAGCCCCGCAGCCGGCGGCGCAGCAGTCCGCCGCTCTGGCCGAGGACCAGCAGGTCCGCCGGCCTGGTGCGTCGCCCTCCACCCAACCGCCGTGCCCGCCGCGGCCCGCCCGTCCTTGACGCCTTCCTGACGCCCCGGGCCGCCTTCCCAGCGCACTCCGTACGCGCGCTCCTCGCGGAGCGGTCGTCCAAGGTCTCTGCCGGCCCGGCAGGAGGGCCCTTCCTCCCGGCGCGCGGCGGTGAGCGCAACGCTCGGCGGTGTCCTCACGGCGGCGGGGGCCGGTGGCTTCGCGGTCGTTCCGGTGGATCGCCGACCCCTTGAGCGGCGGCGGTGGTGGCGTGCCAGCTGACGGGGAGGGTGAGTGGTGACTTGCTCGGGGATTCGTCGTCCCAGGCGGGTTCCTGTCCTTCGGCGAGGCGCAGTCGCGGGAAGCGGTCGAGCAGGGCTTCCAGTCCCACGGCCATCTGGGCCCGGGCCAGGTGCGCGCCGATGCAGTTGTGCGCACCCCGGCCGAAGGTGAGGTGCGGGTTCTCCGCCCGGCACAGGTCGAGGCGGTCGGCGTCGGTGAACACCCGTTCGTCGCGGTTGGCCGAGGCGAGGACGGGCAGAACGGCGTCGCCCGCGCGGATCCTGCGGTCGTGCAACTCGATGTCCTCGACGGCCTGGAGGACCACGACGCCGTTCATGACCGGTATGTACCGCAGGAGTTCCTCCACCGCGCCGGGTAGGAGGCCGCGGTCGTCGCGGAGCCGGGCGTACCGGTCGGGCGCGGTCAGCAGGGCCACCACGGCGTCGGCCAGGAACATGGTGCTCGTGCGGTAGCCGGCGACCAGCATCGAGAGCCCGAAGGTCACCACGCTCTCCCCGTCCAGGGTGCCGGGCCCGCACGCGTGGACCAGCCCGGTGAGGACGTCGTCGGCGGGCTCGCGCCGCTTGCGGTCGAGCAGTGACGCGATGTACTCGCGCAGTTCGGAGGTGACCTCGCGGCCCTCGTCCAGGGTGACCATCGCCCCGAGGGCGGCGTCCGCCCTGGGCAGGAAGTACTCGCGGTCCTCGTAGGGGATGCCCACCAGCTCGCACATGGCCAGCAGCGGGAAGGGCTCCAGGAAGCCGCCGACCAGGTCGCCGGGCTGCCCGGCGGCCGTGAAGTCGTCCAGCAGCCCATCGGCCGACCGGCGCAGTCGCGGTAGCCGGCGCCGGACGGAACGGACGCTGAACGGTTCGGCCAGAGCGCGGCGCAGGGCTTCGTGGCGGGGGCCGTTCAGTTCCATCATCGTGATCAGGCCCGGCTCGTCGTCGGCGGCCCGGTCAGGTCGGGGCGGCCAGTCGTTGATGGTCGGCCGGATCAGCCGGGGGTCCGCGAGCAGGTCCCGGACGTCCTCGTAGCGGGTGGCGTACCAGGCGGTGGCGCCGATCGGCAGTCGGACCTCCGCGAGCGGGCACTCCCGGCGCAGCCACCCGTACTGCGTGGGCGGGCCCATGGTGCCCGGCGGCGGCAGGGGTAGGTCGATGGCGGGCGGGTCGGCGGCGGGTTGCGGCGGTGAGCTGCTCACTGGCGGTGCTCCCTGGTCGCGTACGAGGTGGCTGGGTGTGAGGTGATCGCGTGTGAGGTGGCCGGGTGTGAGGTGGCCGGGTACGAGGTGATCGTGTGCGAGGTGGCCGGTCGGGTCTCACCAGCTGACCGGGAGGGTCAGCGGTGACTTGGTCACGGATTCGTCGTCCCAGGCGGGTTCCTGTCCTTCGGCGAGGCGCAGCCGCGGGAAGTGGTCGAACAACGCCTCGACTCCCGCGGACAGTTCGGCGCGGGCCAGGTGGGCGCCGAGGCAGTTGTGGGCTCCTCGTCCGAAGGCGAGGTGGCCCCCGCGGCCCGTGGTCGCGCCGGCTCGTTCCAGGTCGAGCCGGTCGGCGTCGGCGAACACCCGCTCGTCGCGGTTGGCGGAGGCCGGTACGGGAATGACGGCGTCGCCCTCGCGGATCGTCCGTCCGTGCAGTTCGATGTCCTCGGTCGCCAGGAGGATCACGGTGCCGTTCATCACCGGCATGTAGCGCAGGAACTCCTCCACCGCGCCGGGCATCAGCTCCCGGTCGTCGCGCAGGCGGGCCCACAGGCCCGGCCGGTCGAGCAGGGTGTGCACGGTGTCGGCCAGGAAGAAGCTGCTGATGCCGAAGCCGACGGTGAGCATGGACAGCCCGAAGGCCATCACGTCGTCGTGGGTCAGCTCGCCGTCGTCGCACCGGCGGACCAGCCGGGTCAGGATGTCGTCGCCGGGCCGGTCCCGCTTCCGGGCGATCAGTGCGGCGACGTACTCGCGCAGCAGGCCGGTGACCCGGCGCCCCTCCTGCGAGGTCACCATGCCGCCGAGGGCCGCGTCCAGCACCGGGAGGAACCGGTCCCGGTCCTCGAAGGGGATGCCCACCAGGTCGCAGAGCACGAGCAGGGGGAAGGGGTCGGTGAAGCCGGCGACCAGGTCGCCGGGCGGGCCGTTGTCCTCGAACGCCGGCAGCAGTCGCCCGGCCAGCCCGCGGATGCGCGGCAGGTGGTCGCGCACGGCCCGGGAGCTGAACGGTTCGGCCAGCGCCCGGCGCAGGGCCGCGTGCCGGGGGCCGTCGAGTTCGGCGATCGTGACCAGGCGCGGCCCGTCGTCCGCGGGTTGCCCGGGACGCGGCGGCCAGTCGTTGATGGTCGGCCTGATCAGCCGGGGGTCCGCGAAGAGCATCCGGACGTCCTCGTGCCGGGTGGCGTACCAGGCGGTCGCGTCCATCGGCAGCCTGACCCTGGCCAGGGGGCAGTTCTCGCGCAGCCGCGCGGACTCCTCGGGCGGCCCCATGGTGCCCGGCGGCGGGAGCGGGAAGTCCAGGACGTCCGGCTCGGCGCCGGCCCCCCGCGCACCGGGCGGCCGTGCGCTCATGCCCGCGCCCCTTCCGGGTGGCGGGGGCAGGGGCGTTCGATGTAACCGGTGGTGTAGAAGTACTCCAGGTAGCGGTCCAGCAGCTCCGCGTCGACGGGAGGGCAGTGCAGGCCCGAGGTGGCCAGGTCGTGCTCGACGTTGGCCCGCCCGACGGTCGGGAAGGTGCCCTCGAAGTACATCTCCTTGACGGACATGTCGGCCTGCTTGCAGCGGTCCACGCACAGCGAGACGAACGGGGCCGTGGGGCTCGTGGGGTGCTGCGCGACGTGGCGGACGAGCTCGCCCACCCACTCCTCGTAGGGGAGCCGGGAGATCCGGTGGCCGGCCCTGTCCATCCGGTCGAGCATGTCGCACAGGCTCGCGGCGCGGGGGTTGGTCATGTGGTAGGTCCGGCGGGTGGCGCGGTGGGTGGTGGCGATGTGCACCAGGGCGTCGGAGAGGAAGTCCACCGGGACGAAGTCCAGCGGCAGCCGGATGTCGGGGGCGAGCCCGGTCTCGCTGATGGTCTTGAACAGCGAGCAGATCGCGGTGTCGGTGTTGCACGCGCCGGTGTGCCGGTCGCCGGTGATCTCGTACGGACGGTAGACCGCCACCGGCAGGCCCTGGTCCTGGTCCGCGGCGTCGCGCAGCACCTCCTCGGCGACCCACTTGCTCTCGGCGTAGCCCATGGTGAGCCCGTCGGCGTGGTCGAGCGGCAGGTCCTCGTCGACGTGCCGTACGCCGGCGGTTCCGAAGCCGGCGAGCACCGCGATGGTGGAGAGGAAGTGCACCGGCACCCGGCGCCCGGCGGCCAGTCGGATGAGCTCCCTGGTGCCTTCCACGTTGGTGCGGCGCAGCGCGTCGTACGGATAGATGAAGTTGACCTGCGCGGCCGAGTGGATCACCAGGTCGACGGTGTCGGCGAGTTCGTCGGCGCGGCCCGGCTCCAGTCCGAGGCCGGGCTCGGCGAGGTCGGCGGGGAGGCACACGATGCGGTCGGCGGCTTCGGGGGTGGCGAGGCCGAAGCGGGCGAGGTTGCGCATCACCTTCTGCCGGGCGTGGGCGGGGGCCCGGCTTCGCACCGGGCAGCACACCCGGGCGTCGGTGCGGCGCAGCAGCGCGTCCAGGAGGAAGGCGCCGACGAAGCCGGAGGCGCCGGTGAGCAGCACCTCCGCGGGGTGGTGCCAGTCCGGCTCCGGCCCGCGCGGTTGCGGGAGGGTGAAGCTCAGCCGTGCCTCGGCGCGGAAGTCCACCGGGCCCGCGTCGGCGTTCACCCTGCCGGGCGGGCCCTGGACGGCGACGACGGCGGCGGTGAAGTCCTCCAGTGTCGGGGAGCGCAGCAGGCTGTGGACGAGGGTGCGGCCGTGCCGGGCGTCGAGGCCGAAGGCGGCCAGCGCACGGGTGACGGCCTCGGCTGCCAGCAGGGAGTCGCCGCCGATGTCGAAGAAGCTGTCGCCCGGCGCCGGGTGCACACCCAGCACCACCTGCCAGATCCGGGCCACCGTGTCCTGCGGGCCGGACGCGGTGCCGTTCACCGCCGCCGGGACGGCAGCCTCCTCGGTCGCCGTCAGCCTGCGCAGCCGGGCGCGGTCGACCTTGCCCCCGGCCGTCACCGGGAACCGCGCGAGTTCCACCAGCCGCGCGGGCACCGCGGCCGCGGGCAGCCAGGTGGCGAGAGCGCTGCGGATGCGGTCCAGGGTCAGTGCCTGGCCGGGGCGGGCCGGGGTCACGTACCCGATCAGGGCGTCGCCCTCCCGTTCGACGACGGCCTCGCCCACCGTGTCGTCCGCGCGCAGCCGCGCCTCCACCTCGTCCGGCTCGATGCGGTGCCCGCGCAGTTTGATCTGCCGGTCCACCCGGGCCCGGTACTCCAGTACGCCGTCCGGGTGCCGGACCACGCGGTCACCGGTGCGGTAGAGGCGCGTACCGGGCTCGACGAGGTCGTCGACGAAGCGCTCGGCGGTCAGCCCGGGGTCGCCGAGGTACCCCAGGGCGAGCCCGTCCCCGCCGACGAGGAGCTCGCCTTCCTCGCCGGTGTCGGCGAGCGTGCCGTCCGGGCGCAGCACGTGACAGGTGGAGTTCTCCAGGGGGAGGCCGATCGGCACGGCCGTCGCCTCGGGAGGCAGGTCGTGCAGCGCGTGTGCGGTGGACACCACGCTGTTCTCGGTCGGGCCGTAGAAGTTGACCACGGTGGTGTCCGGGCAAGCCGCCAGTATCGCGCGGGCCAGTTCCGCGTCCATCGCCTCGCCTCCGGCCGAGGCGAACCGCAGGGACCGCAGCGCCGAGGGCCTGGTGCGCGCGATGTGGTGGAACACCCCGGTGGTCAGGTAGGCGATGCTGACCCGCTCGGAGAGCAGCAGCGATTCCAGGGCGGTCGGCGACAGCAGTTCCTCCTGGTCGGCGATCACGATGCAGGCGCCGGCGAGCAGCGCGGGCCAGATCTCGATCGTGGAGGCGTCCGAGGAGAGGCCGTAGGCGTGCAGCACCCGCTCACCGGGCCGCGGCCGCTGCCGGACCAGGTCGGAGGCGGCCAGCCGGACGATGCCGCGGTGCGGGATCGCCACGGGTTTGGGGCGGCCGGTCGAGCCGGAGGTGAACATCACGTAGGCGCAGTCCGCGGGGAGCACCCGGGCCAGCGGCACCGCGGCCGGGGCGGTCGGGGCGGTCGAGGTGGTCGGGGCCAGGCCACCCAGGTCGATGCGGGAACGCACGCGCCGGATGCGGCGGGAGCTGCCGGGCAGCGTGACGACGGTGTGCACCCCCGCGTCCTCGGCCATCGCCTGCAGACGCGCGGGTGGTGAGGCGTCATCGAGCGGGACGTAGGCCGCACCGGTCTTGAGGATGCCCAGGAACGCGACCAGCGCCTCCGGAGAGCGGGCCCCGCACACCCCGACCGTGTCGCCGTACCGCACGCCGGAGTCGTGCAGCCGGGCCGCCACCGCGTCGGAGCGGAGCTTGAGTTCGCCGTAGCTGATGCCGCGGCCGTGCTGTACGGAGGCGATGGCCCGCGGGCGGTGCACCGCCCGGGCGTCGAACAGCTCGTGGAGGCAGCGATCGCGTGGATACGGCACCGCCGCAGCGTGCTCGGCCGCCTCCTGATGCGTCGTTGTTCGGGTGTTCATCGGGACGTCACGCTCTCTGCCGCACACGGACCGCGCGCGGGAAGCTAGGGTTCGAACTCCTTGGCGAAGGCGGCGAAGTCGGCGGTCCGCCATCTCTCGGGCCTCATGCGGATGAGGACGTCGTCGGCCAGCTGCCGCCGGTTGGCGTCCAGGTACGCCGCCGCCGTGTCCGCGTCCAGATACCGGCGCGCCAGCTCCTCGCGTGCGGCCGGCGGCAGCGGGTCCTCGACGGCCACCACCGGCCCCTCCACGCTGACGTAGCGGTAGGGCGCCGACTCGACCTGCGCGCAGAGGCTGAACCGGCCCGCGCTGCGGATGAGCCGGGCCTTCAGCGTCGTCCGCCCGGTCTGGATCGTCACCAGCCCGCCGGGCCGGTAGGAGTACCAGAGCGGGACGAGCAGCGGTCCGCCGCCGTCGCGCGCGTCGTCCACCCCCAGGATTCCCACGTGCGGGCCGGCGAGGAACGCCTCCCGGGCTTCGACCGACATCCTGAGATCCACTGGTACCGCCTCGATTCGGCAGGAGACGCATCCGGTATCGACAGGAGACGCATCCGGTATCGATTCGCGCAAGGGAGGGTGAGCCGGCGGGGGCCTCCGGGCGACCGGCGTGTGACCGCCGCAGGTCTGTGCGGGTCCTCGGTCCTTCTCGTCCGGTGCACACGGCCTTCGGGAACCCGGTGGGGCGGCCAGGGCAGGGCCGGGCTCTCTCCTCCACATTTCCACCACACCCGGGTGGCCCGCATCCCGGCGGCCGCGCACGCGTTGCCTCCGACCCCCCCGCCGAAGCGCACGACGGGCGCTCCGGGGGGATCCTGCCAGTGTCGGCCGTCAGGTGGTTCCCGGCTGGTTCCAGGAGAAGGAGAGGCACATGAGGGCGGCCATCCGGGCCGAGGGCCTGGTGAAGGACTTCGGCGACGTACGGGCCCTGGACGGGGTCGACCTGGACGTGCCGGAGGGGACGGTGCTGGGCCTGCTCGGCCCCAACGGCGCCGGCAAGAGCACCACGGTACGGGTGCTCACCACCCTGGTGCGGCCCGACGCGGGCAGCGCCCACGTGGCGGGGGTGGACGTGCTCAAGCACCCCGGCCGGGTCCGCAGCCTGCTGGGCCTCTGCGGCCAGTACGCGGCGGTCGACGAGTACCTCACCGGCCGGGAGAACCTCCAGATGGTCGGCGAGCTCTACCAGATGCGGAGCAGGGACGCCAAGGCGCGCGCCCGCGAGCTGCTGGAGTGGTTCGACCTCGCCGAGGCGGCCGACCGGCCGGCCAGGACCTACTCCGGTGGCATGCGCCGCCGGCTCGACCTGGCGGCCGCGCTGGTGGTGCGGCCCCCGGTGATGTTCCTCGATGAGCCCACCACCGGCCTGGACCCGCGCAACCGGCTCGCGCTGTGGGAGGTCGTCGAGATGCTGGCCGCGGAGGGCACCACCCTGCTGCTCACCACCCAGTACCTGGAGGAGGCCGACCGGCTGGCGCACGACATCGTCGTGGTCGACCACGGCCGGGTGATCGCACGCGGATCCGCCGACGACCTCAAGACCAGGACCGGCGGCGAGCGGGTGGAGGTGGTGGTCCACGACCGCGAGCAGATCGGTGCGGCCGTCGCGGCGCTCGCCCCGTACGGTGGGGGCCCGCTCAGCGTGGAGCAGCACACCCGGCGAATCCTCGTGCCGGTGGGCGGGGGCGCCCGGGTGCTCGCCGACGTCATCCGCGAGCTGGACGGGCTGGGCGTCCTCATCGACGACATCGGCCTGCGCAGGCCCACCCTCGACGACGTCTTCCTCTTCCTCACCGGCCACGCGGCCGAGGAGAACGAGCTGGGAAAGCCGCCCCGGCCGGCTTCCGGGGCCGGGCGGCGCCGGTGGACACGGAACGCCCGTGGGAATTCCCGGCGGGGGCTTCGGCGCTCCCACCGGAAGCAGTAACTCCAGCGATGGTCGAAGCAGCGATGATCGAAGCAGTGATGGTCAAGGGAGTGGAAACCATGGGACAGCTGGATGGGAAGGTCGCCCTGGTGACCGGGGGCTCGGCCGGGATCGGTCTCGCCGTCGTCCGTCGGTTCGCCGCCGAAGGTGCCACCGTCTACCTCACCGGCCGGCGCAAGGCCGAGCTGGACGAGGCCGTGGAAGCCATCGGCGAACGGGCCATCGGCGTCCAGAGCGATGTGTCGAATCTCGACGACCTCGACCGGCTCTTCGCGGCGATCGAGGCACGCAGCGGACGGCTGGACGTCGTGGTGGCCAATGCCGGCGTCGGCGAGCTCGCCCCGCTCGGGAAGATCACCGAGGAGCACTACGACAGGACCTTCGACATCAACGTCAGGGGGGTGGTCTTCACCGTCCAGAAGGCGCTGCCCCTGTTGCCGGACGGCGCCTCGGTGATCGTGCTCGCCTCCACCAACGCGTCGACGGGCGTCCAGGCGATGAGCGTCTACAGCGCCACCAAGGCCGCCGACCGCAACCTCGTCCGCACGTGGGCCGCCGAGCTCGCGAGCCGCGGCATCCGGGTCAACGCCATCAGCCCCGGCCCGATCGAGACCCCCGCCATCCGCAGCCTGAGCGCGGAGCAGGCGCCCGCGCTGGACGAGCTCGTCGCCAGAATTCCGCTGGGCCGGATCGGACGCCCCGACGAGGTCGCCGCCGCGGCCCTCTTCCTCGCCTCGGACCAGAGCTCCTTCACCACCGGAGCCGAACTCTTCGTCGACGGCGGCCTCAACCAGGTCTGACCGGCTCGGCGAGGCCGAGGGCGTAGGCGGTGCCGCCGCCGGGGGCGGGTTCGACGGTCAGTTCGCCGTTCATCGCCTCGACGAAGCCGCGTGCCACGATGAGGCCGGCGCCCTCGACGGCCGGGCCGGGGGCCGTCACCCGGAGGTGGACCCCTCCGCCAGTTGGTCGAGATCCGGGCCACGAAGTCCCAGGTGGTGCTCCGCTCGACCGCCCCCGACCCGGCCGGCACCCTGCGCGTGGCGATCCGCGCCGGCACCGCCCGGTGCCTGGGCCCCGGCCCGCAGGGTGACCAGCCGCTGCTGGCCACCCCGCTGCCGTGAACCCGCCGCGCCGGGCGGCATGGCGGGTCAGGGGCGGCGGTAGGCGAGGGCGGGGTGAGTGTCGCGGCGATCGACCACCACACGTCGGCGCCCGGGCCTTCGTCCTCCAGGTCCTCTAGCCTGGCGACCCTGGCCGGGACGGTGCGCAGCATCTTGGCGACGTACCGGGTGCGGGCGATGGCCTCCAGGTCGTCGGCGCGGTGGGCGAAGCCGGCCTGCCCGGTGCCGGTGAGGACGAACAGCGGCCGGGGAAAGTGGACGTAGCGGCGTTCCCGCAGTGGCACGCCGCCGCCCTGGGCCTCGGTGGTGGCGGGTCGGGACCGGAAATCGGTTCGATGACGGACCGGATGATGTGTCAGGATGCCCCGTCCCGTCGCTGTCCTGGGGGTTGGTCCTGATCATGCGTCGCTCAACCGTGCTCGCCGTCGCCCTCGCGGCGCTCTCCATCGCCGGCCTGGCAGGCTGCGGGGAGGACCCGGCACCGGCCGCCGTCTCGACCGCGAGCCCGGTCGCACGCACCGCCACCGCCGCACCGACGTCCGAAGGCGCGACCACCACGACCCCCTCGTTCCCGGCCCCCACCACGGCGGGCGGAGCGATCGACCCCGCGCAAGCGCTCGCGCTGGCGGAGGAGACGCCGTACGCGGCCACCCTGGACTTCACATCCGGGGGCGGCCCGGTCACCACGACCGTGAAGGGCCGGGTCAACCTCAACGGCCAGCCGATCCGAATACCTTGATGCCCCGCCCGGGTCTTCCGTCCGGGCTGGGCATCAAGGTGCGGGTGCCGGTCAGGGCTGCAGCTGCGTCCAGCCGCCCGCCCGGCCCCGGCCGTCCGGGCCCGCCTGCTCCCTCCTCGTCGCCAAGGTCGAGGGCTCCTACGGTTTCACCCGTCCCGCCGGGGCGTAGGGCTACGCGACGGGCGGGTGGCGGGGATCCCAACTCCCGTCATCCGTCCGCCGGCGGGGTGGCAAATCCCCCTCAACTGGCGCCCCAACTAAGGGTTTTGGCCTGAACGCGCCTACGTCGCCTCCTCGGCGCCTGCCTACGCTCCCCTCGAACCCCGGCCGCTCCGGCCGTGGGACCGACCCAGGGGGAACACCCAATGCGTATTCGCCACGCCGTCGCCACGGTCACCCTCGCGGCGACCGCCGCGCTCACGATGAGCACCGCCGCCTCGGCCGCCCCGGCCCCGCGTCTCGCCTGCGGGGTGAGCGACCAGGGCCTCCCGGGCAACATCTACAACAACGGCGTCTACGTCGGCCAGGTCGAGCAGCAATACGACAGCTGTAGCCAGACGGCGATCGCCCACTTCCAGTGGTCCGGCGGCTTCCAGGGAAACGGCTCCCAGGTCAAGGTGTACCTGATGGCGAGCAACGGCTACGCCGGCCAGGCGACCATCGGGGACCAGAGCAGCAAGGACGTCTACGGCTACGTCAACATCCACGCCACTTCCCCGGACATCTGGACGGCCATCGCGTCGCTCGACCAGATCTGCCCCGCCTACAGCACCCAGCACGACTACTCCAACGGCGCCTCCCTGGCGGGTCCACAGGACAGCAACTGCAGCATCCCCAACCCGTAGCCCGTAGTCCGCAGTCCGCGCTCCCGGGTTTCCCGGCCGGGAAACCCGGGAGCGCGTCGGCACGTGGCGTGGCAGGGTGAGCCCATGACTTCCCTCAGAAAGGGCGATGCCGCGTAGGCCGCCCGGCGCCCTGCGCGCCCAGACGCGGTACGCCCGGGGCTCGCAGCCCCGACCGTTCAGCCAGATCCGAGGCCTGCGGCGCAACGCCCAGGCCGCCGTACGACGCCTCGAAGCCCGGCGCTTCGAGCCCGGGTACCTGAGCAGGGCGCTCGGCCAGTACGAGGTATTCCTGCGTCAGCCCGGCCGGTGGCTGTACGTGCCCCTGCCGGACTGCCCCTGCCACGACGTCCTCGGCGCGCGCGACGAGATCGAGGCGATGCTCCCCGCCCTGCTACCGCGCGCCCGCTGCGAGTCGGGGCGGATCGTCGCCGGGCTCGACACGGAGTTCGAACGGCGCACGCTGCCGGACCCGTACGCCGCCCGGCGGCCGTCCTCCGTCCGGCCCGACGCGTCGAGGCGGCCATGGTGGTACCGGCGGCTGACCGGGCCGTGAGGGGCTGTCGCCCTGGTGGGCGGCGGTCGTTGCTGGTCCTGCCACCAGAAACACGAGGAGTGCGACTCCGCCTCCAGCTCAAGCCGACGCTCAGCTTGTGATGTATCGTCCGGCTTCGAACAGGTGGGCCGGGTGATCACTCGTCCGGGTGTTCCCGGGACGGCGGTGCGGCCTTCGCGTGGTCCTGAACTCGACCAAGAGGAACGGGATTTGACGCGAAGACCGTGATGGTGGGTCTGGGTGAGTCTGGTGGAACAGGGCGGGCAGTGCGAGCTATTCGCGGAACTGTCACGCTTCCGGGGGGTCTTCTACGACTGCCTGAGTGGACCAATCCGGGCCGGCCAGAGCGCCACGCCTGCCCCACTGCGCACTCAGCAGGAGAGGAGCTTCCGCTGGAGATGACGGTCTATCACCGTTATCGCACGGTGCCCCGCTTCGCGATCGACCTGAGCGGCAACCAGGACGGCACCATCCTCACCGCCTACGCCGCAGAGCTGCCCGATGTGATGGACCTGATCGCCCGTTGGGCGCCGGCCGTGCAGGCCCTGGCCGCAGCCGCTCTCGGCCCCCACCCCCAGGACGGCGGCCGGTGAGCGCCCGCAAGCTCACCAGCGGTGGGTTGGTGCTGTCGGCCGTCGGCGACGGCCTGGGTGGCGATCCCGCCGACCGCCGCGGCCTCCAGTACGGTGCCGGTCTCCTGCTGGGCGTCGGCGAGGCGTTCAGTGATGATGGTGGGCCGCACGACCGGCGGCCCACCATCAAGTGCGTTCCGGCGGCTCAGTAGAGGACTACGGAGAGCCGTGCCGGGCCGGTCTCGGTGGTGGTGTCGCAGAAGTAGACGATGGCCTGGTGGCTGTTCACATACGCCTGGCCGGCCGCGTGGCAGGCGGCGGCGGTCGGGTATATGCCGATGTAGGTGTAGGTGGACGCCTGGGCGGTCGGGGCGGCGATCAGGGCGCCGCCGGCCACGACCCCGGCCACGGCCACAGCGGAGAATGCCTTGCGAAGAGACATGAGTGGTCTTCCTCCCAATGGTGAGCGCCGGGGCCCGTGCCCCTGCGCTTCGCCGAGGAGCCTCCTCCGAATGTGAAGGCGAGGCAATGGTCGAGACCAATTCCGACCGGAAGCAGTGTGGTGTTTCTGTGACGGCGCAGGTCGCGGGCTCGCCTGACGGACTGGCGATCGTCTTCCGGACAGTTCTTGCACTGTCCGGAACCTGACAGTCCGTTTTGACTGATTCGCCAGGATAGCCCCAGGCCGTTTCCCTGGTAGGAGCGCTTTCACGCCCGGGCTGGGACAGTGTTGGGACATCCGGCCCGGTCGGCTGGCTACCGGCCGGGTGCGGCGTCCTCGATGGCGGCGAGCAGGCGGACGTGGACGGCGCCGGCGGCTTCGCGGGTGGCCGGGTCGGGGTCGTCCAGCTGTGGGGCGATCAGCTCGACGGCTGCGGCGAGCACCGGCACGGGGACGGTCGCCTCGCGCAGGTGCTGGAGCTGGGGGGCGGCCCGCTCGCCGGGCGTGGCCTTGGCGCGGGTGTCGTGGATCAGGGCGCTGATCCCGCGGGGCAGGGGCTGGGTGTTGGTCACCCGGCTCATTCTCCCGTCAGCTGAGCGGTGATGATCACCACGGTCGGTCGTCCGCGCCCAGGCTCCTCAGGCGAGGTCGGTGTCAGGATTTGCTCGGCACTACCTGCGCGTTGTCGAGGTGCAGGCGCAGCGTGCCGTCGACCGGACATCGCAGGCCGACCGACACACGGCGGACTTGGCCGTCCGCGTCGAGGGCGAGTGCGACTGCGGCCTGGAACGCGCCGTGCCCGGTTGGGCACGTGATGTCGGCTGGCTTGCGGAAGGCGTTGCTCAGCCGCGGGCGTGAAGGAGCGGATTCCGCGAGTTCCCAGGTGGATCCGTCTGTGTGAACATCTCCGTCCGCTATGCCGAGCGGCAGGCAGCAATCCTCACAGAAGCACTCGTCTGCGCTCGATTCGAACTGGCTTTTGCGCTTGTCCCGCGCCAAATGATCTCGATCGACGGTGGGTTCCTCTGTTCGCGTCATGGCCAACCGGTACAACTTGCTGACCTTGCGGCTATGAAGCGATGTTTCGGTGGGGTACCCCAAGTGCCTAGATTCGTTTAGGAGTTCGCGGTTTGCGCAGCCCTGAAACGCGCCGGCCTGCCGCCGTGCTGACGGCGCCGGCAGCGGGTGGAAGCCGATCCTCCCGCCCGCTGACTCCGCTCACCCGGAAGGGGGAGGCGCCGTCAACCTCGCTCGCCAGGATCGGCGGCGAGGCGGCCGAGCATCGCCATCACGGTGATCCGCGCGTCCTTGTCGTTCGTCACCGTGCAGTGGGCATCGACGCCTCGCGCGTCCGGTGCTTCATTCGGATCGGTCAGACCGATCCGGATCAGGTCGACGGCATACTCGCGGCACTGGGAGTAGTCCTCTGCGGCGCGGACCGCCTCGACGTGGTCGATGTGGCCGGGGTCCGCAGCGCGCAGCAGCGCGGGGGTGGGCAGCGGGCCCAGTGCCTCCTCGATCCATTCCGAGACGGTCTCCCGGGGGCAGCCCTGTTCCAACCGCGAAGCGCTCGCCGCGGTGAGCGCCAGGTGGATGAGGAGCGTCCCGAACCAGTTGGCGGCCTCGGCTGGAGGCGTGTCCGTGCCCGTCGGCGGCATCACGGCGCGGTACAGCGCAGCGGGGTCATCGGTGTGTGCGGCGGCGGCGACCGCCTTCACGGCGCTGCCGAGGGCAGCCTGGTCGATGGTCACGTCGGTGCTTCTTTCCCTAGTCGGCAGCCGTCAACTTACCGCTCCGCCGCGGTCGAAGGACCCGTTAACGGACATTCTGTGGAATCAGCTCTGTCGAGCAGTGGTCGTCATCCGGTGGCTGTCGCGATCTGCTGTCCGGCTGCTGTGGCTGCTGTTCGTGCAGCGGCCTCTTCAACCTGGCGTCGGCCGGATTCACCTCGGCTCCAGATGAATGCGCGCCAACGACGTGGCGCGTCGCTGCTCCCGGAAATCGGTGGAGGGCCGGGGGATCCTGTGGATCATCGCGCCGGCCGGTTCGTTCAAGCAGAGTCTTTGCGCGAGAGGAAAGACCGGTGAGGTCATCCAGTATGTGCATCCTGCACTTCTTTTCCCATGACAAGGGTATGGATTCGCAGGACCGCACGGTACGCGGTCGAAGTGCTTCGATGCAGTTCGAACCCCCAGCGGCCGTGGCCGTCGCGGGTTCAACATGGGCCTCCCGGACGGCACTCTCGGGGACGGGCGGCCACGTTGACGATCGGCAATAGCGTCGCGGTGGCTGGGTCGCCGCTCCGGCCCGAGACACGGCCGGGCCGGCGGTGCGCAGCGGCCTTCGGTCCGGGCCCTGGGCGAAGGCCGCCGATTGTTACTGGGCGTTATCGGGGCAGGTGCGGCCGGTCGCCGGGCTCCTGGGTGGGGAACCGTTGGCCCGCGCCCGGAAGGGCGGGCGCCGGATAGTTCGCCACCTCGTACTTGGCCAGTTCGAGCTGCTCGGCGGTCGGGGGCAGCGCCGGGGCCCTGCACGCGCCGCCGTTGAACTGGAAGGCCGAGGTCAGGTCCCCGAAGGCGTTGCGACGCCAGTCGGTGACGGTGGTCGACCGGACTCCGGTGAACCGCTCCAGGAACTGCAGCACCGAGGTGTGGTCGAAGGCCTCGCCGGCGACCCAGCCGCCCACCGTCCAGGGCGAGATGATGATGCACGGCACTCGGAAGCCGCCGCCGATCGGCAGGCCGCCGACGAACTCGCCCGGCGTGGCGGCCGGGGGCACCGGTGGCGGCACGTGGTCGAACAGCCCGTCGTTCTCGTCGTAGTTGAGGATGAACACCGTCTTCGCCCAGACCTCGGGGTTCGAGGCGACCGCCTCGATCTTGGAGGCGACGTAGTCGGCACCGGCGGCGGGCAGGTAGTCCGGGTGCTCGGACTGGTAGCTGGTCGGCAGGATCCAGGAGACGGCGGGCAGCCGGTTGTTGCGCGCGTCGTCCTCGAAGGTGCCGGCCGGCCGGGCGGTCATGCCCTTGTGGTGCAGTGCGCTGCCGGGCGCGGCCTGCTGGAAGCTCTTGAAGAGCGAGAGCATGTTGGTGCCGTAGTTGTCGGCTTCCTGGTAGACCTGCCAGCTGACGCCGGCCGCCTCCAGCTGTTCGGGGTAGGTCTTCCAGGTCAGCGGCTCGGGGGCCGAGTTCTTGATGATCGGGCCGCCCTGGCCGCCGTCGGCTCCGATCGAACCCGTCATCCAGTACAGCCGGTTGGGCCAGGTCGGTCCCTGGACCGAGCAGAAGTAGTTGTCGCAGATGGTGAACGACTCGGCCAGGGCGAACTGGAAGGGGATGTCCTCCCGGGTGTAGTACCCCATCACGTACGGGCCGTTGACGCCGTCGGCGGACCGGTGCGCGGGCAGCCACCGGTCCATCTTCCCGCCGTTCCAGGCCCGGTGCTGCACCGACCAGGAGTGGCTGGTGGACGGGATCGCCTGGGCGCTCGTGGTGAGGGTGTCCAGGTGGAACGGCAGCAGGTAGCCGTCCGGGTTGACGCTGTCGGGCTGGTAGAACACCGAGCGCCCGTTGTCCAGCCGCAGCGCGTTCGGGTCCGCGAAGCCGCGAACACCGGCCAGCGTGCCGAAGTAGTGGTCGAAGGACCGGTTCTCCTGCATCAGCAGGACCACGTGCTCGACGTCCCGCAGCGAACCGGCCTTCGGCACCCCCGCCGCTACCGCCCGCTGGACACTCGGTGGCAGCAGGCTCATCGCCGCTGCCGCTCCCATCGCGCCGGCCGCCGATCCCAGCAGCCTCCGTCGGGTTATTCCGGACATCAGCCCTGTCCTCTCCGTCGCGCCGGTGCGCGTGCGGGATGTCACCGCACCGGACTACCTGTGGCTTTCCCCCGGGAGCTTCGAGGCAGTGGAGATGACGGATGAACAGCCAAGGAATGTCAGGTACTCGCCAGGCGCTGCAGCCGCCCCCGGACCGCACTGTTGGCAGCTCCCAAGGAATGCCCGAACGGCGGGCGGGGACGGGTCCGTACGGCGATGGCCGGGCGGCGCATCACCCGGTCCGAGCGGGGCCGGCCGAGGACCATCGCCCTTCTCCCACTGCCCGGCCGCGATCAATCTGACGACCACGTTGGCGCCGCCCAGACCCGAAGACAAACGACGTCACTACTGCCCGATAGACCCGGAAACGACAAGTTCGCGGAAGCGTTCAGCGACCGGAGCTCCTGGAACGCATCGGACAGGTAGGCCTCCGGGGCACGGTCACCTGGTTGCCGAGGCCCTGGTGCGCGGGGTGGCGGCCGGGCAGGCTAGTTTGTCCGGGTGAGTCTCCTCGATGATGTGGCCAAGCGCGACGGCTGGCGATGCTGGGTGTGCGACGAACCGGTCGACCCCGACAAGTCG
>NZ_JBFBNR010000082.1:0-17728 GCF_040687675.1 Kitasatospora sp. NPDC056731
GTCGCCGATACTCCGCATGGACTCCCTCCTCCGCCTTGCGATGCACGCACTCCGACGCCGCGCGCTGATCCGACGTGATCCGAAAGAGAGCCCCTAGGCGCGCGGCAAGCTGGACTGGTCGAGGTGCGCGGTCGACTCGGTGAACAGGACGGTCACCCAGGTCGAGCGGCTCACCGAACTGCCTGAGCACCCCTGATCCGGCGTGCGGCGGCTGGTGCGCGCCGCCTTGAGCTGCGGGTCGCACCGGTTGTCGCGAAGTCTTGACACTGCGTCACAGGCCGCGAACCCTGGTGCTGTACTCCAGGGACGCGAGGGACACGGCATGCCATGGGTTGACGAGAGCGGGCGCCACCAGGGTTTCCTGGTGGCGGTGTTGGCGGACGGCAGCGAGCCGGCGCCGTTGCCGGACGGGCGTACCACCTGGTGGCTCTACAACGGAGCGGATGGTCCTCGGGCCGTTGCGGTGCGTGGTGGTTGCGGCTGCGGTTGGCGGGGTGAGCGGGTGCATCTGTTGGACTTCGGTGACGACCAGGTGACCGAGGCGGTGGGCGAGGCCACCGGGCCGTTCGCGGACTGGGAGTGGCACGTCGACCTGGCCGAGGGTGTGGTGCCGCGCGAGGTCGAGGAGCTGGTCGCGGCGCTGGTGGACCGGATCTGCGATCTGACGGAGAGCAGGCCGTACGCCGCTGCCCGTGCGGCCGCCCGGTTCGAGCGCGCCGCCGGGTCGACCGCGCTGCTGGCCGGCCGCAAGGCCCGCAGCAATCTGATGACCTGGGAGTACATCGGCCGCGCCTTCGGCTGCGGGCCGGAGGAGGCGCTGGAGCGGTTCGGCGAGACGCTGCACGACGTCGACCGGGGTGATGAGGGCGAGCTCTGAGGTGTCAGTGCCCCTGGTGGGGTTGGGCCCGGCGGTAACTCGTCGGTGCGGCCGGTGGGTGGCAGGGTGGATCAGGCGCGAACTCTCAGGGTTTCCGCGAGGACGGCGAACGGCCTGGGGTGGCGGGCCGGTAGGTCCCTTGAGGCGGTCCGAGTGGTCCGTACGGTCGGCGCTTCGGGTCGGGCTGGCCGAGATCGACGTTCTGGATGAGAAGGTGGTGAATTCGGCCATATCGGTGGCCGGATACCGCTTTAAGGAACGACTTGATCACGGGGCGTGACAAGATCGTGCCCCTGTCAGGTGGGCAGGTGTATGACGATGGTCGATGTCTGCCGCTCGTTGCCTGGCGTGGTGAGTCCTGGCCTGTTCCGTCGAGGGTCGGGTGCTTCGAAGTGGCGTCACTCGTGTCGGGACGAGGGGATTTCTCATGTCGATGTTCGTTGCGGATCTCTCACCGGCTTCCGGCATCGGGGGAGGACCTTGTCCTGCGCCTGCATCCGATCGAACTCCCTGAGCTGTATGAGCTGTTGAGGACCTGCGCGGGGCCGGTGTACGGCGAGCCGTCTCTTCGGCTCGGCTGACCACGGCCGTCGGAGGCCGTCGGAGGCCGACGTCGG
This sequence comes from Kitasatospora sp. NPDC056731, assembly GCF_040687675.1. Classification (NCBI taxonomy): domain Bacteria; kingdom Bacillati; phylum Actinomycetota; class Actinomycetes; order Kitasatosporales; family Streptomycetaceae; genus Kitasatospora; species Kitasatospora sp. NPDC056731. The sequence continues at coordinate 1,495 of NZ_JBFBNR010000082.1, forward strand.
CTGCCGGATCGCCGGGCTGGCGACAGCGCGTCGCTGGACCCGCGAGGAGGCCGGTGAGCCGATCCTTCCCAGGTCACACAAGACCGGAGTAGCCGCACAAGCCGAGGAGGCTGGACAGTGGCCGAGCGTATGAAGCTGTTGCTCAAAGGACGCGGTGGCTATCCCTTCGCGGATGAGCTGGTCAACCGCAAACCGGGCGACCTCGACCAGGTGCAGCCGGTCGGGGGGATCAAGCTGGCACGCCATCACGTGATCCCTTTCGAAACGCTCATCAAATCATGGAACGCGGCCATCGAAAACGCGTACAACGTCAAGGGGTCCAGTCTCAGGGCTGGGCTGGAGGAGTTCGCCGACACGGTGGTCCGGAAATTTGAGACCCTGGACTACACGGACCAGGAGAAGCTCAATTTCCCTCGCATCAAGGAGTTCGTGGAGACGTTCAAAGACCCCGACTCCAGCTATGACCCTGACGGCATCACCCTGGATGGTCTGGATGACATCCACAACATCCTCACCTGGCTTCCGGGAAACCTGTTCGTCGGTCCGGACAATCAGAACCGAACCGACGATCCGGGCCCGAAAGTCGAAAGCGGCAGCGCACGGATCATCGGCCAGGAGACGCTCACCAAGCGGACTGCGGCCTTCGCCAGCCTGGACCGGTTCAGCAAGAAGCCAAAAGGCGGGGGGATGGAAAAAGATGGCGTGCAGGGTTTCAAGGGCCTCATCGAGGCATTCACCCCGAACCGGGTATGGCCGCTGAAAGGCGCCGACTGGGAGCCGGACGGCGCCAAGTACCGCATCCGGCCCGTCGGATCCCTGTCCGGCACGGCGGCGGAGCCGCTGACCTGCGCACCGGCACTGGGAATGCCACAGGGGGTTGACTTCGTCATCATCGGCGGCACCCGGCTGGATCTGGACACCTGGTCCGATGAGAGCGGCTACCTGTTTCGCGGGGCGACTGCGGAAAACGTTCGGATGGCCGACCTCCTCGATTGGCTCGGCGAGAACTGGGGAGTGGCCGGTGAAATCCCGGAGGGCTTGCGGAGTTTCGACCTGCAGCACCTGACGATCGAGGTGCTGACGAGCCCTGGAGGCCCGGAGGAATGGGAGTTCACCGCAGCCACCGAGGTCCGCCTCGGTGACACGGTGATGGACCTGCTCGTCTGCTTCCGGCATTCGACCCCGGCCGCCGGCGGGGCCTCGACGTTCTCGCTGTCCGCGGACGCAGGCTTCACCGCCGCCGTCGAAGGCGCAGAGACCCGGCTGTGGTTCAGTGGCGCAATCGCCAAGACAAGCTCAGGGGCCTGGGAACTGAGCGCTTCCCTGGAGAGCGACGGCCAAGCTCTGACGCTGGCTCACCTGGCCGCGGCCGTCGGAATCGATGTCCCTGCGGACCTGGATCCTTTCGTTCCATCGCTCGGCTCGGCGTCGTTCGCCTACCGTCTTCCCGTGGGGACCGCCGTGGCGGGGTCGCTGGTGGTGTCGGCGGTCGTCGGCCGGGTGGGGGTGGTGGTGGCGTCGGTGCCCGAGGGCACCGGGCCGGCGGTCGCTCGGCTGGTGGCGGTCCGAGGGGTGGTGGGGGCCCGGGCATCCGATCTGCCGCTGGTGGGGGAGAGCATCCCGGCGGATCGCGATGTGGTCGTGACAGGAGTGCAGTTCTGCTACGCGGATCGCGCCTGGCCCCTCTCCCAGGTCCGGGCGCTGAACGCCGCGGTCGCGGGCCTGCCCGGGGCCGCACAGGGGCTGCTGCCCGTGCTGATGGACGAAGCGCTGCAACGCGGCCTGCTCATCTGGGGGCTGCTGACGATGGGTGGCCAGGCGCTGGCGCCACTGGTCTGGCGGCCGAACAGCACCGGGGCCGCTGCCCTGTCGCAGGGTGGGAGCGGTGATTTGGTGCCGCTGGACACGTCCGAGGGCGCGGTCGTGCTGGGGCGTGAACGTGCCGCCGTTGCGGGGCAGCAGCGCAGCGATTCAGCCCAGGAGCTGGATCAGGTCTTCGGGCCGGTGCGGATCCGCCGGGTGAGCCTGGGCTATGCGAAGGGTCGGCTGTTCGTCGCCTTCGACGCCACTCTGACGCTCGGGCCGGTGGCGCTGGACATGATCGGCCTGGGCCTGGCGGTGGACCAGGACTTCACCGTCACACCGGTGCTGGCCGGCGCAGGGGTGCGGATCGCGGTGCCGCCGCTGAAGGTCACCGGCGTGCTGGAGGTGCGCAACGACGACGCGTACGAGGTGTACATCGCGGGCCTGGTGGCGGTGGAGGCCGGGTTCTTCGCGATGCAGGCGGCCGGCAGCTACGCCCGTAGCACGGGCGGCTGGGCGTCGGTGTTCCTGTTCGGCGAGGCGGCGGCCAAGGGCGGCGTCGCACTGTTCGGGCCGCCGGCGTTCACCGTGACCGGCCTGTCGGGCGGCTTCGGCGTCAACAGTTCGGTGCGGGTGCCGAAGATCGAGGAACTGCCCGTCTTCCCGCTGATCGCCCGCCTGGACGGGCGCCCGGAGGCCACCCCGCAGGAGATCCTGAAGGATCTGACCGACTGGGTGCGACCGGCGGACGGCCAGTACTGGGGCGCGATCGGCGTCCAGTTCACCACGTTCAAGTTCATCGACACCAAGGCGCTGGCGCTGGTGGAGTTCGGCCGCGAGCTGAACGTCATGCTGCTGGGCCGTACCTCCATCACCTTCCCCCGCAACGCGGCCCCGGGCAAGAAGGTCCACGCCCGCCTGGATCTGGACCTCAAGCTCGCCTACCAGCAGTCCCAGGGCCTGCTGTCGCTGGACGTGGCGGTCGGGGCGGGCTCGTTCATCTTCGACCCGGCCTGCCGGCTGACCGGCGGGATCGCGGTGTACGTGTGGACCGCCGGTACTCACGCCGGGGACTTCGTGCTCAGCGTGGGCGGCTACCACCCGCGGTTCAAGGTGCCCGCGCACTACCCGAGGCCGGCCCGGCTGGGCTTCACCTGGTCGCCGGACAGCAAGATCATGGTCAAGGCGGAGGGCTACACCGCGCTCACCCCGGGCGCGTTCATGATCGGCGGCCGGCTCGCCGCGACCTACACCTCCGGTCTGCTGTCCGCGTGGTTCACCGCGTACCTGGACGTGCTGATCCAGTGGAAGCCGTTCTACCTGGACATGGCGCTGGGGATCAGCATCGGCGTCGCGTTCACCATCAAGGTGTGGTTCGTCAAGGTCCGGGTCTCGATCTCGGTCGGCATCAACCTGGCGCTGTGGACGCCTCCGTTCGGCGGCCGGGTCACCGTCAAGGTCTGGTTCATCTCCTTCAGCTTCGACATCGGCTCCAAGCGCGGGCCGCTGCCCGCCGCCGAATGGTCGGAGGTCCGCGCGCAGTTGCCCGCGCCGCTGGCCATCACACCGGAGAAGGGCCTGCTGGCGGACGTGGACGCGGGCGAACTCGCCGCCCGCCGCGCCATCGAGGCACCCCTGCTGGTCTCCCGCGACGGGTTCGTCTTCACCACCGAGTCCGCCCTGCCGGCCACCCACGTCTACCTCAACGACGATCTCGTGGGATCGGCGGACCCGGCCATCGCGATCCGGCCGATGCGCAAGACCGCGGTGACCTCCGAACACCGCGTCACCCTCTGGCGCAACAACGGGGACAAGCCGTTCGACCCGGTGAACTGGACCATCACCGTGCTGCGCAAGGACGCCGCCCGCGCCCTGTGGGGTGCGCCGCTGAACAAGCCCGGCGACGCGCTGGACGAGGACACGTTGCTGCCCAGGCGGCTCAGTGGTCTGCGCTTCGAGATCCCGGGACCCAAGCTCGACCCTGCCGCCGCGACCGGTCCGATCACCTCCCAGGCCCTGGGCGCCGAGAAGGTCAACCCGGACAGCAAGCTGACCGGCAGGCCCGGCCAGACCGCCGGACCCGTACCGGTCTCCGGGGCGGGCAGCATCGACACGATCGCGCGCACGATCGCCGTCAAACAGCCCAGGCGCGACGCCGCCTACGCCGCGATGGCCCGCCTGGGGGTGGCACCCGGCGCCAACGGCTCCCGTGCGAAGTACGCCGGGATCGCCGCCGACACCCTGGTCTCGTCGCCACTGCTCACCGCGGCCAACTGACCACCCACCACCGTTGGCCACCGTCTGAGGGGACCCTCGTGCCGAGCCTGCCCGAGCTGGACATCACCTTCTATGACCACCTGCTGCCCGCCATCACCGCCGGCACCTACCGCGCGGATGTCCGCCACGTCCTCAAGGACGCCCACGGCGACATCGACGCGCCCGACAAACTCCCCACCACCAGTGAGGAGTTCGAGGTCCGGGCGGTCCAGTTCGTGCTGGACCCCTCCTCCGTGCACGCCGTCTTCCCCGCCCCAGGCGCGTCCGGTGACTACGCCCTGGTGCTGCCGCACATCACCCTCAACCGCTCGATCCTGCCGTGGGAGCGCGAACCGAAGTGGTCCCGGGTGGAGGCCCGCGCGCCGTGGCTGGCCCTGATGGTCTTCCGCGAGGGCGAACTACCCGAGGACCCCGACGCCATGGGGCTCGCGGCCTCGCGCACGGTCGCCCAGCTCTGCCGCCCCGCCGAATCCGGCGTCCTGGGGCCGGCGATCAGCGGCCTGCCCGCTGAGACGGAGGCGAGCACCTGCCGCACCATCGACGTCCCCGTCCCCCTGTTCCGGCGGCTGATCCCCACCGAGGACGAGCTGTCCTACCTCGCCCACGTCCGCCGGGTCGAACAGGCCAAGCGCCGATTCGAGGGCGAAGTCCTCACCGAGGGCGACTACGCGGTGCTGACCGCCAACCGCTTCCCGCGCACCGGCGGCGCCCACACCGTCCACCTGGTCTCGCTGGAGGGCCACGACAAGCCGCTGGCCGGCACCATCCCCGGCGACAAGACCCACCTGCGCCTGTGCACCCTGTGGACCTGGTCGTTCACCAGCGACGAGAACGCGCGCTTCGACGCCGCCGGCCTGCTCAGGAACCTGGTCGCCCCCGGCAACAGCACCGACCCCGAGCGACTCACCCTGCGCCTGGAACCCCGGACCGCCGCCGGCTCCGACCCCGAGGACACCTACGTCACCGAGCGGCTGAAGCTCGGCTACGCGCCCGTCCCGCACCGCGTACTGTCCGGCGAACTCGGCTACGCCTGGTACCGCGGCCCCTGCACCCCCGTGACCGCCCGGGAACTGCCGCCCACCCCCGGCGACCACACCACCGCCGACCACCTGCTCATCTACGAGGAGGAACACGGCCTCTTCGACGTCAGCTACGCCTCCGCGTGGACCCTGGGCCGCGCGATCGGCCTGGCCGACCCCGACTACGCCGCCGACGTCACCCGCGCCCGGCGCGAACTCGCCAACCAGGCCGCCGCCATGATGAAGCTGGCCGCCGACCCGGCCCGCTCCGCCCGCGCCGCCGAGGCCGGCGACCCGGTGCCGCAGCGCGGCCTGGACTGGCTGCGCACCCTCGCCGAAACCCCGCTCGCCGAGGCACTCGCCGCGCCCAACGTCGACCCACTCGACGTCCCGCGCCGCGCACCACGCATCGCACTCACCCACGCCGAAGCCCGCGCCACCCTGTCCACCACAGCCGCCCAGAGCGCGCTGCGCGCCACCGCCGACGCGCGCACCGCCTCCATGCCCAGCTGGCTGGACCGCCTGAGGCTGCTGCGCGGCGTGCCCTTCCACTACCTCGTCCCGCACCCCGACATGCTCCCCGACGAGTCCCTGCGCGTCTTCGCCATCGACCAGAACTGGATCGACGCGCTCATCGACGGCGCCGCCGGCGTCGGCATCCACACCTCGATGGACCAGCGCCTCGACGGCACCCTGCGCGCGGCCACCACCGCCCAGAGCCTCGGTGCCCGGCCGAAGGCAGGACTCCTGCTGCGCTCCCAACTCGTCCCCGCCTGGCCCGACATCATCCTCACCGCCCGCCGCGCCGGGGCCGAGCTGGCCGAACTGCGCCGCGCCCACCTCGCCCCCGACACCCTGCTCGTCCTCTTCGACGAGATCCCGGACGCCCTGACGATCCGCGAACCCGGGCAGGGCATCCACTTCGGCATCGACGAGGGCGGCCTGCTCGGCCTACGCCAGCTCACCCCGAACACCACCCCCGCGCTCGGCGCCTCGCTGGGCCGCGACTTCCCCGACACCGGGACGGTCTTCAGCCGCTTCCTGCGCCCGGGGAGTGCGGACGTGCTGAACCTGCTCGGCAGCGGAGCCTTGGTGCCCGAGCTCGCCCGGGCCCTGGGCAAGCAGACGCTGCGCCCGAGCGAGTTCGCGGTTCAACTGGTCAACGCCCCGCTCGAACAACTGCTGCTGTCCCGGCCGTGAGGAGCCCACAGATGAGTGACCTGATCGTGCCGGTACGCGTGCGCACCCTCCAAGTCAACGACAAGGTCAGGGCCGGCGACCTGTTCACCCGCTGGTACCCGAACCTCGGCGGGATGGTCGAGGACAACGCCCCGGCCGAACCCGGACCCGGGCAGAGCGACCAGGGGATCGGCCCGGACGACGACGGCCTGCACGTGCAGTGGGAGCTGCCGGAGGCGCTCACCCGTGGCCACTACGACCCCGCCACTGGTGAGACCACCTTCCCGCTGGTGCCCAACCGCTGGCTCGTCGTGCGCTACCACCGTTCCCCGCTGGGCGTGCGCAAGGCCACCGGCTGGGTCGTCCACTCCGACTACCTGGAGGACAGCGACTACCAGGCCGGCCTCGGCTACGGCACCAGCCGCTTCGCCACCACCCGCAGCCCCGGCGGCGGCAAGATCGAGCCGCACACCGACTGGATCGGCCGCCACCACAAGCTCGCCGACGGGCCATGGACCGAACCCGAGAATGCGCCCCGCGAACTCTTCCTGACCGCCGTCGGACCCGGCCTGCCGGCCTTCGCCGCCTTCGCGATCTACCACAAGGACGTCTTCCTCTTCCACGACACCCTGCAGGACATCAAGCACGAGGACGACCCCGACGAGGTCAACCTCTACCCGCCGGACACCGAACTCAGCTACCAGGTGATCGGCTGGTACTCCGACCCCGCCTCGGACATCCTCACCAAGGCAGCCGAGATCCCCGGACTGCTGCCCGAGGGCGTCACCGGCGTGCGCGAGATCCTCGCCGCCCTGGGCTGGTCCGCCCCCGCCGACGCGCCCGACCCGCAGCGCACCCTGTACGCCGGGCACAGCCTTGGCATCCCCTGGCGGCAGCTCAACTTCTACCCCGATCCGGACGCCCGCCCGCGGCCCCTGCACCAGACCGTCGCCATCGGCCACAGCACCGCCGACGCCGCAGCCGCGCTCGTGACCCGGCAGACCCGCTCGCCGCGCACCGGCGACCTCGTCCGCGCACTGTTCGAGGGCACCATCGACACCTACGGCACCGTCGAGGGCGAAACCGACCTGGACGAGGCCACCCGCCGCGCCTGGTACTCCGGCAGCGACGGCGGCCACGCCTGGCAGATCGTCCCCCGCCCCAGTGACGAACCCGTCGAACTCCCGCCGGTGCCCGCCTGGCTGGACGAACTCAACGAGGCCCAGGCCCGGTACGACGCCCTCGCGCCCCTGCTGCGCGACGCCCAGCAACGCCTGTGGACGCTGTGGTGGCTGCGCAACCAGCCCGGCGAGCACCCGGACGGTTTCGATGCCGCCGCGGACACCCAGCTCAGCCCCGCCGCCGGTGGCAGTCTCGCCGCTCAGGCCCAGACCCTCCTCACGCAGACCGCCACTCTGCTGGCCGCGCTGCCGCACGGCCTCACCCCCGAGGCGCAGCAGGCCGCCATCGACGCCGAGGCCCGTAGGCGCCACCTGCCCGAGACGCTGGAACTCAAGCGCATCGCCCGCGAGCCGTTCTACCGCCCCGCCGACCCCGTGGTCGTCATCGAAGGCACCGGCGCCGGCGAACCGCTCAGCCGTGACGAGGACGACCCGCTGCCCTGCCGCATCCCCAGCGGACTGCTGACCTCGATCGACATCAACGACGCCACCGTCCCGGTACCCACCGCCCCGCTGGTGCCCAACCTCGCCAACCTGCCGGCCGCCTGTGCCGCGCTGCTCGCCGAGTGCGACCTCCTCGACCAGGCGTACCGTACGACCTCGGGCACCAGCAATGCCCTGGACGTCGCCCTCAAGGACCCCGCGGGCAAGCTGCGCGGCACCCTCGCCGAGTACACCGCGCTCTGGCAGCAGCCCTGGGCCCCGATGTACCTCCAGTGGGAACTGCACTACTGCCCCATCCCCTACCACAGCGACAACCGCGACAACTGGACCTTCAAGACCACCGACAAAGGCACCGACTACCACTGGGACGGCACCGGCGCCCAGCGCAGCGGCGAGGACTCCACCGGCGACGACCAGATGCGCTGGCTGACCTTCGCCGACCGCTGCTACCTCGCCCCCACCGTCTCCTACGTGCTGCGCCGCCAGATCGAGCGCTACCTCGACAGCTACCCGGAGTCGGAGACCGTCGGCCTGCGCGCCCTGCGCGAGGACTACGAGCAGCTCGACCTGCTCTCACAGACCCTGGACGGCTTCAACGACTGGTTGCTGCAACAGGACGGCGCCGCGCGGATGTTGCCGTCGCCGGAGAACGGGTGGCGGTTCGGCGACCCGCAGTCCGTCGCCGCGCCTGGCATCTTCGACCCCGACCCGGGGGCCCCGGTCCGGTTCCAGCCCGTGCGGGCCGGCCAGTTCTACTTCCGGGACCTGCGGATCATCGACCGCTTCGGCCGCTCCTGCGACGCCACCAACCTCCAGCAGCAGAACTACCTGAAGCTCCCCACCGCCCACGCCGACAGCGTGAAACCCGACAAGCCCCTCTTCGAGGGCGTCGCCGCACCCGACCGGTTCTTCCAACTCCCGCCCCGCCTGCTCCAGGACACCCGGATGCGCTTCGACGCGCTCCGCTCGCGCGACAACGCCCGCTACACCGCTCTTTCCCCTGACCCGGCCGCCGTCGGCGAGACCCCGGTGGCGGGCTGGCTGCTCCTCAACTACCTCGACGAGACCTTGCTGGTCTACGCGCCCGACGGCGCACCGCTGGGAGAGCTGCGGGTGGTCGGCGACGGCAGCCGCACCGCCTTCAGCCCTCTTCCGCACGCTCCCTACCCCGGGCCGGCCGACTTCGCCGACGTCTTCCCGGATCTGGCCGGCCTGATCCTCGAACTGACCGACCGCCAGTCACCCGCTGCCTTCCGGCGCCTGATGGCCACCATCGACACCACCCTGGACACCATCACCGACCCCAGCGCCCAGGAGGACCGCACCCCGGCCCGCCTCGCCGGGCGGCCCGTCGCCCTCATCCGCGCCGCACTCGGCATCGAACTCCAGGGCCCGCCGCTGACCAGCTCCGGCTGGGACGCCCTCCAACCGCCGCCCGAGGACTACTACCCCAGCTACCAGTGGCCGATCAAGCTCGGCGACCCCGAGCGCCTCACCGACGGCCTGATCGGCTACTACGCCAGCACCACCGGCCCCGGTGGCGCCACCGACTACACCCGCCTCAACGCGCTCGCCCCCGCCCCCGGCAGCAGCGACTACGTCCAGCCCATCGGACACGGCCACGATCTTGCTCTGCCCGCCCGCCCTGGTACCGAGCTGATCACCCATCGGCTCACCCTGCTCGCCGACCCACACACCCCCGTGCACGCGACCACCGGCATCCTGCCCGTCGCGGCCCTCGGCCTGGACGCCGACCTCGTCCACCAGGCGCTCGCCCGCATCCGCGCCTCCTTCCGCCTCGACCCGCTGCTGGCCCCCGCCCGGGCCGGCGAGCAGGAGGCCGGCTCGCCGCTCGGCGCCGCCGAGGGCTACCCGTTGGCCAACCTGCTGGACGGCAACCTCAGCAGCTACTGGCTCAGCGCTGAGCAAGCCGGCGCCGGTAGTTGGGTGATGGTGGACCTCGGCGAACAGCGGCACGTGGACCGCGTCGACCTCTACCCCGGCGACCTCACCGGCGGGCATACCACGCCGGCCGGCGTCCTGGAACACTCCGCCGACGCCGAAGCCTGGACCGCGCTCGCCGACTACCCTGCCGGCGCCGAAGTCCACCACGACACCACGCTCTCCACCCGCTACCTGCGGCTACGGTTCACCGGTGCCCTGGCCGCCCCGGTGGCCGTCCGCTCCTTCGTGGTCAGCACCGACGCGCCCGGCAGCGGCCTGGTGATGCCCCGTCCCGCTGCCTGGCACGGCGACTGGACCTGGGCCGAGCCCTACGCGACCGCCAGCCCGGTGCCCAACTGGGGTGAGCTGCCCATCCTCCAGGCCGACAGCGCCGCCCACCCCGACGACCCGATCCCCACCGCGCGGGCCGGCTACCTCCAGCTCCGTCCCGCCCCAGGCGCCTGACCCTCCCGGATAAAGAGGACCGCGTGACCATCTACACCAGTTCCACCGACGGACTGCTCAGCTACGCCCTCGCGACGAGTCCGACCGATCCGCTGAACGCGAGTACCGACAAGGACCCCGTCATCGGGCGGCTGAACATCACGGTCGGCCGCGACATGACGACGGCCGCGTACTGCCGGAAGATCACCGTGAAGATCCCGGTCGGCATGGGCGCCGCGGAGTTGACTGCCGTCAATACCGACGACATCAAGCAGTCGGTCGTCGGAGGCACCACGCCGGAGCAGGGCGGCGGTTGGACCGCGACCGCCGTCGCCGAGGGCAACCACCGGGTCTTCACCTTCGCCCCGGGCCGGGCGCCGCAGTTCACCGGGCAGTGGGCGGTCACCCTGGTCATCTCGCAGATCCCGATCAACAAGGCGGTCGGCAAGCCCGTCATCGAGATCATCGAGGAAAGCTCGCCCACCAACGGTGACTTCACCCAGAAGACCACCACGATCGTCGTGGACAAGGCCCCGCCCGGTTTCCTGTTCCGCAACCTGCGCCCCAGCAAGATCGTGGTGGACAACGGCTGCCCCGTCACCCTCACCTGGGAAGTCCAGAACGCCCGCTGCACCATGTACTGGGACGACCAGCCCGGCGCGGACGTCAGCAAGGAACCCAAGTGGACCTCGCCCGCGCTGCACAACACCACCGCCTTCATGCTGCAGGCCGTCTCGGCCGAGGACGCCAGCTTCATCCACACCCTCACCACCGCCGTCACCGTGGACAAGCCGGATATCGAAATCGGAGACCTCACCGTCTACGGGAAGGCCAGGATCCTGCGTCGCCACCCTCCGGTCGCGATGGAGGACAGCAGTGACTGGCGGGCGACCACCGACGGCATCGTGACCGTGACCTTCAAGCGAACCGGCTCCAGCGCCAGGAACATCGAGCTATGGATCCGAGCGGACGGCAGCGACTATCACGACCGGATCGCCACGTTCAGCGCAGAGGTCGGCACCGGGGACGAGGAGAAGACCCTCTCCGTGCCTTTGCACCAAGGAGAGTGCATGTATACCCGCCACTATTGGCGTGATATCGAGGCCACTCTGCACTGGTGCTCCTTCGGTGACGGTGAGCTGGAGTTCCTGGGAACCATCCCGCACTGAGTCCTGCGGGTACTTCCGCCGCCCCACTGCACCAACTCCGCCCCCCGCCCCAGGCGCCCGACTCCCGGACAAGGACGACAGCATGGCCATCCACGCCACCTCCGCCGATGCGTTGCTCAGCTACTCCCTCGCGACAAGCCCGACGGATCCGTTGAACGCGAGCACCGACAAGGACCCCGTGATCGGCCGGCTCGACATCACGGTCGGCCGGAACATGACCACGCCCGCGTACTGCCGGAAGATCATCGTCAAGATCCCGATCGGCGCGGGCGCCGTGGAACTGACGACGGTGAACACCGACGACATCAAGCAGTCCGTCACCGGCGGCACCGGTAACGACCAAGGGGGTGGTTGGTCCGTCTCCGCCGCGGCGGAGGGCAACAAGCGGGTCTTCACCTTCATCCCGACCCGGGGCGTCGGGCACTTCGACGGGACCTGGGCGCTCACTCTCACCATCTCCCAGATCCCGATCAACAAGGTGGTCGGCAAGCCCGTGATCGAGGTCATCGAGGAGACCTCGCCGACCAACGGCAACTTCACCCCGAAGGAACCGGTGCGGATCACCGTCGACAAGGCCCCGCCCGGCTTCCTGTTCCGCAACCTGCGCCCCAGCAAGATCATGGTCGAAAACGGCGAGAAGGTCACCCTCACCTGGGAGATCCAGAACGGTACCTGCGTCATGTACTGGGACGACAAGTCCGACCCGAACGTCAACTCCGAACCCAAGTGGACCTCGCCCGCACTGCACAACACCACGGGGTTCATGCTCCAAGCCACCTCGGCCGAGGACGCCAGCTTCGTCCACACCCTCACCACCGCCGTCACCGTCGCCAAGCCAGACCTCGACACCGGGCACCTCAACGTCTATGGCAAAGCCCGCGCCCATGACGGCCTGGAAGTGCGCGGAACCCTGTACTCCTTCGGCCCCCTTGTGGTTGAGGGGAAGACCCACGCTATCGGCGAGCTGTGGGCGAATGGGATCACTATTGGCACCAAATTGGGCAAGGGCCACCTCGACATCCACGGGAACACCACCGCCCACGACGGACTTGAGATTGAGGGGAAGACCTACGCTCGCGACGAGCTGCAGGCGAAAGGGATCACTATTGGCACCGACCTAAGCAAGGGTCACCTCGACATCCACGGCAACACCACCGCCCACGACGGACTCAGCATCAAGGGTGCTGCAAATATCATGGGCGGAGACCTGATTCATCGACTCACTGTCACGATGAAAGAGGCGAAGACCTTCAGGTTCAGCACGGATGGAATGATCTTCGGAAATGCCGATGGAGGCCACGCGCTGGAGTTCACTATTCAGCGTTCGAGTGGGAGCTGCACGCTGAATATCGCAAGGAGCAGCAATTTCTGCTTCCCGGTCCCTCGGGATGCTGCCGTCGTTGCGAAAACCGTACCTATGGGTGGAAGTGGGCCCTACCCCAGCACCACGTTCTTCTTCGTCCCCTTCGGATCAGGTGGTCCGATCTAGTCGGAGTGGACAGAGGCGAGAAGGCGTCTGGCACGTTCTGTCGCCGCCCATAACGTCCGAGCGCTGAGAGCCGCCTGTCGCTACTTCGGCTCGGAAATCGCCTCATATCCTGACGCCGGATCATGATTGGCCATCGATACGCCACTTCCGCGGACGCGGCTGAGTACCGACAAGGACTTGCTGTCGGTTCACACCTGGCCAGTCCTGGTGGATCTCGGAAGCACTGAGTTCACGCGTTCTTCGGCTGTCGAACTCAGGGAGGCCAGCCCGGCTCTGCGAATGGTGTGACTGATTGCCAGAAAAGCCTCACTTGGCCCGGCCTCGCTGGGTAATCTGAGGGTGGTTCGGGCCGATCCCGGAGTACCGTGTTCGAAGGGCCGAAGGGGAGATCATGGCATCACTTGCAGCAGTTTCCGAGATGGTGGTCATCAAAACCGACGGGACTCAGACCACCCCCATGCGCCAGCCGCAAGCCGAGTCCTACCTGGTGAACGTCCTCAATGAAGCAGGCATGCCCAACAGGTTGGCGAACCTGAAGCAGTCCCTCAATCAGGCATTCGACGGGCAGGGAAAGCCCACAGGGTCCTACCAGTTCCGCGGGAAGCCGGTTCTGCATGCCAGCTCGGGTAACGGGCAGCAGAGTGTCACCCTGTTCTTCTATGCGGACGGCAGCAAGCTGATGCTGTTCGCTATGGGGGAGCACGTGTCGAGCTCGCAGTACAGGATCAGCATCTACGGGCAGCAAGGCGATCCTAATTTCGCGAAGGGCAAAGTCATCTCCATCTGATTCCGCGACCTGCGGCCGCGGTGGATCGAGGCGGCGGGCAGCTACCAAGAGTGACTGAAGGGCAGCGGCCTCCGGCCTTGCCAGGGTGGGCTGCTGGCTGCGGAAGCTCGAATGCCAGGGTGGCTGCACGAGCCTTGCTCGGCGCTTCAGTTCGCTGGGGGCTGGGCGACGATGCATGCTTCGTCGCCCAGCCCCCGGGCTTGCGAAGCCCCCTCGGGGCACGGATTCAGCACGCATGAGGACGAGAAGCGACCGCCGGCGACACGAGGCACCGAGAGTGACATTCGCAGGTCAGGCGGTATGTCGGCTACGTTCCTGGGGGTCAGAGGCTTGCCCGGGGAAAACCTAAAAAGCAGTGATCGATGCGATACTGGCCGCATGACCGCTACGACGACCCCTCCGTCCGGCAACGGCAGCCGGCCCGGCGGCCGCTCCGCGAAAGTCCGAGCGGCTGTGCACCGGGCCGTCCAGGAAGTGGTGACCGAAGGCTCCCCCGACGTGCTGACGATCCCGGTGGTGGCCGCCCGTGCGGGCGTGCACGCCACCACGGTCTACCGCCGGTGGCGATCCGTCGGCGAACTGCTCGCCGACGTCGCGACCAGCCGCTTCACCGGGGACATCGTGGTGCCGGACACCGGGAGCCTCCGTGGGGACCTGGAGCGCTACGCGTTCGACCTCGCCAAGGACCTCGGCGACCCGGACACCCTCGCCCTGGTGCGCGCCACCATCGGCACGGGTGGAGAACAAGGTGCCGCGGCGTGCCGTGGAGAGCGCGAGCAAGGGCTCGAAGCCATCCTCGGGCGGGAACGGGCCCGGGGCGAACAGCCCCCGACCCTCGAACACACCGCGGACGCCGTACTCGCGCCCCTCTACTACCGCGCCGTCTTCACCGACCTGCCCCTGACCGCCGAATGGACCCGCACCCTCGTGTCGCGCCTGCTGTCGCCCGGTCCGCTCCAGCAGCAGGCCTCCTGAGGTTCGCAGGAGGCCCGAAGAACCTGTTCGGTCGGTGGATGCGAGTTGCGGTACTTCCGTGGTCGGGGAGTCGGCAGGGTCGACGGGGATCAGGTGGAGGTCTCCCGGAGGGCGCTGCGGGAGACCGGGATCATCAGGTCGACGAGCCGTTCGACGACGTCGCGCAGCAGGTCGCAGACCGTCGCCGAGTGCGAGGCGGCAGGGCTGTTCGGCCCTCCGTCGGGCCGTGTCCGCGGGGGCGGCGCGGGCCTGCCCGGCGAAGCCGGACGCGTCGGCGGGCACCGGTGCCGCTCGGCCGTGGGGCCAGGGCCTTAGGACCCTCGCTCGGCACCACCGGATCGGCGGATGCTTGAACCACCGGAGCTCCCCGCCGAGAACAGGGAGTGATCAACCATGACCACCGAAACCGCCCTCACCACTGCGGATCTGCACCTGTTGGCCGAAGCCGGAGGCCTGGCGCCCTCGCTGCACAACAGCCAGCCCTGGCGCTTCCGTCCCACGCCCGACCTGCTCGGCCTGGAGGTCCGCGCCGAGCTGAGCCGGGCCGTTCCGGCCGCCGACCCGGCCGGCAGGGCGCTGCACATCTCGATCGGCGCCGCCCTGTTCAACCTGCGTGTGGCCGCCGCCCACCTCGGCCGCGAGGCCGCCGTCCGGCTGCTGCCGGCCGGCGAAGGCGCGCAGCCGTGTGCCGTGCTCGACCTGTCCGCGCCGGCCCGCACACCGCTGCCCTTCGGCGCCGACCTCTACCCGGCCATCGCCGGGCGCCACTCCAGCCGGCAGCCGTTCACCAACCGGGACGTCCCCGAGGCACTGGTCGCCGAGCTCATCTCGGCGGGCCGGGACGAAGGCGTCACGCTCACCGTGCTGGAGGAGGACGGGGTGCGCCGCGTGCTCGCCCTTACCTCCGAGGCCGAGGCCCGGATCGCCGCTGACGTCACCCGCGAGGCCGAGACCCGCCGCTGGCTACGGCTGGAGCCCTCCTACGACGGCATCCCGCTCGCCGCCCTCGGCTCGCACGACCGCGACGCCCGCGTCCCGATGCGCGGCTTCGACGGTCACCCGCCGCACCACAGCACCCCGGCCGAACGTTTCGAGGCGCTGCCGCAACTGGCCACCCTCACCACCCACCTCGACAGCCGGGCAGAATGGCTGTGCACCGGACAGGCCATGGAACGGGTGTGGCTGCTGGCCACCGTCCGCGGCCTGCGTGCCTCCGTCCTGCACCAGGCCGTCGAGATCCCCGACACCCGCTGGCGCCTGCGCGACCCGCACGAGGGACCCGGGCACGTCCAGCTCGTGCTGCGCCTCGGCTACGGTCCGTCCGGTGCGGCCAGCCCGCGTCGCCGGGTCGAGGACGTCCTCGATCTCGGCCGGGAACTTCGCCGCGGCGACGATCTCGGCGGCCTTCTCCGGGGTGCAGCCCTCGTTGGCGGGGGCGCACGGCTCGGGCGGGAGGGTCTGGCTGTCGTCACAGACCGAGACGCGGAGCCTGCGCTCCAGGAGGGAGAGCACGACGAGGGGCG
>NZ_JBFBNR010000083.1:0-16994 GCF_040687675.1 Kitasatospora sp. NPDC056731
GCGGGCTCGCCGTCCCGGACACCGCCGAGCAACGAAGGTGGCCGATGGAACTACTCAAATACGCATGATGTTGACAAATCAGATTCCACAGAATGATGCGGTTGACGTGCCCCTCGACCGGGCCGGAGTTCCAGCGGAGCGTGAGGCCGGCCATGACCGCGTCCCAGTCCTTGCGCAGGCCGGTGGCGAACCCACGCAGTTCTGACAGCCCGCTGGCCTGGGCGTCAGCGGTCCACTGTTCGAGTTCCTCCTGGCCCCGGCGGTGGACGAGGATCGAGGCGAACCGCGCGATGAGTTCGCTGGCGTCGTCCAACTCTCGGCAGCGGTGCAGGAGTTCCTTCAGCAGGACGCGGCCGGCCTCGGGGCGGTTGTCGGGGCGGGTGAGGATCAGCTTGGTCACCTCGCGGACCTTGGGGACCGGCGGGTTGGTGGTCGGCTTGGCGTTCTCGCGCAGTCGGTGCACGAAGCGGCGCACGGTGCGCTCGCTGACGGTCAGGCCGCGTTCGGCGAGTTCCCGGTGGAGCCGTAGTGCGCTGTGGCAGCCCTCGTTGAACCGGGCGGTCAAGAAGGCCGCGTGGCCGTCCAGACTGGTCTGTCGCCCGCCGGTGGGCCCCACTCCGATCAGTTCGTCCGCCGTGGCGGCGCGCATGAACTTGCGCGCCGTCTTCGGGTCCAGGCCCAGCTCGGCGACGATCTGGCTGTGCCCCATGCCCTTGTCCATCAGGGCGTGGACGGCGGCGTGACGCTCGCGGGCGCGCTGGGCCAGTCGTCCCTCGGACAGCACTGTCTTGTTCTTCTCCGGCGTGGGCGGGAGCCACTGCGAGCGGAGGCGGGCGACCAGTCGCTCGGTGGCATCACCGAGGTTTTGTCAGAGGTGAAACCTGTCCGCGACCTGCGTCGCGGTGCCGGCACCACGGTTGGCGCCATCGGCGTAGTAGCTGGCCCGGTCCCGGCAGATGACCTCGACGCCGGGGTGCTCGGTGAGCCAGCGGGCCAGGGCGTCGGCGGATCGCTCGGGCAGGACCTCGACCGGGCGGCGGCCCTCGATGTCGATCAGGACGGTGCCGTAGCGGTGGCCCTTGCGCAGGGCGAAGTCGTCGACGCCGAGCACGCGAACCGGGCCGGTCGTCGGGTCCGGCAGCGCGCGGACCAGGCGTATCAGGGCGTCACGGCCGATTCCGACCGCAAGGTGCTCGGTCAGCCGGGCGCCCGCCCGGCCGCCCAGAGCGAGGGCAACAGCCTCGCGGAGCTTGCGCAGCGGCACAGTGCACCGTCCGTACCGGAAGGTCAAGCCGGTGATCTGCTCGGCGAAGGTCCGCTTCCCGCACCCCGAGCTGTCGCAGAAGAACCGGCGGACCCGCAGGTGCAGCACCAGCTCCTGCCCGGAGACCGCGGTGTCGGTGACCCGCCGCTCGTACCCGCTGTGGACCCGCTCGGACCATGCCCCGCAGCCCGGGCAGCTCGCGCCGAGTGTCCGGCCCCGGGCATGAACACGGACCGACCGGCCCGCCGATCTGACCAACTCGACGTGCACCAGCGCGAACTGAGGGAACAGGACGGCCAGAAGATCAGCAACAGGCACCCGTCATGATCGCCAACCGTCACCATCCCCGGGCGGCTTTCACGGAACTCGCGCCAGAGCCTTGCGAGTCCCCGCTGGCGGCCACTTAGATCTGCTGGCCGCTGCTCTGGTTGCTTTGCGTGGCGCAAGCACCGCATCCGCCGCGCCGCTGATCCACGGCACGTCCGTGCTGCCGGGTGACTGAGGCTTGCCGGTCCGTACGGCCGCGGCTCCCGCGGGACCGAGGAACCCTGGCCGTGCCATTCCCCATCGGCCGATCCTGCGGTGCCGCGCCCGCTTCGATCCCTCCGGCCGGACGGCGGCACGAGTACACGCCGTAATCGCGGCGGCGGCCACTTGATTCCCCGGGCGTGGCGCTCGACGAGGGTGCCGATCGCGGAGGCGTTGTCCTTGCCGATGATCAAGTCGCCCTCCCAGTGGCCAGGCACGGCCCGGTCCTCGACCTCGGCTGGTCGTTCGCTGATCATGATTATCGGGGTCGCGAAGCGCGGCCTGCGAGCCGGCCGTGGCGCCACTCACGGCCGGCCCGCAGGTGGACTCCCACGAGCCGGGACGCTTCATTGCTGCTGTATCCCTGCTGCACGAGCCGGAAGTATTCCTTCCGCTCGGCGCGAGGCCTCCTGGGCCCCTGCGGATTCCGGTCCCTGCGGATCTCGAAGTCCATCGCACACCTTGAGCTGGGGTGTTGCGACGACCGTTAGAACCCAAGCCCCAGTGGGGACGGCCGGGGGTTCGGGTCACGTCCGATCTCGCAGGGCAGCCGTGAGGCAGCGGACGGGATCAGCTCAGTGGTGGGGGACTTTCAGAGGCGGACGGGAGGTTCCTGCGGGCCCAGCGGGTGCCAGATCCACTGAGCTTTGCCGTAGGACCTGCCTCCCGTGGCCTTGTTCGGCCATTGTGTCCCGCAATAGATGGTTTCGCCGATCTTGAAGGGCTGGGTTGCGGATCCGGTGTCGTAGGCGGGACCGTTGCTGGCCAGCTGGACAGAGGCGAACAGGAGTTCGCGGCGCGCGGTGCGTACCCAAGCTGCAGCGGCTTGTCCTGCGGGGAGGTCGTGGATCTGCATCCTGACGACGACGATCCCCGGTCCCTGGGCCCGGAATTCGGCTTCCCGGTCACGCACCTCGCCGTCGTCACTCCTCGTCGACTCGAAGAGCAGCACCTCGTCCTGGAGCAGCCCTTCCAGGAGGCCGCGGAAGACGGTGCGCCCGGCGATGTCGAGGTGGCCGATCTCCAGGTCGGGGCGTTCGACCATGACGACGGTGGTCAGGGTGTGGACGAGGGTCTGGCCGCCGGTGGTGACGGTGGCCTGGAGCATGAAGCCGGTGGGGGTGGTCAGCGGTTCGGGGGTGCTCCACTCGCGGACGCTCGAGACGTCCTGGGAGGAGTTGCGGCCCCAGTACATCGTGTAGGCGGCGTCGTTGCTGCCCTCCCAGCGCAGGACGGCCCTCTCGCCGTTGCCCACCATGACCTTGGTCGGGCGGAAGTTGCGGAACACGAACTCGGCCGGGAACTTGGCCACGTCGGTGGGGGTGGTCTTGGTGGTGTAGTCGCCGTCGGTGGGCGAGGTCTCCTCGATGATCTCGATGCCGGCGTTGCCGGCGGCGGTGTTGACCTCGATCTGGGAGACGACCAGGGTCGCCACGCGGCCGGTGAGCGCCGTCGAACGGTTGGGGGTGAACTCGAAGACCCGCCAGGCGCCGTCATCGAAGCCGGGCTTGGGCGACCAGCCCGGGGAGCTGTCCACGCCGGAGCGGAGTGCGTCGCGGTTCTCGGTGAGGTGGGCGGCGCCCGCGCCGATCGGGATGCGGACGGTGATCTTCTTGCAGTAGACCGAGTCGGCGGAGGCGACGCCGGCGGTGATGTTCAGGCGGCCGATGACGACGTCTTTGGCGGTGGAGACGGTCAGGGGGTCGGGGTCCGGTTCGATCTCGAAGGCGAGCAGGGAGTCGGCGGCGGTGACGGTCTGGGACAAGGCGGTCTCCTTCGGTCGGTGTGTCATAGGGGCGGGCACGGGAGCCGGCGGCTCAGGCGACGGGCGACTGCGCGTTGCCGAGCGGGATCCACCAGAACCGGGCGGCACCGTCTGTGACCCCGGCGACGTGGCTGAACGACAGGCGGACGCGCGTGCCCTTCACGATGGGGCACGTTGCCGTGGCCCCCGCGGAAAGTCTGTTCGTCGTGCCGTCGTAGCGCATATATGCCTCGGCGAAGATTTCGCCACTGCGTACTGAAGCAGTGGCTTCCCACCTCGGGCTCAGAATCGCCCGGCCGTGGACCGTGATGAATCCCGAGGCCGCCGCGGTGAACTCGTACGCGGGACCCCCGGGGGCGATCTCGTGGAAAGGCCTGGCGGGCGCGATCTCCATCAGACTGATGTCCCCGTGGAAGTCGGCCCTCCCCCACACGTCCAGCTTGCCGGTGTCCAGGTCGGGGCGTTCAACCATGACGACGGTGGTCAGGGTGTGGACGAGGGTCTGGCCGCCGGTGGTGACACTGGCCTGGAGCATGAAGCCGGTGGGCTCGGTCAGCGGCTCGGGCGTGGACCACTCCCGGACGCTCGTGACGTCCTGGGAGCTGCGGCCCCAGTACATGGTGTACGTGGCACCGGTGCTGCCGTCCCAGCGCAGGACGGCCCTCTCACCGTTGGCAACCATGATCTTGGCCGGGCGGAAGTTGCGGAAGGCGAACTCGGCCGGGAACTTCTGGACGTCGGCGGCGGTGGTCTTGGCGGTGAAGGACCCGTTGGTCGGCGAGGTCTCCTCGATGATCTCGATATCGGCGCTGCCGGCGGTCTTGTTCACCTCGATCTGGGAGATCACGAGGGTGGCGGCGCGATCGGTGACGTTGACGGGGCGGTCGGTGGTGAACTCGAAGACCTGCCAGGTTCCGTCGGCGTAGCCGGGGCGGGCGGTCCACCCGGTCGCGCCGGTGACGGCCGAGGTGAGCGCGGTGCGGTTCTCGGTCAGCTGAGCGGCCCCGGCCCCGATGGGAATCCGAACCTTGACGCTCTTGCAGAACGCGGGGCCGGAGTTCCCGGGGCCGACCGTGATGTCCAGACGGCCGGTCACCGGCTGCGCGGCTGTGGACACCGTCAGGGGGTCGGGGTCCGGTTCGATGGCGAAGCTCAGCAGCGAGCTCGCCGACAGCACCAAAGTGCTCATGGATATCGGAGTCCTGGTTCGTAGGGGCGTCAGTCGCGGGGCTTGAGCTGGAGGTAGCCGGCCCGAGCCTCGGCGACCGGTTCGCCGGGGTACGCGTAGGTGTCGGCCATGGCGATGGGGAACTCCAGCCACTCCGGTACCTCGCCGGCGGCCTCGCGCGGCTCGGCCCAGGTCCAGTCGCCGTGCCAGGCCGCGGGGTGCGGCATGACGATCGAATCCTCCGCGCGCACCGAGGACAGACCGGGGCTGGAGCGGCGGGCGGCCGCGTCCTCCTCCGACACCGGGGGGCGGGCCACGGCCAGCAGCGGGTGCAGCCGGAAGGAGGCCCGGATCCGGGACAGGGAGGCGTGGACGAAGTCCGCGTCCAGGGCCAGGCGGCCGATGGGGAGGATGTCGGTGGTGGCGTGGATGCCGTTGTGCGGGTCCATCAGGACCGTGAGGTGGTGGGTGACGGCGGCTTCGCCGGGCAGGGTGGCCGGCAGGGCCAGGCCCGCGCCGGTGCCGATCGGCTCCAGGTAGGCGTGGGCGCCGGCGGGCTGTTCGGTGTACAGCTTGGTGTAGTTGATCGCCGGGTTGTTCGGGCCGGTCGCCGAGGCGAAGTAGCCGATCAGGCCGTCGGCGACCCGGTCGGAGGAGCCCAGGCGGACCGGCCAGCGGTAGCCGTTCGCGCCCGGGTAGTCCTGCTCGGAGGCGGTGTCCACCGAGGCGGTGCCGGCGACCACGCCGTCCGAGGGCGGCACCGGGGCGGTGGCCCAGCCCGGGTCGGTCAGCGGCAGGCCCTGGAGGTCGATGGCCAGGTCGGCGGCGACCAGCGCCACCGGGCGGCCGATCAGCCGGGAGGGGACCGCGTCGTCCTGGGACGCCGGGTCGACCATGGTGTCCAGGGCGCTGTCGATGGTGTCCAGCAGGGCCCGGAACGCCACGTGCGGTGTGGGCTGCTCGCGCAGGCCCTTGATGAAGTCGGCCAGGCGCGGGTAGGCGGTGGTGAAGCCGTCCGAGGCCGGGTCCGGGTGCGGGGAGTGCGGCAGTGGGTTCCACGCGATGGTGTCGTCCGTGTTCAGGACCCTCAGCTCGCCCAGCGGCGAGCCGTCCGGGGCGTAGACCATCAGGGTCTGGTCCAGGTGGTTCACCAGCAGCCAGCCGCCGACCGGGGAGGCGGGGGTCCCGGCGGTGCGGGCGGTGGCGATGCCGAAACCGGCCGTGCCGTCCGCGGCGGACACGCCGGACAGCCGCACCCGGGCCGGCTGGAGCAGCCGCGGCGGCAGCTGGACGAACCGCTGCACGCCGACCGGGTCCGGGTACAGCGGCTTGCCCGCGTCCGGCAGGACGCTGGCGGCGCGGATCGGCGGGAACCGGTTGTAGTACGTGGGGTTGGTCAGGTCCACGACCCGGCCGAACCGGTCCACGATCCGCAGGTCCATGAAGAAGAACTGACCGGCGCGGACCGGCTGGAAGGTGTCGTCGTTCTCCTCGCCGTCCAGGTGCCCGCTGGGCGAGGGGACCGTCGGCGCGTCACCGAGCAGTGGCTTCAACTCGGCCGGGATCTCGACCCGGGAGCGCTGCGGGCGCGCGCCGCCGTCCTGGGTCAGCAGCCAGGCGTGGAAGCCGTCCAGGGTCTGCGACAGCATGTCCAGGTCGGCCAGGTCCTCGCGGAGCTGCCGGACGCCCAGCGTCTCGGCGTCCGGATACGTGGCCAGGTAGCGGTCCAGCTGCTTCTCCGCGACGTAGCGCACGGTCGGGGCTAGGAAGGAGCGGCCGCGGAAGATGCGGCGCCGCGCGGAGGACTCGTCCGTGGCAGCGGAGCCGGTGCCCTTCCAGGCGTAGATGTCCCCGTCGAAGGTCCAGTGCTCGGTGGTGCCGGTGCGGAACGGCGTGGGGACGTACCGCACGTCCCACTGGAGGTACATCGGCAGCCACGGCTGCTGCCAGAACGCCGTGTACTCGGCCAGGGTGCCGACCGGGACGTTGGAGCCGGGGTAGGCGATCGCGTTGTGCAGCGAGGTGGGGCCGGGGGCGCTGTCCGGGGTCCAGGCCGCTTTGTCCAGCAGCGAGAACTCCGCGAGCAGGGACTTCAGCAGCGGCTGGATCGCCGCGGGGAAGCCGGTCAGGTTCGGGGCCGGCGGGTCGGTCGGCGCGGTGGTGTCCGTGCCGCCGATCTTCAGCTTGGTGACCAGGGCGGCGGCCAGGCGCACCGGGAGCGGGGTGTCGCGGGTCAGCGGGTCGCCGACGTTGGCGCCCTCGATGAGGACCACCGGGTCGGCCGGGGTGTAGTAGTTCTCGGCCATCTCCCGCTGGAGCACGGTGTTCTCGGGGAGCTCGATCCTCTGGGCGGCCAGGTAGGCGGCGATCGCCGCTTCCAGCTCCTCGGGGGTGTCGCCGTGCGGCAGGTCCTTGGACAGCTCCGCGACCTTGTCGTACTGGGTCTTGGTGAGCTTGGCGATGGACGGCTTGCCGTCGGGGCTGGCCGCCGGGTCCAGCTGGGCGTCGGCCAGGGCGTCGAAGCCGGGGGCGTGCTGGCCCTCGCGCGGGGCCCGGTTCTTGAGGAACCACAGGGTCCAGGTGCGCCACTGGAGGCTGCGCAGCTTCGGCAGCTCGGCGTCGTAGCCGGCCTGCTGGACGTTCAGCGCGGTCAGCCAGGCCGGGTCGGCGGCCAGGGCGGCACGGCGGGCGGCGGCGGTGCCGGGGACGCCGAGGGCGCCCTCGCCGTCGCCGAAGCCGTCGGGGCGGCGCTCGGCCAGCCGCCAGGTGTAGCCGGCCTCGTGCCCGGCGAACCAGGTGCTGCGCAGCGCCTCGTCGAGCTCGTCGTCGCCGCCGGGGGCGTCGAAGGTGTCGATGGTGCCGTGGAAGAGGGCTGAGATCAGGTTCGCGGTGTCCGCGGTGCCGGTCTGGTGGGCGGTCATGGCGGCGGCGGCGTCGCCGACGCTGTGTCCGACCGAGACCTTGATCGGGTTGTTCGCGTCGTCCGGGTCCGGCTTGTCCGACGGCGGCTGGTAGTTGCGCTGCTTCCAGGTGACGCCGAGGGCGTGGCCGACGTACAGGGTGTTCTGCAGCGTGTCCGGGACGGAGTCCGGCAGCGCCCACTCCAGCGCCTCCAGGATCGCCGCCGGGTCGGTGCGGTCCGGCGGCAGGAGGCCGGGGATGTCCAGGGCCTGGGCCAGGATGTCGGCGGGCTGCTCGGAATACCAGCCGATCGCCAGGTAGGACAGGCGGTTGTCCGGCGGGTAGGTGTCGACCACGCCGTCCATCAGGTCGGTGAGGTCGTCGTGGAAGGAGAAGACGCCTTTGTGGTAGGGCTCGTAGGCGGCGAACGCCGGCAGACCGGGGCCGACCGCGGTCAGGAACGGCCCGCCAGCCGGGCGGCCCGGGTCGGACCAGGGGGTGTCGGTGACGTCGGTGACGAAGCTCAGGAACGTGGTGTCCTGGGTCTGCGGGTCGCGCAGTCGCGGCACTTTCAGCTCGGCGTAGTTGTCGGGCAGGTTCGGGTAGTCGGACTCCAGGTAGTCGCTGTGGACCAGCCAGCCCTTGGCGTGGACCGTGTTCCGGTTCGACGGCGTGGCCTGGCCCTTGGGGTCGAAGTAGCGCACGACCAGCCACCGGTTGGGCACCAGCGGGAAGGTGGTGACCTCGCTCTTCTCGTCGTAGTGCCCGGCGGCCAGGGCCTCGGGGAACTGCCATTGCAGGTGCACGCCGAAGTCGACGCGCTCCTCAGCGCCCTGCCCGGCCGGCGGCTCCGGGGACAAGCCCTCGTCGAGCATCAGCTCGTAGTCCGCTTTCCAGCGGGAGAACGGGCCGCCGGCGGAGTTCACCGCGTCGTTGGAGACCAGGGCGTGCAGGCGGATCGGGACGAACAGGTCCGTGCTGTTCTGGACGGTGTTCTCCGGTTCGGCGTTCTGGATCTCGGTGTTCTGGGGCTTTGCGGCGTCGGTCATGTCGGTGTTCTCCTGGTTTCCCTGGTCCTGGTTTCCGGTCCTGGTCACGAGCCCGAGCCGGGCAGCAGCCACTGCGCCAGCGGCGCGTTGACCAGCTGTACGGCGAGCTGGGACGGATACAGGTCGGGGAGTGAGTGGGCTCCGGCGAGTGCTTTGACCAGGCCGTCGTCTCCCGTCAGGTGCAGGACGTCGCGCTCCCCGCCCTCCTGGGCGGCCGGGCGCAGGTACGTGGAGAAGACCGTGTCCGGGCCGGAGTCGGGGAAGTAGGTGCCGAGCGAGGCGCCCAGCTCGACGGACTGGTCGGTTTCGAGCTGCCGCAGCCCGACCACCGCGCGGCCGTCACCCGGGTGGACGTCGACGCCGAAGTGGATGCCCTCGCTGGGCTCGCGGATCAGCACGCTGTCCGGGACGTCGTCGAACAGGACCAACAGCATGTCGGAGGCCACCGGCTCACGCCGGAGCTCGCGGATGGTCGGCCCGTCCGGGCCGGAGCCCTTCTTGGCCACGAGCACCATGTCCGGCCAGGCCGGGACCAGCGCCGAGCGGATCAGCATTCCGGCGGCCGGGTAGCCGGAGCGGTCCCCGGTCCGGGTCGCGGCCCGCAGGGAGGAGTCGCAGAAGGTGTCCAGCGAGGTGTGCACGGCTACGTCCCGGGCCCCGGCCAGCAGCGCGTCGATCCAGGTCGGGTCGACCCGGAACAGCCGCAGCGACTCCTCCGGCAGCATCCGGAAGTCCGGCACCAGATAGGAGAAGGGCACTGATTTCAGGACCCTAAGCTCGGCGAGCCGGTCCTCCAGCGCGTCGGCCCGCTGGGACGCCACCGACAGCAGCGTCGCGGCCTGCACACCGGCGGACAACGTCGCGCGGGTCTCGGCGCGGCTCAGCTTGACCGGCGGAGCGGCCAGCGCGACGGCCTCGGCCGGCGGCTGCGGAGCGGCCAGCGCCTCGGTCAGCGTCCGGCCGCCCCGGTTCGCCGCCAGGCGGGCCAGGGCGCTGAGGCCGTAGGCGGTGCCGTCGCCGGAGAACGCGGACGCGGCGATGCCGTTCGCGGCGGCGGAGGCCAGCGCCGCCGAGCGCACCGGGTCGTGCGCCACGGTCATCATCCGCACCGCGGTGTTCGCCAGCTCCCGGCGCGCCCGGGTCACCTCCTTGCCGTACGAGGGGTCGGCCAGGCCGACGGTCCGGCCCAGGGTCCAGGCGGCGGCGTAGGAGACGTCGAAGACGCCGTAGGTCTGGTCGTAGACCAGCGCGAAGTCGGCGGTGGTGTGCGCCTTCGACGTGTCCAGGTCGCTGACCTCCTGCGCGGTCAGCGGCGTGAACGGGCCCCGGTACCAGGCGTAGGTGTGCTCGCCGGTGATCGGCCGGTGCGGCACCGGCACGCAGCCCAGCCGCAGCCGCTCCAGCGCGTACGCCTCATCGGCGCTCGGGTTCGCCGGGGCCGCGGCCGGCTTCGGCATGCGCAGCGCCAGCTTCTCCGCGGTGGTGTCGCCCGTGCCGTCCGGGTCCACCAGGTTCGCCAGGATCCCGGCCGCGTCGAACGCCGCCGCCGGGTCGTTCCGGAACGACCACGACCACAGCGACGCCAGCCGCACGAACTCCACCGGCGAGGACAGCGACCCGTCCAGACACGTGTCGAAGCCCTCCAGCGACACCAGGTGCACCGCGTAGTCGCCCTCTTCACGCGCGAACCGGTTCGCGGTCACCACGCTGAACGTGCCCTTGATCAGGATCTCGCCGTCGGCCATCAGCTTCGGCTCGTCCACGTCCCGGACATGCGCCAGGTAGTAGAGCTCCGACTCGCGCGGCACGACCGCGTTGAACACCTCCACCGGCACGTCGATGGTCCGGCAGTTGCCGGCCAGCACCGTGGGGTCCTCCAGCCCCGGCATGGACGGGCCGAGGATCTCATCGTCCGTCCTGGCGAGCAGATCCTCCACGGTCCGCTCGGTGGTCAGCGCCAGGCCCTCCGGGTCGTGCGGCAGCTCACCGGCCCGGAAGACCAGCAGCGCCAACCACGGCGGCCGCTTCTCCATCAGCGGCGCCGGCTCCTCCGAGTGCTTGAGCTCCCGCTCCCACGGCAGGTACTCGCGGGTCAGGGTGATGTGCGGCAGCACGTGCCCGAAGTCGCCGTCCGCGCCGCGCGCCGGGTAGACCGCCTGCACGGTCGCGCCGTCGAGCATGAACTGCGGCGCCTTGACCTCGAACTCCTCGGCGGGGGTGGGCAGCGGCTCGGGGACGGTGATGTCACCGTTGCCGTCTTCGAGGACGTGCTCCAGTTCGATCCGGTAGACGCCGGCGGTCGCGGCCGGCTGCATGTAGTCGATGAAGGTGACGTTCAGCAGTTCCTGGGACGCCTGGGTGCCCGCGGGGGCGCGTCGGGTGGCCATGGGTCAGCTCGCCATCGTCGTCGGGAGCACCAGCGGTGCGTCGGTCAGGGTGGTCTGCGCGCGGGACGCGTACTTGGCCAGCGAGCCGTCGGCGCCGGGGCCGTAGCCCCAGGCGCCCAGGGCGGTGTGGACGGCGCTGCGCTTGGTCCTCACCTCGGCCGCGGCCAGGGTGTCGGCGATGATCCTCGGGTTGTCGGCGGCGGCCGGGACCGGGCCGGCCGGGGCCGAGGGGCGCAGCGGGGTGTCCCCTTCCGGCAGCGTCTCCGCGCCCAGGGCCTTGGTGCTGATCGGGCCGACCTGCTCGTCGGCGGTCTCCGGCTCGGGGATCTCGATGCGCAGGCCGACCAGGTGGCCGGGGATCAGGCCCTCGCCGAGGCTCGGGTTGCCGGGCGCGCCCCACTGCGCGCTGGGCATGTCGCGCTTGATCTGGGTGATCGTCCAGTCGTAGTCCTGCCACTCGAAGATGTCGCCGTTGCGCTTGATGACGATCCGGTGCTCGGAGGTCAGGTTCGTCTTGCCCATCGGGCGGATGTCGATGGTCTGGCCGGCCTCGCCGTACTGCTTGCCGTTGACGAAGGTCTTCGACGCCGGGATCGCCGAGACGGTCTCCATGACGAACCCGGCGGCGGTGATCGCGGTCGGGGCCTTCTGGGCGGCGCGGGCGGCCAGCTCGGCCGGGTCGATGTCCGGGAGCAGGCCCTCCAGCGGGGTGATGGCCAGCGGGTCGGGCAGCTGTTGGCGGAACTCCTGCCAGTTCTGGGCCGGCAGCGAGGGCCGGGAGGCGCCGAAGCCGAAGCTGAAGCTGACGAACCAGACGCTGACGGAGGCCCGGCCGCCCAGCGGCGGGGTCCAAAGGTCGATGCCGACGCCGACCTCGATGGACACCCGGACCTTCACGAACCAGACCTTGATGGTGAACGCGACGCCGATGCGGACGCCGACGCTCACCTCCAGGTAGAAGGGGTTCCACTGGAGCAGAGCGTCGACGTAGGCGGTGAACCAGGCCGACAGCAGGCCCTTCTCGTACTTGGCCTCCAGCCGGCCGCCGGCCATGATCGCGTTCGGGGTGAGCGCCGCGTACATCTGGGCGCTGACCCGGATGTTGTTGTCCGGGGACCAGACGAAGCCCAGCCGGGCCGGGTTCGGGTAGCGGGCGGGCCGGTTGGTGTAGGAGGGGTGGTAGCCGCCAGCGGTGATGACGAAGTCGCCCTTGTTGTCCCCGCCGGTCCACAGGTAGACGGCGATGCCGCCGGTGAGCCGCGCGGACTCGTGGAACACGTACGAGCCGTCGGCCAGGGCCACGTCCATGGACAGCAGGCCCTTGCGGTCCTCGTAGCCCAGGCGGACGTCGATGTTGACCTTGGCCAGGACCTTGCGGCCGGCGGCGGCGTTCTTCGGGAACGTGACCGAGGTACGGCCCAGCAGCATCACGGCCAGCTCGTTGCCGAACTTCACCACGGCCAGGGCGCGGGCCTGGATGAACTTGAAGGAGGTGAACTGGAGGCCGAGCGCGCCCCAGTAGGCACCGGACTCCGGACGCATCCAGGCGTCCGGGCCCATCAGCATCTCCATGATCTCCTCCGGCGTCGGCGCGCCAGTGCCGGTCAGGCGTCGGACCAGGGGGAATTCGCCGACCTCGTCGATCGCGGGGATCCGGATGTCGTTGTTGACGCCGAAGCCGCCGGAGATCCCGGTGACGCTGAAGGCCGGCGGGCCGAACAGGGCCACGTCGCCGACGCCGCCGGCCTCGCCGAACAGGAACAGCGAGGACCAGCCCTGCCTGCTGCGGGCGTAGCTGCCCATCGCGGTCATGGCGAAGAACTTGGCCTCGACCACGACTGAGCCGCCGAGCAGGACGGAGTAGTCCGGGTCGACGCGGTTCTCGAAGGCGCCCGCGATGCTCAGCGGGGGCTTGTCCATGCGCAGGGCCGCGCCGCCCAGGACCGGCTTGGAGCCGGCTTCGGCGGCGGTGGCCGCGGTGGCCGCGCCGAGGGTGCCGGTGCTGATCCCGAAGCCCAGGCCCAGCAGGGAGAAGGTGACCGGGCCGACCATGAGGGTGGCGTCGAAGGACACGAAGACGCGGCCGTCGGCGTAGCCCAGGGCGATGCGCTTGAGGCGCAGCGGGCCGATGGCCAGGTCGAGGTCGTAGGCGGCGTCGAAGCCCTGGACGCGGTTGCGGGCCGGCAGGTTGCCGCCGCCCCGGCGGTTCCAGATCTCCAGGACCAGCGGGTCCTGCTCGGCGCCGCCGATGCCGTAGGACAGGGTGACGCAGAGCCCTGACAGATCGATCTCGGGGAAGACCGGCATCGCGGCGGTGATCGAGGTGTCGAGGGCGGCCAGGTCGGTGGAGACGGTGGCGACGTCGCCGGACACAGTGGCGGTGAGCTGGGCCGGGGCCTGCGCGGTCGTCGCGGGCGCGGGAGCCGAGGCGGTGTCGATCTGCCCGAACGCCGCCGCGCCGAAGCCGCCGACCTCGCCCAGGAGGTCGTTCGCGGCCGCGGCCGCCGCCGTGTCCCAGCCGGACGAGGTCAGGGCGAATCCGAGGCCCAACAGGGACACGTCGTACTCGGCGGGGATCAGGTCGCCGACCATCGGCAGCTGTTTGGTCGAGGCGGTGACGTTCAGCCGGGCCGCCGCGCCGTACTTGCGGTCCACGGCCGCGAACGCCCACGAGGTGTAGCCGGCCGAGGCGGCGAGGGCCGAGCGCTTCGCGCCCGGCTCGTGCCACAGCACCAGCGAGTCCAGGCTCGGCAGCAGGGCCTGCGGGGTGTCGGCCGGGCCGGTCAGGCCGAGGGCGGTCAGCAGGCTGAGGCTCTCCAGCGGCGGCTCGGCGCCGATCTTCTCCCACTTGGCGGCCAGCCACGTGCCGTCGGCGCCGGTGGTGGACTGGACGGTGAAGCGCATCGTCTTCTTCTCGGACAGCACCAGCTCCAGGACACCGGACACGGCCTTGTCGCCGCCGCTGGCCGCGAGGTGCAGTTCCAGGCGGGCGGCCTTCTCGCCGAGGACGACGCTGCTGACCAAGACCACTTCGGCGTTGCGCTGGTCGTCGAAGGCGACGTACAGCTCCTCGACGATCAGGTCATCGACGAAGGCAGGCGGGGAGATGCCCAGGGCGGCGAAGACGTCAGCGGGGCGGATGCCCAGACCCTGGGCGTGGAATGACCAGGCGCCGGGGTTGTCGCCGGTCGCGCCGGTCCAGGTGCCGGTGACGTCGAGCGTGCCGCCCTCGCCGATGCGCCACTGTGCGGTGACCGAGCCCTCGGTGGCGCCGAAGTCCGCCACGGTCAGGGTCACGTCCGTCAGTTCGACGCGGTCGCCGCCGACCTTCCAAGCGTTCTGGAGGGTCGAGGAGAAGGCGTAGCCGCGGGCCGGCGGCGCGTTCAGGTCGCCGTCGATCGTCAGGGTGCTGACCATCGCCTCCGGCGGGAGGCCCATGCCCGAGGGGATCGGCAGCTCAGCCAGCGGGAACGGCTCGGCGAGCAGGCCGCTGATCGTCTTCTCCGGGTAGGCGACGGCCACGTCGACCAGGACCTTGTTGCCGAGCCGGACCTGGCCGGCGGCCCCGGCGACCAGGGTCGGTGAGGCGCTGAGCGGGTTCTCGACCTGGAACGTGGCGGCCAGGTCGTGGATCTTCAGGACGCCAGGGATGGCGTCCCAGTCGATGCCCAGGGAGACCGTCATCCGGGCTTCCTGCCAGTCGTAGTCGACGGCCTGCGAGCCCTGTGATCCCTGGGCGTGCTTCGGCAGGAACTTGATGCCCAGGCCGGTCAGCGCGAGCGCCACCGCCGAGGGCAGGTCGGGCGGCGGCTTGAAGTCGCCGGGGTTCAGATCGGCGAAGTCCAGCAGGTCGTCCAGGCTGTCCAGGGGCACGTCCGGGAAGGTGCCGGTGACGGACCACGACTGGCCGGCGCCGAGGGGGGCGTAGCCCCAGACGTACGGCTTGGGGTCGGCCTCGGCGTTCGGGAAGTCCAGCTCCACGCCGAAGCCGAGCCGGGCCTGCGTGCCGCCGCCAGCGGCCTTGGGCTCGGCGCCGAAGACGAGGTGCAGCGTGCCGAGGCCGATCTTCGCCAGGGCGGCCGGGACTTCCTTCACCTCGTCGGGCAGGCCTTCGCCCTCCGGGAGCGTGGCGTCCACCCGGAGGCCGGCGACGTTCTCCCACTCGGCGTCGGGGAGGAAGAACAGCCGGGCGCGCGTGGTCACCTTCGAAGCCAGCTTGACGGTACCGCTCACGATCAGGCGGTCCAGGTCCACGGTGACGTCGCTGACCGGGATCTTGTCGGCCGGCAGGTCGACGAAGCGTTTGAAGAAGTCGAGGACGTCCCCGAAGCCGAGGTCGATCGGCCCGATCTGGAACGAACCTTCGCCTTGGGCCAATTCCAGGGCCTTGCGAAGGTCGCTGACGGAAAGAGGCATGGCTGTATCAGCCCTCCTGGCTCGGGAACAGCGAGAACCCACCGGCGGGGCGGTGTGAGGTGGCGGGGGCAAGGCGTAGCCAACCCGAGAGGCGGCCATCTAACTTTGTGAACCTACCGTCTCACGCTGGGTGAGGTGAGGGCTTTCGTGAAAACGGGTGAGCTCTCGTCATTCCACTGTCGCCGGTTCCTAGGGGGACCCAGCCTGCTGGTGACCGTGTGTGATCCCCGGCCGCGTCGCGGCTCCGTGTTCCGCCGGTCTCGTCGAGTAGGCGGGTGTTGGTCTTGTCGTGGTGGCCGAGGGCGTCAGCGACGACGGGTGTGGGCATCTCAAGGAGTTGCTGCCGGATGGCGGCGCCGCGGGCGGCAGCGATTGGGACACCGACCTTGTTGAGGAGCGCAGAGAGGTAGTCGGGGCGGAAGGGCTGTCCCGCTCGACGGCCGGGGAAGAGCCAGGGAGACGCTTTATTGTGGCGGGTTCACGTTGTCACGGTCGGCGATGTGGTTCGGGCAGCAGGGAAGCGGCCGGCTCTGGGACGGGTGAGGCCGGTTCCCCGAGCCGAGAAGTAGTGCTTCTCCTTCGTGGACGATGTCGTTGACGGTGAGCCGCCGAGCGCCTGTTCATTGATGCCCCGGGTGATTACGACACACTGCGGGCCCTGGTCGGCAACCAGACGCTTGACCCGGACCGCGGCGCCTCGGACGGGACTGACTGGGAGGCCCTGGGGACGGAGCTGGGCGAGCTGTCCGACTGGCGCCCGATCGGCGAGAAGTACTGGGATGCCCCTGAGCCGTGGAAGTGGCTGGAGATCGTTCGCGACATCCAGTACAGACTTGTGACCCTCCGCCGCTCTACTCCGTAACGATCACTCGCCCGGTGCGGTGTGAACGGTCAGCGGCCGGCGTGCTGACCGTCCACACCGCGCTGTGCGGAACCCGCTGCGGGCAGCCAGCTCCTGCGGCCCAGAAGCCACCCGCTTCAGGAGGCCAACCAGGTGTCAGCTCGTCCGTCCCGAGGAGGGGGCACCGGTCGCGGCTACCGCTACGCCGCCAGCGGCATCCCGTCATCGCTGTCCGGGAGGGCTCGGAGCCGGCTTGCCTGGGCCCGGTTGAGGGCTCGGGCGAGGGCGTTGACGGCCTGGTCGGCGGAGTCCTTGAAGAGGTGGCCGTAGAGGTTGATCGTGGTCGCCAGGGTGGCGTGGCGGAGGGTCTTGGAGACGATCGCGAGGGGGATGCCTTCGGCGATCATGATGCTGGCCGCGGTGTGGCGCAGGTCGTGCAGCCTGATCTTCGGGAGTCCGTGTTCGGCGGTGCGTTTGCGGAGCTGGTCGAGGACCCACTGGGGCCGCAGGGGCGATCCGTCCGCGTGGGCGAAGACGAGGCCTTCCATGCGGCCGTTGGGGTGGGCGGTCATCTGGAGGTTGAGGTTCCCCCGAGGTGTGGAAGGTTGCGGGACATGGCCTGATTGGCCGTGAGAAGGGAGCCTCTGCCATGGCTGCACCGATGAAGTACCTGCC
>NZ_JBFBNR010000084.1:0-15901 GCF_040687675.1 Kitasatospora sp. NPDC056731
TGGCACGCTGTTGAGTTCTCAAGGAACGGACACTTCCTTCGGACCGCCTTCCAGCGGGCCCTCCGGGCGCTTCGTTCTTTCGTGTTTCCAGCTTACCAGATGTTTTCCGCCCCGTTTTCCGGAGTTTCATTCATCCGATTTCCCGAACTGGTCGGGCCGCTTTCCGCGACGGCCTCCACATTAGCGCATTTCGGTTGTTACCCGAAATTCACACTCACCACGGTTGACGGAAATGCCAACAAACCCATGTCAATGGGTATCGAGGTGAGGGTGGGTCCCGCAGAGTGGGGTGGCCGCATCAGCGACTCGTTCAACACTAGGCCACCCGGACGACATCGTCAAACACTGAGGGCGGGATCCGGCTGGATCCCGCCCTCGTATGTCGAAGCCGCAGCTCAGCGGCGTCGTGTTTCGGTCACGCCGTAGCCGGAACCAGCTCCGCCGCCGCCAGGTTGCGCTTGCCGCGGCGCAGCACGAGCCAGCGGCCGTGCAGCAGGTCGGCCTCGGCCGGCACCGCTTCCTCGTCCGTCACCTTGACGTTGTTGAGGTAGGCGCCGCCCTCCTTGACCGTACGGCGGGCGGCCGAACGGCTCGGTGCCAGGCCGACGGCGACCAACAGGTCGACCACCGACTGGAGTTCGGCCACCTCGGCCTTCGGGACCTCGGACAGGGCGGCGGCCAGGGTCGGCGCCTCCAGGTCGGCGAGGTCGCCCTGTCCGAACAGCGCCTTGGACGCGGCGACCGCGCGCTCGTACTGCTCGGCGCCGTGGACGAGGGTGGTGAGCTCCTCGGCGAGGGCTCGCTGGGCGAGGCGGGCGGCGGGGCGCTCGGTGGTCTCGCGCTCCAGCTCCTCGATCTCCTCCTTCGAGCGGAAGCTGAAGATCCGCAGGAAGTTGGGGACGTCCCGGTCGTCCGCGTTCAGCCAGAACTGGTAGAAGGCGTACGGGGTGGTCAGCTCGGGGTCGAGCCAGACCGTGCCGGACTCGGTCTTGCCGAACTTGGTGCCGTCGGCCTTGACGATCAGCGGCGTGGCCAGCGCGTGCACGGACTTGGCGTCGGCCTTGCGGATCAGGTCCGTGCCGGCGGTCAGGTTGCCCCACTGGTCACTGCCACCGGTCTGCAGGGTGCAGCCGTAGCGACGGTTCAGCTCCAGGTAGTCCATGCCTTGCAGGATCTGGTAGCTGAACTCGGTGTAGCTGATACCCGCGTCGGAGTTGAGCCGTCGGGCGACGGCCTCCTTGGCGATCATGTTGTTGACGCGGAAGTACTTGCCCACGTCGCGCAGCAGGCTGATGGCCGACATCCCGGACGTCCAGTCCAGGTTGTTGACCATGCGCGCCGCGTAGGGGCCCTCGAAATCGAGGAAGCGCGAGATCTGGCCCCGCAGTCGCTCGACCCAGCCGGCCACCGTCTCGGGGTCGTTGAGGACGCGCTCGGCGGTGGGCTTCGGGTCACCGATGAGGCCCGTGGCGCCGCCGACCAGGCCGAGCGGGAGGTTTCCCGCCTGCTGGATGCGGCGCATGGTGAGGATCTGCACGAGGTTGCCGAGGTGCAGGCTGGGGGCCGTCGGGTCGAAGCCGCAATAGAACGTGACCGGGCCGTCCGCGAACGCCTTGCGCAGTGCGTCCTCGTCGGTGGACAGGGCGATCAGCCCCCGCCACCGCAGCTCGTCGACGATGTCCGTCACGGTCACGCTTCTCCTTCGATCGGGCGCCCGCCCGGTGGCGGGCCCGGTTCTCTCGGACCCCGGGTCGGTACGACTCCAGCGTGGTAGAGCCTACGCGGTCGGGGCCAGCGGGTTTTCCCCGCGCGTCGTGCCGCACTCCTCCCCCGGCCCCTCCGGCGCCTGCCCGATACCGGAAATTCCGTTGTTCGTCGGCTGTGGGCCCGTTCAGAGTGGTGTCACCGCCGTGCGGCGGCAGTGACGTGTGTGGAGACGGTCGTGCCGCCGTGGCACGCCCACGGGAAGGGTGTGCCCAGTGCGCAACACGCTGGTTCTGAACGCGAGCTACGAGCCCCTGACGACGGTGTCGCTCCAGCGCGCCGTCGTCCTGGTGCTCCAGGACAAGGCGGTGGTGGAGCAGGCGCATCCGCTGCGCACGGTCCGGGGGACGGGCGTCAGCATCCCGGTGCCCCGGGTGATCAGGCTTCAGCGCTACGTGAGAGTGCCGTTCCGACAACAGGCGCCGTGGTCGCGACGGGGTGTCCTGGCCCGGGACCAGCACCTGTGCGCGTACTGCGGGCGGCGGGCCACCACGGTGGACCACCTGCAGCCCAGGTCCCGCGGTGGGGAGGACAGCTGGTTGAACACCGTGGCCGCGTGCCCGGAGGACAACCAGCGCAAGGCGGACCGGACACCCGAGCAGGCCGGGATGAGGCTGCTGCGCCGGCCGTTCGTGCCGACCCCGCAGGCCACCCTCATGCTGGCGCTCGGCCTGCGCGGCTCGGAGGCCCGGGAGCTGGCCGACTGGCTGCCGGCCGTGCCGGGCCAGCCCGCTCCGACAGCCGTCCCGGCGGCGTGAACGCGGCCGCGAGCCGCGCCCGACGGGGGCGGGCTAGCCCTTCGCCTGGTAGCCCGCCGCCGTGCCGTAGTTGGCCGAGTGCTCGGGCATCACGACCACCCGCCCGCCGCCGATCAGCACCCGCCCGGAGACCAGAAGCGAACCGGTGCCCTGCGGGAAGTTGCCGCCGGTCGCCTCCTGGCCGCCGGCCAGCGGGAACCGGCTGAGGCGGGCGGGCTGGTCGCGGCGTTCGTCGGCGGCGAGCACCAGCGCGCCGCCGTCGACGCCGACCGCCCGGACGGTGCCCTTGGCGGCGGTCGGCGCCTTCCAGCGCTGTTTGCCGGTGTCGAGGTCGTAACCGACCGCCGCGACCGGTCCGCCGCCGTTCGCCGGGACGAGCGTGGTGACCATCGTGCGGTTCTGGA
The DNA here is from genome assembly GCF_040687675.1 of Kitasatospora sp. NPDC056731. Classification (NCBI taxonomy): domain Bacteria; kingdom Bacillati; phylum Actinomycetota; class Actinomycetes; order Kitasatosporales; family Streptomycetaceae; genus Kitasatospora; species Kitasatospora sp. NPDC056731. The sequence continues at coordinate 2,927 of NZ_JBFBNR010000084.1, forward strand.
AGAACACCTCGGGGGTGGCCGAGAACGTGCCGTGGGCGACGTCCAGCCGGCCGCCGTCGCCGACCACCGGGATCTCGGCGGCCGGGTCGCCGCCCGCGCCCCAGGCGAACACCCGGTCGTCCTCCGGCTTCTCGCCCGTGGTGAGGACGACGGACGGCTCGGCGGACAGCACGCTCACCGTCTTCGGCCGGTTGTTCAGGCCGCGCCACCAACTGACCTTGCCGTCCGCCGTGTTCAGTGCGACGGCCTGGTCGGCGGGGGTCGAGTCGGCGCAGGAGGAGGCGACCAGCACGGTCTTGCCGGTCACGCCGCCGGACAGGGTGCAGAACTTGCCCTGCCCGGTGTACTGCCAGACGTCCTTGCCGTCCGCGGACTCCCAGGCGACCGCCCGGTCGTCGCCGACCGCGATCACCTTGTCCTCGGTGACGCCGATCCGCGCGCCGTACGCGCCCTTGGCGTCCGAGACGGTCTTCGTCCACGCGGTCTTGCCGGTCTTGGTGTCCACGGCGGCGACCAGCGTGCACGGGCTCTTCGGGTCGGCCTGGGCCCGGAACAGCACCGCGCCCAGCCCCGCCTGGTTGACCCCCGCCGACAGCCCGCACGGGACGGCCCCGGCCGCCGGTGGCTCCACCGACCAGACGGGCTTGCCGGCCGCGAGGTCGTAGGCCCGCACACCGGCGGCGTCGGCGCGGACCACCGCATCGGCCAGCAGCCAGCTGCCGACCAGCGTGTCGTCACCCGACGACCCGGACGCGGCGGGCTGGGCGGACCACACCTTGGTGTGCGCGACGGCGAAACCGGGCTCCCCGCCGCTGGTCGCGGCCGCGTTGCCGCCGCCCTCGGCCCCGACCATCAGGCCGGCCGCGACCAGCACGCCCAGCGCGGCCACCCCGGCGCCGGTGCGCACCAGCAGGGTCCGCCGGCTGGGCACGTGCTCGCCGGTGAGCACCGCCCCGGCGGCGGCCCGGGCCCTGGCCGAGAGCGAAGAGCCCGCCTGCGAAGAACCCGCCCCCGAAGGGCCCGCCTTCGAGGAGCCCGCCTTCGAGGACCTGCCCCGACGGGCGGCAGCCCGCGACGGCGCGACGGGCGCGGCCTCGGGCATCGTGCCCGGCTCGGGCTCCGGCTCCGTGGACGGCTCCACCGGAACGGGCTCGGCGTCCTCAATGTGCACGTACCCGTCGGCCGAGTACTCCGCCCCCACCGGGACGTACAGCCCCTCCCCCGCAGGCTGTTCCGGGACGGCGTACGGCGCGTACTGCTGCTGCCCGTGGTCCGGGAGCGGGTGGTACGGCTGGTACTGCCCCTCGGCGTAACCGCCCTGGACGTAGCCGCCCTGGACGTACCCGGTCTGCCCGTACTGCGGGTCCTGCCCGTACGGCGGGCCCTGCCCGTCCGGCTGCGGGTACGGCAGGTCCTGCCCGTACCCGCCCTGCCCGTACGCCCCCTGGCCGTAGCCCGACGTCGTCTGCCAGTACTCCTGCTGCGGGTGGTCCTGCGGCTGATCCTGCGGCTGCGGCTCCTGGTGCCCGCCGACCGGCCAGGCCTGCTGGCCCTGGGGGTACCACGGCTGCTGCTGGGCGTCTCCGAAGGGCTCCTGCGCCATCCGTTCCCGTCCCTCCCGAGCCGCCTGCCGATGCGGCAGTCAGCATCTCACGCCCGTTCGAGCGCGCCGCCCCGGCCTCGGGGGTCCGGGAGGTCAGCCCGCGGACTCGGCGTTCAGCGCCTCGTCGATGCGGGCGGCCAGGGTGAAGTCCAGGCCGGTCAGCCCGCCCGCGCTGTGGGTGGAGAGGACGAAGCGCAGCGTGCGCCAGCGGATGTCGACGTCGGGGTGGTGGTCGAGCGCCTCGGCCTGTTCGGCGACGGCGACGACCACCCGGATCGCCGCCGGGAAGTCGGGGGCGTCGGCGGCGCGGACGATGCCGTCGCCCTCCCTGGTCCACCGCGGCAGTGCGGCCAGGGCCGCCGTGATCTCGTCCTCGCTCAGCCGTGCCCTGCTGCTCATCGAAGCTCTTCCGTTCGTCGTCTCGTCGTCCGGTCAGGCGTGCACTGCGAGGAACATACCGAGCCGGGGCCCTGCGCACCGGACGACACAGCCGCTGCCGGACAGCCCCCGACGGGCGGCAGCCCCTGACGGACAGCCCCCGCCAGGCGACCCCCGACGCTGCTCAGCTCATCAGCTCATCAGCAGTTTGGTGACCGCGACGAGGCCGACCACCACGATGATCCCGCGCAGCGCGGCCGGCGGCAGGCGGCGGCCGACCTTGGCGCCGAGCAGGCCGCCGACCAGCGAGCCCGCCGCGATCAGGCCGGCGGCCGCCCAGTTGACAGTGGAGGTGAACAGGAAGAACAGCGCGGCGACGCCGTTGACGACCATCGCCAGCGCGTTCTTCACGGCGTTGATCCGCTGCAGGTCCTCCTGGAGCAGCATGCCCATCAGCGCCAGCAGCAGGACGCCCTGCGCGGCGCCGAAGTAGCCGCCGTAGATGCCGGTGAGGAAGACGCCGACGAACAGCAGCAGGCCGCCGTCCGGGTCCCCGTCGGGGCGGCGGCGGGCGGCGACCGCCTTGGCGACCCTGGGCTGGATCACCACCAGGACGAGGGCGAGCAGGATCAGTACCGGGACGATCGTGTCGAAGGCGCCCTTCGGCAGTCTGATCAGCAGCAGCGCGCCGACCAGTCCGCCGAGCAGCGAGGCGGTGCCCAGGCGCAGCAGTCGGTGGCCCTGGCCGGCCAGCTCGCGGCGGTAGCCGATCACGCCGCTGAGCGAACCGGGCACCAGGCCGAAGGTGTTGGAGACGTTGGCGGTGACCGGCGGAATCCCGATGGCGAGCAGCACCGGGAACGTGATCAGCGTGCCGGAGCCGACGATCACGTTGATCATCCCGGCGCCGACGCCCGCCACCAGGACGGCGATGCCCTCCCAGAGCGTCATGGGTCACCTCTCCTCTCGGTCCTGTCCGGGGGGATCATGCCGGACGGCCCACCGGTCGGACCAGGGCCGCCCACGATTCGGGACGTACGCCACAACCGCCACACCCCACGACCGCCACACGCCGGGGGCCCGCCACCGTGCGGTGGCGGGCCCCCGGGCCGGACGGTTCAGCCGGTCACTCCGGGTCGATCTTGCGGTACTCGCGGGCCGGGTCCACCCGGGGGCGGGCGGCACCCTTCTCGGTGTCCACCGGGCGCGGGCCGGCCGCCGGGTCGAGCGGCACCTGGGTGGCCGCGGGGGCCGCCGGCGGCACGCTCGGGGCGGCGACCGCGCCGCCGTTGATGCCGGGGTTGCCGGTCAGCCCGCCGAAGGCGCCGCCGAGGCCCTTGAGGGCGTCGCCGACCTCGCTGGGGATGATCCAGAGCTTGTTGGAGTCGCCCTTGGCCAGCTCGGGCAGGGTCTGCAGGTACTGGTAGGCGAGCAGCTTCTGGTCGGCGTCGCCGTCGTGGATGGCCTCGAAGACCGTCCGGATCGCGGCCGCCTCACCGTCGGCGCGCAGCACCGCGGCCTGCGCCTCGCCCTCGGCCCGGAGCACGTCGGCCTGCTTCTCACCCTCGGCCTTGAGGATCTGGGCCTGCCGCTGGCCCTCGGCGGTGAGGATCGCGGCGCGCTTGTCACGGTCGGCGCGCATCTGCTTCTCCATCGAGTCCTGGATGGAGGTGGGCGGCTCGATCGCCTTCAGCTCGACGCGGTTGACCCGGATGCCCCACTTGCCGGTGGCCTCGTCCAGGACGCCGCGCAGACCGGCGTTGATGACCTCGCGCGAGGTCAGGGTGGATTCGAGGTCCATCGAGCCGATGATGTTGCGCAGCGTGGTGACGGTCAGCTGCTCGATGGCCTGGATGTAGCTGGCGACCTCGTAGGTGGCCGCGCGCGGGTCGGTGACCTGGTAGTAGATCACCGTGTCGATGTTGACCACCAGGTTGTCCTGGGTGATCACCGGCTGCGGCGGGAACGGCACGACCTGCTCGCGCAGGTCGATCCGGTTGCGGACCCGGTCGATGAACGGGACGACGATGTTCAGGCCTGCGTTGAGCGTCCGGGTGTAGCGGCCGAAGCGCTCCACGATCGCGGCGCTGGCCTGCGGGATGACCTGGATCGTCTTGATCAGCGCGATGAAGGCCACCACGACCAGGACGACCAAAACGATAAGGACGGGTTCCACGGACTCTCCCCTAGACGACCAGGGCGGTCGCGCCCTGGATTTCGACGACGTCGACCTGCTGCCCCGGTTGGTACACGCTGTCCGGGTGGAGCGCGCGGGCCGACCAGATCTCGCCGTTCAGCTTGATCCGTCCGCCCTCCCCGTCGACGGTTTCCGCGACGACCGCGGTGGCGCCCTGGAGCGCCTCGATGCCCATCTTGATGTGCGGGCCCTGCCGCAGCTGCCGGTAGGCGATCGGGCGGACGAAGACCAGCAGCGAGACCGAGACCGCGATGAAGACCAGGGTCTGCCAGACCGCGTCTCCGCCCAGCCCGGCCACGCCGGCGGCCGCCAGCGCACCGACCGCGAACATGGCGAACTCCGGCATCGCGGTAAGCACCAGCGGTATGCCGAGCCCGACGGCGGCCAGGAGCCACCAGATCCAGCTGTCCACGTGTCCATCCTAGGGAGCGAAGGGCCTTCGAGGCGGACAGTTCCCGCAGGTCGAGGGGCGGAAACCGGTCGCGCGTGCGACCGGTCCCCGGAAACCCGACGACATCGGAGCGTGCGAGGTGCGTACGAGGCGCGTGCGAGGCGCGTGCGAGGTGCGGACGGGGGCTCAGCCCAGCGGCAGGCCCTGCGCGGACCAGCGGTCCCCGTGGCGCTCCAGGGTGAGCGGCAGGCCGAAGCACTTGGAGAGGTTGCGGGCGGTCAGCTCGGTGTCGATCGGACCGGCGGTGAGCACCTTGCCCTGGCGGATCATCAGGACGTGGGTGAAGCCCGGCGCGATCTCCTCGACGTGGTGGGTGACCATCGCCATGGCCGGAGCGAACTCGTCCTGGGCGAGCGCGCCGAGCCGGCGGACGAGGTCCTCGCGGCCGCCGAGGTCCAGGCCGGCCGCGGGCTCGTCGAGCAACAGCAGCTCGGGGTCGGTCATCAGGGCGCGGGCGATCAGGGTGCGCTTGCGCTCGCCCTCGGAGAGAGTGCCGAACTTGCGGCCGGTGAGGTTGGACATGCCCATCCGGTCGAGCAGCGCGAGCGCGCGGGACTCGTCGAACTGCTCGTAGGTCTCCTGCCAGCTGACCGTCATGCCGTAGGCGGCGGTCAGCACGGTCTGCAGCACCGTCTGCTCGGCCGGCAGCTTGTCGAACATGGCGGCGCCGGCCAGGCCGATCCGGGAGCGCAGCTCGAAGACGTCGACCTCGCCCAGCTTCTCGCCCAGCACCGACACCTTGCCCGCGGTCGGGAACAGGTAGGTGGCGGCGATCTGCAGCAGGGTGGTCTTCCCGGCGCCGTTGGGGCCCAGGATGACCCAGCGCTCCCCCTCGGAGATGGACCACGAGACCTGGTCGACCAGCGCGCGTCCCTCCCGGACCACGGATACGTCCACCAGCTCCAGCACGTCGCTCATGCCTACGCCTTCCCCAATACAAGAATTTCGGCCGTCGGTGCGGGCGGCGAGCCTACTCCGGCAGCCGGTGGGCACGGGGTGGGTGCGCCGCACACGCATGGGCAAACCTACGCCACGCGGATGACCACCGATTCCGTAGGCTGGCCGGATGCTCGCGACTCCTCCCGACAATCCGTACGAAGAACCCCGTTCGGGGCGGCTGACCGCGTGGGGCAACGCCCTGCTGGCCGGTCTGGTGCCGCCGGACAACGCCGCCGCGGCCGTTCTGGGCGACGACGAGAGCCACCGGGTGACCGGACTGCCCGGGGACGGACCGGGCGAACGGCACGGCCTCACCTGGGCGCTGGGACGGCTTCGGGTGCTCGGGGTGAAGGGCCTGCGACTGGCGCTGCCGTCCGCCGGGCACCCGCTGGGGCTGACCGGTCCGGCACCGTTCAACGAGCGGGCGATGGGCGTCGGGGAGGCGGTGCTGGCGGTGGGCGTCCCGCTCGGACTGGTGCCGGAGGTGGAGGTGTTCGGCCCGGCCGGGGACCGTTCGGCGACGGTGCTGTGGCACTGCCTTGAGACCAACGACACACCGCCGGCCGACGTCCCGTCGCTGCACGAGGCCGAACGGGAGCTGGCCGACGGGCTGCGCGAGGCGACGCTCCTGCTGACCCGGCTGGACGTGGCGGGCGCCGGGCCGGAGGCGCTGCGGGCGCTGGAGGCGTACCGCCGGCGCGGGCACGCCGAACTGCTGGCGCCCGGGTACCCGCCGCGTGCGGTGCGGGTGCTGGAGTCGGCCCGGCAGGTGTCGGCACTGCTGGCGATCGCCGCGGGCGGGCACGGCGCGGCGGTCAGCGCCTCCGAGATGGCGGCGCGGCAGGCGGTGCTGGCGCCGCTGCGGCGCACCGCCCGGCGGGCGCAGGTGGCGGCGTACAACGCGCTGGTCGACGAGCGCGAGGACCGCTGAGCAACCGGGAACACGTGCGGACCGCTGAGCAACCGGACCGCTAGGACGGGCCGCCGTCCCGCGCCTCGCCGTTGCGGACGGCCCACAGGGCCGCCTGGGTCCGGTCCGCCAGGTCCAGCTTCATCAGGATGTTGGAGACGTGGGTCTTCACCGTCTTCTCCGACAGGTGCAGGCTGCGGGCGATCTCCCGGTTGGAGCGGCCGTCGGCGATGTGGCCGAGGACCTCGCGCTCGCGTTCGGTGAGGGTGCCGCCGCGGCCCTGCGGGGCGCGCGGGCCGTCGTCGGCGAGCAGCGCCTCCGCCAGTTCGGGCTGGAGCAGGACGTGGCCGGCGTGCACCGAGCGGATCGCGCCGGCCAGCGCCTCCGGGTCGACGTCCTTGTAGACGTACCCGGCGGCGCCGGCCCGCAGCGCGGGGACCATCGTGCGGTGCTCGGTGAAGCTGGTGACGATCAGGATCCGGGCCCGGCTGCCCTCGCCCTTGAGCGTGCGCAGCGCCTCGATGCCGTCGACGCCGGGCATCTTGAGGTCCATCAGGACGACGTCGGGGTCGAGTTCGCGGGCGCGGTCGACGCCCTCGGCCCCGTCGGCGGCCTCCCCGACCACCTCGATGTCGTCCTGGACCTCCAGGAAGGTGCGCAGCCCGCGGCGGACCACCTGGTGGTCGTCGACCAGCAGGACGCGGATCGACGGCGTGCGGTCGGGCGTGCGGTCAGGCACCGGGGACCTCCATCTCGACGAGCGTCCCCCGGCCGGGGGCGGACTCCAGGGTGAGCGTGCCGCCGACGGCGGCCGCGCGGTCGCGCATCGAGGCCAGGCCGAGATGGCGCCCGGCCCGGCGGACGGACTCGGGGTCGAAGCCGTGTCCGTCGTCGCGCACCCGCAGCACGGCGCCGCGCGCGGGCGTGCCGGCCAGGGTGACGGTGACGCGGCCCGCACCGGAGTGGCGCAGCGCGTTGTGCAGCGCCTCCTGGGCGACCCGCAGCAGCGCGGCCTCCTGCGCGGGCGGCAGGGCGCGGACGCCGTCGGCGGCGAAGGCGACGTCCGCGGTGTGGGCCCGGTCGAGGACCTGCACCTGGGAGGCGAGGGTGGCGCTCAGCCCGTCCTCCTCCAGGGCGGCGGGGCGCAGTTCGACGACGACGGCGCGCAGTTCGTCGGCGGCCTCGGCGGCGAGCCGGGCGACCTCGGCGAGTTCGGCGCGGGCCCGGGCCGGATCGCGGTCGACGAGCGTGGCGGCGGCCTTGGCGGTGAGCCGCAGCGAGAAGAGCTTCTGCGCGACGGCGTCGTGCAGGTCGTGGGCGATGCGGGCGCGTTCGCCGGCCAGGGTGAGTTCGCGGCTGCGCTCGTACAGGCGGGCGTTGGAGAGGGCGAGGGCGGCGTGCGCGGCGAGTATCCGCAGCAGTTCCTCGTCGTGGTCGGTGAACAGGCCGCCGCCGCGCTTGTTGGCGAGGAAGATGACGCCGGTGACCTGCGGTTCGTCCTCGGCGGCCTCGGCGTCCAGGATGGGCATGCCGAGGAAGGCGTCCATCTCGGGGTGGGCGGCCGGCCAGCCGCCGAAGGCCGGGGCCTTGCGGACGTCGGCGAGCCGGGTGGGGCCGGTCTCGTGCAGCATCTTGGCGAGGACGCCGTGCTGGCGGGGCAGCGGGCCGATCGCCCGCCACTGCTCGTCGGTGACGCCGTCGACGACGAACTGGGCGAAGCCACCGTGGTCGTCGGGCACGCCCAGGGCCGCGTACTCGGCGCCGAGCAGGTCGCGGGCGGAGGCGGTGATGCGGCGCAGCACCTCGCGGACCTCCAGGTGCCGGCTCATCGCGAGCAGCGCCTGGCTGACCGCCTCGATGCCGGCCAGGCAGGGGTCGCAGCCGGGCATCGGGCGGGCGGGGCCGCGCAGGTCGAGGTGCGGGCCGGCCGGGCTCCGGTGGTCGCTGGGCGTGCTGGGCATACCGCCAAACTACCGCCGCCGCGGGCGCCGCCGCGTCGGTCCGCGGCCGGGGTGGGCGCAGGTCCGGGGACCTAGGTCCTGTCCGGTCGATCTTGGCGGATCAGCCCGCGGCGTTGGGCGCCCGGCTGGGCGTGCGCCCGGACCGCCCTCGTACTGGACGTACTTGGGCGATTCGGGCGTGCGTCCAGCCGGGATGCCCGGCGTCGCGGGCCCGCCAAGATCGGCCGGACAGGGCCTCAGTCTCGGGGCCCGCGCAATGGAGGAGGGGCGGCTCTCCGGTGACGGGAGGGCCGCCCCTCGGCGGGCGGGGCGAAGGCGGGCGGGGCGAGGGCGGGCGGGGCGAAGGGGGTCAGCCCTTCTGCATGACCTCGGGCTCGTGGCGGCGCTGGAGCCGGGTGACGATGACGCCGATGACGATCGAGATCGCGATCAGCGCGCCCGCGTCGATCGCCCACTGGGCGACGCTGCTGGTCCACAGCGGGTCGTACTGGGGGTTCTGGAAGTCCTTGTTCCAGGGGCCCATGAGCTTGGACAGGTCCAGTGTGGTGGCCACGATGCCGGTGCCCCAGCGGGCCGGCATCAGCCAGGCGGCCTGCTCCAGGCCGGGCTTGCCGAAGAGCTGGAACAGGCAGCCGGTGAAGACGACCTGGATGATGGCGAACATGACCAGCAGCGGCATGGTCTTCTCGGCGGTCTTGACCAGGGCCGAGATCATCAGGCCGAACATCATCGCGGTGAAGCTGAGCAGGATCATGCCGATGGTCATCTCGATGATCGGCAGGTCCTTGACGATCAGGCCGTGCTCGGGGAGCTTGCGCGGCAGGAAGCCGACCGCGGCGACGATGGCGCCCTGGATCACGCTGAAGAAGCCCAGCACGATGATCTTGGACATCATGTACGCCGAGCGGGAGAGCCCGGTGGCCCGTTCCCGTTCGTAGATGGCCCGTTCCTTGATCAGCTCGCGGACCGAGTTGGCCGCTCCGGAGAAGCAGGCTCCGATCGCCAGGATCATGAGAATCGTCGCGGCCCCGCTGTTGAGGTGGAGCTGCGTGTTCGGGTTGGGTGCGAGGCCCGCCCCGTTGGGGACCAGCACGCTGACCGCGCCGATGACGGCGGGCAGCAGCACCGACAGCGCCAGGAAGCCGCGGTCCGAGGCGAGGACCGACATGTAGCGGCGCATCAGCGTCCACAGCTGCGAGCCCCAGCTCTGCGGCTTCGGCGGCCGGACGGCCTCCTGGGCGACCTGGGCGTGCTGCACCTCGCCCGACTCCACGTCGGGGGCGGAGTACTGCTGGTAGTGCACCGAGCCGCGGTAGCGGCCGGCCCAGTCGTGGTCCGGGTAGTTCTCGAAGGCCTGGAAGACGTCCGCCCAGGTCTCGTACCCGAAGAAGTGCAGCGCCTCGTCCGGCGGGCCGAAGTAGGCCACCGCACCGCCCGGCGCCATCACCAGCAGCCGGTCGCAGAGCGCGAGTTCGGCCACCGAGTGGGTGACGACCAGGATGGTGCGGCCGTCGTCGGCGAGGCCGCGCAGCATCTGCATGACCTCGCGGTCCATGCCCGGGTCGAGGCCCGAGGTGGGCTCGTCCAGGAAGATCAGCGACGGCTTGGTGAGCAGTTCCAGGGCGACCGAGACGCGCTTCTGCTGGCCGCCGGAGAGTGCGGTGATCTTGTTGTCGGCGCGCTTGTCCAGGCGCAGCTCGTACAGCACCTCGTCGATCCGGGCCGCGCGCTCGCGCGCCTCGGTGTCGCCGGGGAAGCGCAGCTGGGCCGCGTACTTGAGGCCGGAGCGGACGGTGAGTTCCTTGTGCAGGATCTCGGACTGCGGCACCAGGCCGATGCGCGAGCGGAGCTCGGCGAACTGCTTGTAGAGGTTGCGGCCGTCGTACAGGACCTCGCCGCGGTCGGCCGGGCGGTAGCCGGTGAGGGCGCGCAGCAGGGTCGACTTGCCGGAGCCGGACGGGCCGATGACGGCGACCAGGGACTTCTCCGGGACGCCGAAGCTGACGTCGTCGAGCAGGATCTTCTTGGCGCCCTTGTGCTCGACCTCGACGGTCAGGTGGCGGGCGGAGAAGGAGACCGCGCCGGTGTCGACGAACTCCTGGAGCTGGTCGCCGACCAGCACGAAGCTGGAGTGGCCGACGGTCAGCCGGTCCTGCGGGCCCATCAGCTGGCGCTGCACCCGCTGGCCGTTGAGGAAGATCCCGTTGTGGCTGCCGAGGTCGACGATCTCGTAGCGGCCGTCCTGGAGCTGGCGCAGCTCGGCGTGGTGGCGGGAGACCTGGAGGTCGGAGACCACGACGTCGTTGTCGAGCGCGCGGCCGATCCGGACGGTGCGCATGGCGGCGGTCAGGTTGCGGATGATCGTCGGCTGCGGGCCGGCACCGTCCTGCGGGTCGGGCGGGAAGGCCTGCTGCTGCGGGAAGCCGCCCTGCTGGGGCTGGGGCGCGTGCTGCTGCTGTTGCTGTTGCTGCGGGAACGGCGGCTGGGGCCGGCCCGCCCAGGCCTGCTCGGGCTGCGGCGGGTAGGGGGCCTGCGGCGACCAGCCCTGCTGCGGGGCCGGCGGCTGGGGCGCCGGCGCGGCGCTGCGGCTGGTGGCGGCCTCGTGCCAGGCGGGAGCCTGCGGGGCGGCGGCGTGCGGGGTGGCGTGGGCGGGCGCGGAGAAGCCGAGCCGGGGTCCGTTCTCCGGGTTGCCGAGGTTGACGACGGCGCCGGGGAACAGCTGGGCCTGCATCGTCCGGGCACCGGCCGTGTAGGTGCCGTTGGTGCTGCCGTGGTCGTCCAGCTGCCAGCCGCTGCCGTTGAAGGTGATGGTCCCGTGGTGCCAGGAGACCCTGGCGTCGTCGAACGGGAAGTCCGACTGCGGGTTGCGCCCGAGGGTGTAGGACCGCCCGGGCTCCAGAGTCCGCTGCTGTCCGTTGATATCGATGACGAGTTGCGGCACTGCGCGCCTGCCCCGCTCTCTCGGTTCCCCCGAATTGTGCCCCCGACCAGGGGTGCGATGTTTCCGAAACTGACGGGGGGAATCATTCCAGCCTGCTGACCGCCAATAAAAGTCACCCCGGGTGACTGTGACCAGGCTGCTACCCGGCACCCGTCCGCGACGTGGGACGGGTGCTCTGGGCCCGCCGGCCGGCGGGTAGCGTGGGAGGCACCATGAACGCATCGCCCCTGGCCGCTGAGCCCCTCCCCGCCGCCCAGCCCCGGACCGCGGACGAGCGCACCCTGCTCGTCAAGGTGTTCGGCAAGGACCGCCCCGGCATCACCGCCGGCCTCTTCGCCACCCTGGCCGGCTTCGCCGTCGACGTGATCGACATCGAACAGGTCGTGACCCGTGGCCGCATCACGCTCTGCGCACTGGTCACCCCGCCCACCGCCCCCGGCGCCGAGGGCGGGCTGCGGGCCACCGTGCACCGCTGGGCGGAGGAGCAGAAGCTCCAGGCCGAGATCCTCTCCGGCATCGGCGACAACCGGCCGCGCCGCGAGGGCCGTTCGCACGTCACCGTGCTCGGCAATCCGCTGACCTCCGCCGCCGTCTCCGCGCTCACCTCCCGGATCACCGCGGCGGGCGGCAACATCGACCGCGTGTTCCGGCTCGCCAAGTACCCGGTGACGGCGGTCGAACTGGCCGTGTCCGGTGTGGCCACCGACGAGCTGCGGGCCGAGCTGGCCCAGGAGGCGGCCGCCCAGCGGGTGGACGTCGCGGTGGTCGCGGCCGGGCTGGAGCGCCGGGCCAAGCGCCTGGTGGTGATGGACGTCGACTCCACGCTCATCCAGGACGAGGTGATCGAGCTGTTCGCGGCCCACGCGGGCTGCGAGGAGGAGGTCGCCGAGGTGACGGCGCAGGCGATGCGCGGCGAGCTGGACTTCGCCGAGTCGCTGCGGGCCCGGGTCTCGCTGCTGGCCGGGCTGGACGCCTCGGTGACCGAGAAGGTGCGCGCGGAGGTCCGTTTCACGCCGGGGGCGCGCACCCTGATCCGCACCCTGCAGCGGCTGGGCTTCCAGGTCGCGGTGGTGTCGGGCGGGTTCACCCAGGTCACCGACCACCTGGTCGAGGAGCTGGGGCTGGACTTCGCGGCCGCCAACACCCTGGAGGTGGCGGACGGCAAGTTCACCGGCCGGGTGGTCGGCGAGATCGTGGACCGCGCGGGCAAGGCCCGCTGGCTGGCCCGGTTCGCCGAGCAGGCGAAGGTGCCGCTGTCGCAGACGGTGGCGATCGGCGACGGCGCCAACGACCTGGACATGCTGAACGCGGCCGGGCTGGGCGTGGCGTTCAACGCCAAGCCGGTGGTGCGCGAGGCCGCCGACACCGCCGTCAACGTGCCGTTCCTGGACACCGTGCTGTACCTGCTGGGCATCACCCGGGAGGAGGTCGAGGCGGCCGACGAGGTGGACGGCAGCCTGACCGAGTAAGGCCTGAAGACGCACGAGAGGGGCGCGCGGACCTGGTCCGGAATGCCGGGACACCGACGACAAGGTCATGGAGGTCCCCCTCGACCACCTCGCCGACAAGACTCAATACATCCAGTACACCAGCAA
>NZ_JBFBNR010000085.1:0-15657 GCF_040687675.1 Kitasatospora sp. NPDC056731
TACCAGCTGCTCGACCACCCGGCGATCGGCCGCACCGACCTGTCCAGCCTCCGGCCGAAGCGGCGACCGTGCTTCGAATTAAGCCGTCCCAACCCACCTCCTTCGTGGAAGGAGAAGGGTTCGAAGTGCTTCTGCCCCTGCCATCGGCAGGGGCAGAAGCGGCAACGGAATAATGCGGGGTTGTGAAAGTCGATTCGGTCGACTTCCTACTCCGAAGGCGTGGTGGCGAGAGTACTTCTGTAGCCTCTGTTCCAGTCTTGAGAGCGCGATGACCGGCATCAGGACCCGGTGTTAACGCAACAACGGAGGCGAGAGCCCCGCCACCTCAAGGCCGTTGACGCGGCGAGCCCCCTTCTGGGACCGGGCCCCCCGTCGCGGGCAGGACCATCGCGTCGTACACGGGGCTGTCGTCGGCGTGCTTGATCTGCCCGATGATCTCGTAGCCCCACCGCCGGTAGGCGCCGTGTGCAGGCTCGTTGTCCGGGATGCAGGTGAGTGCCGTCCAGCGCTGTCGCCGTTCGGCGATCCACTCGTCGTGCAGGCGCCGACCGATGCCCTGGTTTCCATAGTCAGGTCGGACCATCAGTTCGCGCAGCCAGGCCACGCCTTCGGCTTTGGCGGCGGTGACCATCGCCTCCGGGCGCTGGTCACCGAGGGACGTCCACCAAGTGCGTTCGGCCGGCAGGGTGACTCCGTGGACCAAGCCGACGACGGTCTCGCCGCTGTGCACGGTCAGGCACTCGAAGCCGTTCAGCTTGGTGGCGCCCAGCAGTCGGTCACGGAAGGCGTCGGCGGAGAAGAAAGGGTCTCCGATGTACGGCGGGACGTCGTAGACGCGGGTGTAGAGGTCGACCAGGTCGTCCAGCGCCCGTACGGTGGCGTCGGGGGTATGGCGGTTGAGGCGGAGTTCGGCGATGGGCATGGGAGGAGCTTCCTTGCTGGTCAGGCGGCCGACTGGGTAATGCGCTCGATCGTGTGCCGGGCATGGGGGTTGTCGTTGAAGCGGTGCAGCCCGTTGGCGATGCCGAGCAGCACCTGCTTGTTCCGGCGGGAGGTCATGCCACTGCCGATCATCTGGACGGACCGTTCGGCAGCGTCGATCGATTGGTCCAGGTTGCCGGCCGACAAAGCCGCTCCGGACAGGCGGACCAGGCACATTCCGCGGTTGCGGTCGTGCGCCGCGTCCTGCAATTCCGCCGACCGGCTGAGGAGGCGGATGGCCTTCTCGTGTTCGCCGAGGTCGCTGCGGCACATCCCTTCCAAGCAGACCAACTCTGCTTCGTTCAGGAACCGAGCCCAGTCCGGATCGTCCTCGCTGGCGCCCCGCTCAAACCCGCGCCACGCACGGAGGATCGCTTCGTTGGTACTGGCCGCGTCGCCCAGAGCGGCGTGCCCCTGAGCCTCACGAATGGCCAGGAGCGAGTGGACGCGGGGCGGTACCCAGGGGCCGAGTCGGGTCGCAGCGATCTGTGCGTAGCGGACGGCGTCACGGCCCTTGCCGAGGTCGACGGCCTGCCTCGCCATGACGGACAGCGTGCGGATGGCCAGCGGCGAATTGTTGAACAGCAATGCGGTGTTGAGGGCCTGGGACCAGTAGACAGATGCGTCTTGGGTTCGTCCGGCGTCGTAGCAGTACCAGCCGATGGAGGTGGTCAGTGAGCCCTGCATCGCCTGGAGTTCGTCGCCGACCCCCGTGGAGAACGTCCCCCGGTCCAGGAGCCCGTGGATGTAGTGCAGGGTGTGTCCGGCGGAGCGCCAAAGGCTGTCGCCGCCGAAGCGCTGATCCCATGCGTCGAGGTGTTGAAGGACCGCGCGTAGGTCCTCGACCTCGTCCTCACCGATCCGGAGAGGCTCGGTCGGCCGAACGCCGACGACCGGTGAGAGCCAGGGCAATCCGCCAAGGGCGGCAGCCACTCCGGCTGCCAGTGCGTCACGTCGGTTCACAGGCGGGATGATGACTCCTCCCAAGACGCCTGCGCCACCCGGCGAAAGATCTACCGGCGACACGAAGCCCAGTTTGTCGTACGAGACCTGGAACACTTCGCATAGCGACCGGAGGACCTCCGGTGCGCGGGGGACGTCCGGGCCGGGTGTTGTCTCCCAGCGTCGCCACTGCCGTTCGCTCACCCCCACCGCTTCAGCGGCGGCAGCCTGAGTGAGGTTCAGTCGCTTTCGGGCCTCGTACAGCAGCTGGTTCCGGCTTTTGGGGGTCCGCCTGCTCACGGCAGCGCCTTATGCAGCATCACGTACCAAACATAGAGAGGGATTCAGTCCTTCGGTCGGATTCCGTCCGGATTCACCGCTGTGGACGCGGAATGTCCGGTGAATGTCCGGTCGATGTCTGGCTCCATGTCCTTCCCGGCCTTCACTGGCGCTGGTGGAATGAGCGTCCACTACGGAGCGGATTCGACTCGTCACGGAGTGGCGTATCGGCGTCGCAGTAGTCCTGTCCCGCCCCTGCACCGGAGCCACCCCCCGGAGGGAATGTCATGCCCACCTCTGAGTTTGAGCTGTCGGCCGAATCCGTCAGCGCCAGCACGGCCCGACGCACCACACGGAGGATCCTTCGCGGGTTCGGCCTGGTTCTCGGCCAGGACCTGGAGGACACTGTCCTGCTTCTCGTCTCCGAGCTGGCGACCAACGCCATCAGGCATGCGACGGGTGCAACGTTCATGGTCTCGTTGCAGATCGACAAGGAGCTGCTGCGAGTAGCCGTGATCGACCGGGCAAGCCGATCTCCGCAGCGTCGGACAGCTGCGGAGACCGACCAGCACGGACGAGGCCTGGAACTCGTGAAGGCGCTCTCCACCCGCTTCGGCTGGAATCGCCTGGGTGACGGCAACGAGGTCTGGTTCGAGCTGGAATTCAACGAGCCCACCCAACCCGCCGCCCCAGTGCCGGCCCTCGCGGGCGAGCGGGGCGGCTTGCAGATCGCGATGCTGGGCTCGACCACCGTCGTAGTCGGAGGGGCGCACGCGCTCGCGGCGTCCAGTTCGCCCCTCGGCGTCTCCGGGACGGAAGGCCAGGACGCTCGCGGGGCCCTTGTGAAGGCCAGCGGGGCAGGGGCAGTGCGCGGAATTGCTGTCCTGGATCGATGCCCCTTCTCGTCCCTCCACCCACTCCCGTACCCGAGGACTGCGCCGTGAGCGTCGGACCGCGCACCAGAACGCTACTCAAGACCACAACCCCGGCCCGCAGACTGGACATCGCGGCGTCCTTCGAGGCCCTGACGCAGGCGGGCGTGGCCACCGGTGGCGACGTCGCGAAGGCCGAGCTGGTCAGCGACAGCCCGAACCACCTGTGGTCGCTGCCGACTTCACGCGTGCTCGCCATCGTCCACCCCGACCTGGACGAGGCCGGGGCGCTCGTCAAGGGCGCGCAGTTCCTGCGACGGCATCAAGTCCCCGTCACCTCCCCCCGGTACACCGACGTCCGTACGTCTGCCGAAGGCCGGGCCGTGACCTTCTGGCAGGACCCCGGGAAGCCGAGCACCGACACGTCCCTGTCCGCATGGGTGACCGCCCTCACGCACCGGACCGACCCCAGGACGGCCCCGTGGCTCAGGGAGCACGATCCGTTCGCCGGGCTGTTGGACGGCCTGGACGATGCTCCGCTGAACGAGGCCTCCCGCAGTTTCCTGCGCGACCACGCGGCCCAACTGCGCGAGGAGTGGGACTACCTCGACTGGCCGACACCGGACACCGTCATCCTCGGCGCCCTCGGGATGACCCCCTGCCACGACGACGGAGTCCACGTCGGGCTCCTACTGCGCCGCCCGCTGACGCGCGGCCACCGCGAGTGGGACCTGGTCGCCGCCCGCTGGCGCTCCGAACTGCTCATCGGCCCGCGCGAAGACCACCGGACCTACGCCGACACCTACCTCTCGTACGAGTGGGAGGGCCAGCCCCTGGACCACCCCTACATCGGCGCCTGGTCCGGCTACCAGGTCGTGCGCGACATCGTCGTCCTCGCCGCGGTGATGGACACGGTGCGCCGCGCCCACCTCGACGCCAACCTCCGCCAGGAGGCGGCCCACCGGATCACATGCCTGCGCGGTGCCCACCCGGCCCCGTGGAACTGGGG
Source organism: Kitasatospora sp. NPDC056731 (assembly GCF_040687675.1). NCBI lineage: Bacteria > Bacillati > Actinomycetota > Actinomycetes > Kitasatosporales > Streptomycetaceae > Kitasatospora > Kitasatospora sp. NPDC056731. The sequence continues at coordinate 4,084 of NZ_JBFBNR010000085.1, forward strand.
GCTGCGATGACAAGCCCGAACAGGGATATGGAGTTCACATGGACGTGACCCGAGGGTTCTTCATCACCGGCGACCGATTTTGCCGGAGGTGGACGAACGCGTCCGCCAGGAGCGGCTTCGTCGGCGGACCGAGCTGGGAACGCTGAGTTCCTGGCAGCGGCGGGAGGGGCCGAACGCGGCCGAAAGCTCCCGCGTGTACCGGGCGTTCGGACTGCTGCGGGTCGACGGCACCGACCGCACGCCTGATGAGGTGGCTCGCAGCATCGCCGATACCGTGCGCTCATCTGCCCCTATCGCGCCGAGGAAGGCAATTCCCCATGACCGCAAATGAGTTCGAAGTGAAGATCCTCAACGTCGATCCGAAGAAGATCCGCGTGCTCCTGGCCGAGGCTGGGGCTGAGCACGTGGTCGACCGCTTCCAGCGCCGCTACGTCTACGACATCCCCGGCCGGCCGGGTGCGTGGGTCCGGCTGCGTGACACCGGCACCGACGTCACGTTGTGCGTCAAGGAGATCCACTCCGATGCGATCGACGGCGTGACCGAAACGGAGACGGCCGTCGGTGGTTTCGACGCCGCGAACACGCTCCTCGGCAAGCTCGGCTACCAGCCGAAGGCGTACCAGGAGAACCGCCGGTCCTCCTGGACGCTGGGCGGCGCGGCCGTCGAGATCGACCACTGGCCGTTGATCCCCCCGTACCTGGAGATCGAGGGCGACAGCGCCGAACACGTCCATGCGACCGCCCTCGCGCTCAAGCTTCCTCTGGAGGAGCTCACGAGCGAGAACACGACCAAGGTCTACCGCCGGTACGGGATCGACATCGACGCGATTCCCCGGCTCACGTTCAAATGACAGGAGACGAGCCTCGTGGCCGATCTGTCGAAGAGCGGGATCGTGGAAGAGGTGCAGGCCTTCAAGGACGCCGAAGTCTGGCAGCTGACGAGCGAGTACGGTGCCGCCGCCTGAGTCTCTGGCTGTGTCGGTCGGGTATCCAGGGCCCGCACGTTCGACTCGAACGTGCGGGCCCTCCGCGTGTCCGGCGACTTCCTGACAACGAAGGGGTGGAAGCCGCCAGGCCGAGTCGGGGAGTAGGCCGTGCGGGATGTGCCAGTCGCGCATCTCGTTCGCCCCGAACTCTCGGCAGGGGGAATCGGCTCGACCATTGCGGAACTGACAGTCGGGTTCTTGTGGTCAGCGGCGCCGCAACGGGCACGGTGGGGGTGCCTCGTCGGTCGGGTTGAAGGTTCGGGGGCATGACACGGCCGAGACCGCTCGGAGTTGCTGGCCTGAGGTCCAGTACGTCCCCCGGGCGTCACTCGTCACCCGGCACCATCCGGGTTCAGGCACTCTCCGGATGCCTCGTGCCGTAGGCGCAGCCCCCGCGCGTTCGCCAGCTTGGAGCGGTCCACGCCCTCCGGGCTCTTGGAGGCCTCCCGCTCCATGGCGTCGAACCACTGGCAGGACGGACACTTGTCCGCATCAACGGTGGGTTGGCCGGGCTCGCGCCGAGCGATCTCACGCAAGGACATGAGCGGCCGCCTTCCGGCGCTGCCGCCGGTCGACATCACCGTTCACACCGAGGTGTGAACCAGTCGTCAACCACTGCGAGTTCGTGATCATCACTCAACTCCCGTGCCGATCGGAGCCATCGGCAGGACGTTAAGCGGTCGAGATTCGCCGGCGGGAGCATGATTCTCGAATATTCCAGCCCTGGCAGCTGGGGTGCGTGGGAATTCTCAGGCAGAACCGAGTGCCCTGCGACACCGCGTGATGATGCGGTGGGCGTCCGGTCCGTAGACGGCCGCGCCGGCCAGCGTCTCCCACACACGCAGGTACAGCGTCACGTTGTCGGGCTGGTCCAACCACAGCTCCGCGTGCCAGTCCTCGACGATGACGAGCCGTTCGTCGTGAATCCAAAATCCGTTGGCAGGAGGCAACCCGAGTGAGGCTTCGAACGGCACGATGCCCAAGGAGACGGTATCCAGTCCGACCACACCGCTGAGTCGGTCAAGTTGTGCGGCCAGCACGGCCGGTGGGCACACCAGGGCGCGTAGTGCGGGTTCCCACATGACGATGTGGTACCGCTTGCCTGGCCGGTACAGGCTTTCCTGTCGCTGGACGCGGGCGCGAACGGCGTCCTCTACATCGCGCGGCGACTGGTGGAGGCTGACGTACGCGCTGAAGATGTGCCGGGCGTAGTCGGCCGTCTGGAGCATGCCGACGATCATGGAATTCTGCCACGCGCGCATGACGCGTGAACGCTCGTGCTCGGCGGTCAGCGTGTCCTGCACCGGTTTGTGTCCGGCGGCCAACTGCCGTCGCCAGGTGCGGGTCCCCGACTCGAAGGCCCGTAGCCTGGCCGACAGTTCGGGCGCTGTGTGGGGTTGTCCGACGCCCTCGGCCCAGGCCTTGAGGTCCTCGTGGGTGGCCGTCTGTCGGCCGGTCTCCAGCTTGCTGACCTTGGATTGTGTCCAGCTCAGACGGTCGGCCAGTTGCCTGCCTGTGAGACCGCCCTCGGTGCGCAGCTCGCGGAGCCGCAGACCGAGGGCGATTCGTGCTTGTTGGAAGTCGGTGCTCACATGGCGGACGGTACCTCAGCGCCGAATTCGCGGCTCGGCGTGGCGAAGTGCCAGGCAGCGTCCCGTACCTGGCAGGCGCGGGCCACCTGCGCCGGGTCGGTGATCAGTTCGATGTCGGTCAGGTCGTCGTCGGTGTCGAAGTGCAGCAGGGCGATGACGCGCGAGTCGAACAGCCAGGCGTCCTCCTGCGGAAGACCCAGGCGTTCGGCGTCGGCCCGCCACAGGTACCGGGTGTCCTCGCCGACGGCGTTGTTCCGCTCGGCGTTGTCGAGCAGGTACCGCTGCCCCAGGGTGGGCGGGTTGTCCATGATCCGCACCCGCTCGAACCGCTTGCCCAGGGCCGCCTGTTCGCGGCGCGAGCGGCACCAGGGGTCGTCCAGGTCCCATCCGGGCGCCAGCCCGGCAGCGAACCGGCGGTAGGTTTCGGTCTGCTCGTCGGAGCGGTACCGGCGGCGGGTCTCCAGTCGGAAGGCCGTGTGCTGGAGGGTCCTGAACATGTTCTCGAACTTGTCGTAGCTGATCAGCACGCGTTCCCGGTCCACGTCGCGCGGCGCGAAGTCGGCGAGCAGCGCGCGGGGCACGATCACGAACCCTTCGCCGGGTTTGATGTTGCGGAGTTGGGTGATCTCGTCGGGGTCGGTCACGACATCGCCCTGCACCAGCACCTCCCCGGTTTCGACGTCCTCGTAGAGCGTCGGGCATCCGTCGCTCCCCGAGGTGCTTCCGATGTACCGCAGTCGTCGGCTCACAGCCGCTCCCCTCGCTGTCGGTCAGGCGGAATCAGGATGCCCGGGGACCGGCCCGAGGGGAGTGCCGATTCGCGAATATTCTCCTGGCGCGGCGTAAAGGCCCCACCGCGTGGTGCTCAGCGGGTGGCGAGGGATTCCAGGAGGCGTTCGAGGGAGGTGCCGAGGCCCCAGCGGGTGGCGAGGTCTTCGAGGGTCATCGGGTCGAGCGGCTCGTGGGGGAGGGCCGGGTCGAAGGTGGGGAGGGGGGCGTCGGGGGCGACGCGGACGACGGTGGGGGCGACGTCGAGGTAGGCGGCGCCTTCGACGAGGTTGCGGCGGCGGGCCGGGGTGAGCTTGGAGGAGGGGTCGAGGGCGGCGGCGCGGATGGTGGTGAGGTCGCCGTACTCGTTGATGAGTTGGGCGGCGGTCTTCTCGCCGATGCCCTTGACGCCGGGCAGGCCGTCGCTCGGGTCCCCGCGCAGGGCGGCCATGTCGGCGTACTGGGCGCCGCGCACGCCGTACTTCTCCACGAGCAGCGCGTCGTCGGTGATCTGGAGGTTGCCCATGCCCTTGACCGGGTAGAGCACGGTGATCTCGCGGGCGTCGTCGACCAGTTGGAACAGGTCGCGGTCGCCGGTGACGATCTGCACGGGCCCTTCGGCGCGGGCGGTGAGGGTGCCGATCACGTCGTCGGCCTCGTAGCCGGGGGAGCCGACGCGGGCGATGCCGAGTGCGTCCAGGACCTGTTCGATCACCGGGACCTGCGGGGCCAGCGTGTCCGGCACCTCCTCCTCGCCGTCCTGGGCCGCCTCGGCGACCCGGTGGGTCTTGTACGAGGGGAGGAGGTCCACCCGCCACTGCGGGCGCCAGTCGGCGTCCATGCAGGCGACGAGGTGGTCGGGGCGGTGGTCGTGGACCAGCCGGGCGATGAAGTCCAGCAGGCCGCGGACGGCGTTGACCGGTTCGCCCTGGGGGGAGCGCAGGGTGTCCGGCACGCCGTAGTAGGCCCGGAAGTACAGGCTGGCGGAGTCGAGGAGCATCAGTCGCGGTGCGGTCACGTGTCAGATCATGCCGCACCGCGACGACAGGAGGGCGGCTTCAGTGCTCGTGCGGGCCGGCGCGGTGGACGGGGCCGTGCGCGTCGGCGCAGTGTTCGGCGGGCTGTTCGCCGGGGGCGGCGATCTGGAGCAGGGCGCCGGCCGCGTCTTCGCCGACGTGGTCGACCTGGAGCGTGCTGTGGGTGATGCCGTACTCGTCGGCCAGTCCGCGCTGGAGCTCGCGCCGGACGGCGTGGCAGTCGCCGCCGGGGGTGACGAGGATGTGTGCGGACAGGGCGGGCTGGTTGGAGGTGATCTCCCAGATGTGCAGGTCGTGGATCTCCTCGACCAGCGGCTGGGCGACCATCCGGTCGGCCACCGCGTCCGGGTCGATGCCGGCCGGGGCGGCCTCCAGGAAGATCCGCCCGGAGTCGCGGACCAGGCCGATGCCGGCCTTGAGCATCAGCGCGACCACGACCAGCGAGGCGATCGCGTCGGCCCGGACGAAGCCGGTGGTCAGCATGACGGCGCCGGCGACGGCGGTGGCGATGAACGCGTACAGGTCGGTGAGCACGTGCTGGAAGGCGCCCTCGACGTTGAGCGAGCTGCGGTTGGCCTTCGACATGCACCAGGCGGCGGCCAGGTTGACGACGATCCCGATCAGCGCGGTGACCAGCACCAGCGAGCCGGCGACCTCCGGCGGTTCGAACAGCCGGGTGACGGCCTCGTAGCCCAGCCAGGCGGACAGCACCAGCAGGGTGACGCCGTTGGCCTGCGCGGACAGGATCTCGGCGCGCTTGAGGCCGTACGTGTAGCCGCCGCGGGCCGGGCGGGCGGCGAGGCGCATCGCGACCAGCGCGAGGACGATCGAGGCGGCGTCGGTGAGCATGTGCGCCGCGTCGGAGATCAGGGCCAGGGACTTCGCGGCGAAGCCGACGACGACCTCGCCGGCCATGAAGACGACGATGAGCGTGAGGGCGCTGAGCAGCCAGCGGCGGTCGGCGTCGGCGGCGACACCGTGCGAGTGGCCGCCGTGGCCGCCGAGTCCGCCGTGCCGGTGTCCGCCGTGGTCGTGCGCGTGCTTGTGGTCATGCGCATGATCAGTGTGGGAATGCTCGTGCCCGGCCATCGAAGTCCTCTCTGGACGCACGGGTGGGGAGGGGAGGGGCGCGATCGCCCTGCACCCGAAGTGAACCGCAGAACGGACAAAGATCCAAAGGCTGTACTGGTGACCGTTGTCGTTGCCGTTGAGCGGTCCGTTCCGCCCGGGCGGGCGGGCCCCGGCTACCCGATCAGCGCGGTGTCCAACTGCGCCGCGGTGGCCGCCCGCACCAGGGCCCGCATCACCCGCAGGTCCTCCCCCTGCTCCGGGTGCCACTGCACGCCCAGGGTGAACCCCGGGCCCTCGACCGCCTCGACCGTTCCGTCCGGCGCGTGGGCCGAGACCCGCAGGCCCGCCCCGAGCCGGTCGACGGCCTGGTGGTGGAAGGTCGGCACCTCTACCTCGCTCTCCGGGAGCAGCCCGCCGAGCAGCGTCCCCGGCACCGGCCGCACCAGGTGCGTCCCGTAGCCGCCGTCCGCGCCGCCGTGGACGTCGACCGGCACGACGTCCGACAGGTGCTGGACGAGCGTCCCGCCGCAGACGACGTTGAGCACCTGCATGCCCCGGCAGATCCCCAGCAGCGGCATCCCGGCCGCCAGGGCCGCCCGCAGCAGGGCCGACTCCCACCGGTCCCGTTCGGGGGAGTCGACCTCGGTGCGGGGGTGGGCGGGCTGACCGTAGTAGGCGGGGTCGATGTCGGGCCCGCCCGCGATGACGAGGGCGTCGAGCCGGGCGAGCACCTCGGGGGCGCGGTCGGGGGAGTCGGGCGGGAGCAGCACCGCGATCCCGCCGGACTCCTGGACGTACGCGGTGTACCGCTCGGGCACCAGGGCCACCCGGCGGCCCTGCCAGTTGCTCCAACTCGCGTCGACCAGGTAGGTGCTGACGCCGATGAAAGGCCTGCGATCCATGGCGGGCATTCTCCCCCCGCACCGCCTGATCCCCCGTCAACCACGCATGTCGGCGCGCCACACCTGTCCGCCCTCTTCCGCGCCGTCCGCCGCAGGCCGTACGGTTCGCTGTGACCGCTTGAACTCGAAGAGTGATCGTGGAGGGTTCCGTCATGCCCGAGAACGCCGCCGCGGGCGTGCCGCCCCGGGCGCCGCTGACCCTGGACGAACTGCGCACGCTGGTGGACACCGGCGAGGTCCACACCGTGGCGCTGGCGTTCACGGACATGCAGGGGCGCCTGCAGGGCAAGCGCTTCGCTGCCCGCTTCTTCCTGGACGAGGTGGTCGAGCACGGCGCCGAGGCCTGCGACTACCTGCTCGCCGTGGACGTCGACCTGAACACCGTCGACGGCTACGCCTTCTCCTCCTGGGCCACCGGCTACGGCGACTTCGCGATGCGCCCCGACCTCGGCACCCTGCGGCTGACCCCCTGGCAGCCGGGCACCGCGCAGGTGACCGCGGACCTGGCCCGGCACGGCGGCCACCCGGTGGACGCGGCCCCCCGCCAGCTGCTGCGCCGCCAGATCGCGCGCCTGGCGGAGTACGGGCTGGCCGCCGACATCGGGACCGAGCTGGAGTTCCTGGTGTTCCGGGACACCTACGAGCAGGCCTGGCTGGGCGGTTACCGCGGCCTGACGCCGGCGAACCTGTACAACGTGGACTACTCGATGCTGGGCACCGCCCGGGTCGAGCCGCTGCTGTCCCGGATCCGCAACGAGATGGCGGGCGCCGGGCTGGTGGTGGAGTCGGCCAAGGGCGAGTGCAACCTCGGCCAGCACGAGATCGCCTTCCGCTACGCGGACGCGCTGACCACCTGCGACCAGCACAGCGTCTACAAGACGGGCGCGAAGGAGATCGCCGCGCAGCAGGGGTGCGCGCTGACCTTCATGGCCAAGTACAACGAGCGCGAGGGCAACAGTTGCCACATCCACCTGTCGCTGCGCGACGCGGTGGGCGCGCCGGCCTTCGCCGACCGGGACGGTCGGATGACCGACACCATGCGGCACTTCCTGGCCGGCCAGCTGACGGCGCTGCGCGAGTTCAGCCTGCTGTACGCGCCGAACATCAACTCCTACAAGCGCTACCGCCAGGGCTCGTTCGCCCCGACGGCGGTGGCCTGGGGTCGGGACAACCGAACCTGCGCCTACCGGGTGGTCGGCCACGGCCAGGGCCTGCGGATGGAGAACCGGGTGCCGGGCGGGGACGTCAACCCGTACCTGGCGGTGGCCGGGATGATCGCGGCCGGCCTGCACGGGCTGCAGCGGAAACTGGAGCTGCCGGCGCCGTGCCTGGGCAACGCCTACGCCGTCGAGGAGTACGCCCGGGTGCCCGGTTCGCTGCGTGAGGCCGCGGAGTTGTGGGGCGACAGCGAGCTGGCCCGGGTGGCCTTCGGCGACGACGTGGTCGAGCACTACCTGAACATGGCCCGGGTGGAGCAGTGCGCCTTCGACGGCACCGTCACCGACTGGGAGCGCTACCGATCCTTCGAACGGATGTGAGGCCGATGACCGACCCCACCGACCCCACCGTCAGCACCGTCCGCAATCCCGCCACCGGCGAGGTGCTCGCCACCGTCCCGGACACCACCGCGGGGCAGGTGGACGCGGCGGTCCAGCGCGCGTCGAAGGCCCAGCCGGCCTGGGCGGCGCTGGCACCGGGCGAACGGGCCCGACTGCTGCGCCGGTTCGCCGACCAGGTCGAGGTGCACGTGCCGGAACTGGCCGCACTGGAGGTGCGCGAGGCCGGCCACACCGTGGGCAACGCCCGCTGGGAGGCCGGCAACGTCCGGGACCTGCTGGAGTACGCGGCCGGGGGAGTGGAACGCCTGACCGGCCGCCAGATCCCGGTGGCCGGCGGCCTGGACGTGACCTTCCACGAGCCGGTCGGCGTGGTCGGGGTGATCGCGCCGTGGAACTTCCCGATGCCGATCGCCGCCTGGGGCTTCGCGCCCGCCCTGGCGGCGGGCAACGCCGTCCTGCTCAAGCCCGCCGAGGCGACCCCGCTCACCGCGCTGCGGCTGGCCGAACTCGCCCTGGCGGCAGGGCTGCCGGAGGGCCTGTTCCAGGTGCTGCCGGGCCCGGGCGGGACGACCGGCCGGGCCCTGGTGGACCACCCGGCGGTCCGCAAGATCGTCTTCACCGGCTCGACCGTGGTCGGCAAGGAGGTGGCCGCCCGCTGCGCGGCCCGGGCCAAGCGGGTCACCCTGGAGCTGGGTGGCAAGAGCCCCAGCATCGTCTTCGCCGACGCCGACCTGGCCCGCGCCGCGGACCCGATGTCCTTCGCCGACAACAGCGGCCAGGACTGCTGCGCGCGCAGCCGGATCCTGGTCCAACGCGAGGCGTACGACGACTTCCTGGCGCTGCTGCTGCCCGCCGTCGAGGCGCTGCGCACCGGCGACCCGGCGGACCCGGAGACCCGGCTGGGCCCGCTGATCTCGGCCGCCCAGGTGCGCCGGGTCGCCTCCTACGTCACCCCGGACCTGCCGGTGCTGGCCCGCGGTGCGGTGCCGGACGGGCCCGGCTACTGGTACCCGCCGACGGTGATCGCGCCGGCCGACCCGGAGGTGCCGGCCGTCACCGAGGAGATCTTCGGCCCGGTCGCCGCCGTCCTACCGTTCACCGACGAGGCGGACGCGCTGCGGCTGGCCAACGCCACCCGCTACGGCCTGTCCGGCTCGATCTGGACCAGGGACCTCGGCCGGGCGCTGCGGCTGGCCCGCGGCGTCGCGGCGGGCAACCTGTCGGTCAACTCGCACTCCTCGGTGCGGTACTGGACGCCGTTCGGCGGCTACGGCGAGTCCGGGGTCGGCCGGGAGCTGGGGCCGGACGCGCTGCGCCACTTCACCGAGACCAAGAACGTCTTCATCCACAGCGAGGAGTAGCAGCCGATGACGGAGAACGACGCCCCGGTGTGCCGCCGCCTGGTCGGCCGCACCGCCGTGATCACCGGGGCCGGCAGCGGGATCGGCCTGGCGGCCGCCCGCCGGCTCGCCTCGGAGGGCGCGAAGGTGGTCTGCGCGGACCTGGACGAGCAGTCCGGGCGGGCGGCCGCGAAGGAGGTCGGCGGCCTGTTCGTGCACACCGACGTCACCGACCCGTACATGGTCGAGGCGCTGTTCGACGAGGCGTACGAGACGTACGGGAGCGTGGACGTCGCGTTCAACAACGCGGGCATCTCGCCGCCGGAGGACGACTCGATCCTGACCACCGGCCTGGACGCCTGGCGCAAGGTCCAGGAGGTCAACCTGACCTCGGTGTACCTGTGCTGCAAGGCCGCGCTGCCGTACATGCGGCGGCACGGGCGGGGCTCGATCATCAACACGGCCAGCTTCGTGGCCCGGATGGGCGCGGCCACCTCGCAGATCTCGTACACCGCCTCCAAGGGCGGGGTGCTGGCGATGTCCCGGGAACTGGGCGTGCAGTTCGCCCGGGAGGGGATCCGGGTGAACGCGCTGTCGCCGGGGCCGGTGGACACCCCGCTGCTGCGGGAACTGTTCGCCACGGACCCGGAGCGGGCGGCCCGCCGGCTGGTGCACATCCCGCTGGGCCGGTTCGCCCGGGCCGAGGAGATCGCCGCCGCGGTGGCCTTCCTGGCGAGCGACGACTCGTCCTTCATCACGGCGAGCGAGTTCCTGGTGGACGGCGGCATCTCGGGCGCCTACGTGACCCCGCTGTAGCCCCGGGCGGGCCCGACGGTCCTGAGCGTGCCCGTCGCGCCCCTTCTCACCGTAATCTCATCGAAAACCACCGGAATTCGAGGCCGCGCTGATTTCGCGCTTATCCGCGTGCCTTTAGATTCTCTGTTGTGAGCGAGCAGATTCCCGCCGGGTGGTACCCGGACCCGAAGGACACCGGTGGCGACCCGAGGCCGCAGCGCTGGTGGGACGGCAGGGGTTGGACGGCCAGCACCCGGCCCGCACCCTCGGACGCCCCGGAGCCGGTGCCCCCGGCGACCGGGGCTCCGGGGCCGGTGCCGGCCGACGAGCCCACGGTGCTGCAGGGCGAGGTGCTGGACAGCGGGCCGACCGTCCGCTACCCGGAGCCGCCGCCCTTCGGCACCGCCTACGGCTCCGAGGCACCGCCGCCGCGCAAGCCCCGGCGCCGGCCGTCCCCGATGATGATCGCCGCCACCGTCGCGGCGTTGCTCGGCCTGGGCACCGGCTCCGGGATCACCTTCCTGGCGATGGACGGCCAGAGTGACAACCGCCCGCAGCGCAGTGCCCGGCAGGCCGTGCCGAACGGCGAGAACGGCCCCTGGAACGGCTTCCCGGGCCTCGGCGGCAACGGGAACGGCGGCAGCGGGAACGGCGGGAACGGGAACGGCGGCAGCGGGAACGGCAACAACGGCAACGGTGGCAACAACAACGGCGGTAGCGGCGACGGCAGCAACGGGACCGGTGGCAACGGCGGGCCCGGTGGAAACGGCGGGAGCGGCGGGAACGGGAACGGCGGCAGCGGCAAGGCCAGGCCCGGCGCCGGCAACGCGATCGACCTGGTGAACGGGCTCACCCTGCCCGTCCCCTCCGGCTGGCAGGGCGGCTACACCAACGACGGCTACGCCTCGGTCGTCGTCGGCTCGTACCAGTGTCCGGACGGCAACGGCTTGTGCAGCCTCGGCGGGGTGACCACCGGCCGGATCGACGGCGGCGGTACCGACGCCCAGGCGGCCGCCAAGGCCGACATCGACAAGGCGGCCAAGGACTCGTACGGCGCCATCACCGGGCACCAGGAGCTGAAGTCCGAGGCGGTCAAGGTCAACGGCCAGGACGGCTACCTGGTCCGCTGGAAGGTCGACGCTCCCAAGGGCAACAACGGCTACGTGCAGACGGTGGTCTTCCCGTCCACCGACGGCAAGTCGCTGATCTCCGTGCACTTCGGCTTCGACATCGCCGACAAGGCGCCGGACCTCGGCCTGATGGACACCATCGTCAACGGCATCGCCGACTTCAAGGGCAAGCTGCCGTCCCTCCCGGGCGGGGGGCTTCCCGGCGGCGCCACCGGTGGCATCGGCGGCACCAGCACCTGAGCGGCACCAGCACCTGACCCACCCGCTCCTCACACGGCGGCGGCCCACCCGGAGAAGCACTCAAGGGCAAACCTCCGTGGGTGGGGCGGTCGGACGGCCGCCAGCATAGCGAGAATAGCTCATAGTTAGACTAGCTAATAGTGAGGCTGGATCT
>NZ_JBFBNR010000086.1:0-15612 GCF_040687675.1 Kitasatospora sp. NPDC056731
CCGTCGTCACCCTCGACGCCCGCCGCCGCGACAGCGCCAAAAGCGCCCTCATCACCCTCGTCGAACACGCCCTCCTCGCCCGACTCCGATGACGGACACGGCTGCGGCCGCGGCCCACGGACCTTCGTTCGGAGGTCTGCGGGCCGCGGCCGCGGCGGGTCGCCCGGCGGGCTGCCCGGTGAGCTACTCGGCGGTCTAGTCGGTGGGCTCCAGGCCGGCCCGGATCAGCCCGTAGGTGTAGGCGTCCTCCAACGCCAGCCAGGAGGCGGCCACCACGTTGTCGGCCACCCCGACGGTCGACCAGGTGGACGTGCCGTCGGTGGACTCGATCAGCACCCGGGTCTTGGAGCCGGTGCCGTGCTGGCCCTCCAGGATGCGGACCTTGTAGTCCACCAGCTCGAACCGGGCCAGCGGCGGGTAGATCCCCTCCAGCGCGGTGCGCAGCGCCTGGTCCAGCGCGTTCACCGGGCCGTTGCCCTCGCCGGTGGCGATCCGGCGCTCCCCCTTCGCCCACAGCTTCACCGTCGCCTCGTTGCCGGTGAAGCCGTTCGGGCCCTGCTCGCTGATGGTCCGCCAGGACTCCAGGGTGTAGAAGCGCTCCCGGCCGCCGCGCACCTCGTCGCGCAGCAGCAGCTCGAAGGAGGCGTCGGCGGACTCGTAGGTGTAGCCGAGGTTCTCCTGCTCCTTCACCTTGGCCACCACCCGGCCGGCCAGGTCCCGGTCGCTGGACAGGTCGTAGCCGAGCTCCTTGCCCTTGAGCTCGACCGAGGCGCGGCCCGCCATGTCGGAGACCAGCATCCGCATGGTGTTGCCGACCCGCTCCGGGTCGATGTGCTGGTACAGGTCCGGGTCGACCTTGATCGCGGAGGCGTGCAGGCCCGCCTTGTGCGCGAAGGCCGAGTAGCCGACGTACGGCTGGTGGGTGGAGGGGGTCAGGTTGACCACCTCGGCGATCGCGTGCGACAGCCTGGTCATCTCGGCGAGCCGCCCCTCGGGGAGCACCCGCCGGTCGTACTTGATCTCCAGCGCGCCGACCACCGGGAACAGGTTGGCGTTGCCGACCCGCTCGCCGTAGCCGTTGGCGGTGCACTGGACGTGGGTGGCGCCGGCGTCCACCGCGGCCAGCGTGTTGGCCACCGCGCAGCCGGTGTCGTCCTGGGCGTGGATGCCCAGCCGGGCGCCGGTGACGGCGAGGACGTCGGCGACGGTCTCCCGTACGCCGGCTGGCAGCATCCCGCCGTTGGTGTCGCACAGCACCACCACGTCCGCGCCCGCCTGGTGCGCGGTGCGGACCACGGCCAGCGCGTACTCGCGGTTCGCCCGGTAGCCGTCGAAGAAGTGCTCGCAGTCGATGAACACCCGCCGCCCCTGCGCGCGCAGGAACTCGACGCTGTCCCGGACCATCTCCAGGTTCTCGTCGAGGGTGGTGCGCAGCGCCAGCTCCACGTGCCGGTCGTGCGCCTTGGCGACGAGGGTGACGACCGGGGCGCCCGAGGCGACCAGCGCGGCCAGCTGCGGGTCCTCCGCGGCCTTGCCGCCGGCCCGGCGGGTGGCGCCGAAGGCGACCAGCCGGGCGTGCCGGAGGTCCAGTTCGGCGGCGGCCCGGGCGAAGAACTCGGTGTCGCGCGGGTTGGCCCCCGGCCAGCCGCCCTCGATGAAGCCCACCCCGAACTCGTCCAGGTACCGCGCGATGGCCAGCTTGTCCGCCACCGTCAGGTTGATGCCCTCCCGCTGCGCACCGTCGCGCAGGGTGGTGTCGAACACGTGGAAACTGTCGTCGGTACGGCTGACCTCGGTCATGACCCCTGGTTCTCCGTTCGGGGAGGTTCGTACTGCTCTGCCGGATTGCGAGTCCCGGCTCCACTGTCCAGCATCCCGCGCGCGGCTCCGGTGTCCCCGAGCCCCTTGTGGGGGCTCTCGGCCGGTCCGGAGGCTGTGTTCATCGGGGCGGTGCCCGAAAAACGAAAAAACCCCTCGCGGGTGCGAGAGGTCTGCGCGCGGGTCTGGACGCTGGTGGTCGCTCCGCATCGGGTCCTGCGGGAGCGGTCACTGCGGACCGGCGCGCCTGCTGCTAATCATCAGCGACAGCGAGGACACGCTCGCAGTCTGGCACACGTCCCGGCATCCGGCCCGCCCGTCTCGCGATGCGGAACAGGGCAGGCCGGAGCAGGTGCCGCCTCAGACGATCTTGTGCAGCCAGCCGTGGGTATCGGGGCTCTGGCCGCCCTGGATGGCCAGCAGGGCCCGGCGCAGCTCCATGGTGGTCGGGCCGGGCTCGCCGGCGCCGACCGTCCAGTCGGCGGCGGCCGACTTGACCGAGCCGACCGGGGTGATGACGGCGGCGGTGCCGCAGGCGAACACCTCGGTGAGGGTGCCGTCCGCGTTGGCCTGCTGCCACTGGTCGGTGGAGATCTTCCGCTCCTCAACGGCGTAGCCGAGGTCGGCGGCGAGCTGGAGCAGCGAGTCGCGGGTGATGCCGGGCAGCAGGGCGCCGGACAGCTCGGGGGTGACGATCTTCGCGTCCTTGCCCTCGCCGAAAACGAAGTACAGGTTCATGCCGCCCATCTCCTCGATCCACCGGTGCTCGGCGGCGTCGAGCCAGACGACCTGGTCGCAGCCCTTCTCGGCGGCCTGGGCCTGGGCGATCAGCGAAGCGGCGTAGTTGCCGGCGCACTTGGCGGCGCCGGTGCCGCCGGGAGCGGCCCGGACGTACTCCTTGGACAGCCACACCGAGACCGGCTTGACGCCGCCCGGGAAGTAGGCGCCGGCCGGCGAGGCGATGATCATGAACAGGTAGGAGTTGGCCGGGCGGACACCCAGACCGACCTCGGTGGCGAACATGAACGGACGCAGGTACAGGCTCTGCTCGGGCTCGTTCGGCACCCACGCCTGGTCCTGCTGGACCAGCAGCTCGACAGCCTCGACGAAGGTCTCCACCGGCAGCTCCGGCATCGCCAGCCGGCGGGCCGAGGCCTGGAAGCGGGCCGCGTTGGCCTCCGGGCGGAAGCTCGCGATGGAGCCGTCGGCCTGGCGGTAGGCCTTGAGGCCCTCGAAGATCGACTGGCCGTAGTGCAGGGTCATGTTCGCCGGGTCGACCTCCAGCGGCGCGTACGGCGCCAGCTGGGCGTCGTGCCAGCCCACGCCCTCGGTCCAACGGATGGTGACCATGTGGTCGGTGAAGACCCGGCCGAAGCCGGGGTTGATCAGCCGAGCCTCGCGCTCCGCGGTGGGCAGCGGGTGGGCGGAAGGCTTGAGGTCGAACGTGATGGGCGCCTGGGTGGGCGTGCTCATGGCTGTTTCCTTCACCGTGGGGTAGGTCCGGGCCGCCACCGCCGGGTGCCCGCCGCGGCCAACCAGCACCGGAACGAACGCACAACGGCACGACCCACTGTCGATACTCGCATCCAGAGGGCCGTGCCGAACAGCTGCCCGCTCCTTGGGGAGCTGCAAGCTGCGGTTATGTGGTGCGGCCCGCCGGGCCGCGACCGTTGTCGGCCCCGGCCCGTGGGCCGGAGTCCGTCAAGCGGATCCGGCCCGTCAGCCGGCTACTCGGGTGGCCAGCGCGTCGCCGACCGCGGAGGTGCTGCGGGTGCCGGTGCGCTCGGCCAGGTCCGCCGCGACGGCGGCCTCCACCCGGGCGGCCTCGGCGGCGAAGCCCAGGTGCTCCAGCAGCATGGCGACCGACAGCACGGTGGCCGTCGGGTCGGCCTTGCCCTGGCCCGCGATGTCCGGCGCCGAACCGTGCACCGGCTCGAACATCGACGGGAACTCGCCGCCCGGGTTGATGTTGCCGCTCGCGGCCAGGCCGATCCCGCCGGTGACGGCGGCGGCCAGGTCGGTCAGGATGTCGCCGAACAGGTTGTCGGTGACGATGACGTCGAAGCGCTCCGGCTGGGTGACGAAGAAGATCGTCGCCGCGTCGACGTGCAGGTAGTCGGTGGTGACCTCCGGGAACTCCCGGCCGACCTCCGCGAAGATCCGCGACCACAGGTGCCCGGCGTGCACCAGCACGTTGTTCTTGTGCACCAGCGTCAGCTTCTTGCGCGGACGCGCCTGGGCCCGGCGGTAGGCGTCGCGCACCACGCGCTCGATGCCGAACGCGGTGTTCAGGCTGACCTCGGTGGCCACCTCCTGCGGCGTCCCGGTGCGCAGCGAGCCGCCGTTGCCGACGTACGGGCCCTCGGTGCCCTCGCGGACCACCACGAAGTCGATGGTCGGCTCACCGGCCAGCGGGGACTTCACCCCGGGGAACAGGCGGCCCGGACGCAGGTTGATGTGGTGGTCGAAGGCGAACCGCAGCTTCAGCAGCAGCCCCCGCTCCAGCACGCCCGACGGCACGCTCGGGTCGCCGATGGCGCCCAGCAGGATCGCGTCGTGCGACTTCAGCTCGGCCAGCACACTGTCCGGCAGGGTCTCCCCGGTCCGGTGGTAGCGCCGGGCGCCGAGGTCGTACTCGGTGGTCTCCAGCTTCACCTCGGCGGGAAGCACGGCACCCAGGACCTTGAGACCTTCGGCCACCACTTCCTGGCCGATGCCGTCACCCGGGACAACTGCGAGACGAATCGTGCGAGACATGCTCGGACCCTACTCCGGTGTCCCAGGGGCTGACACCCGGCGTCCACCATCCGGACGGGTCAGGTCAGGTCGATCTCGACGGGGAACGGCCGATCGACCTTCAACTGCTTGTGGTAGATCCCGGCCAGTCCGTAGGACCTGGTCGCCGGGTCCAGCTCGTAGACGTGCACCACTGGACGACCCTCGTCGCACTCGACGCGCCAGAAGTGACGGATACCGGCGGCCGCGTACTTTCGCGGCTTGACCTCGCGGTCACGCTCGCGGGATTCCTCCGAGACGACCTCGATCGCGAGCAACACGTGCTCGGCGGAGAACCCCGTCTGGAGGTAGCCCGTGTCCGACTCCTCATCCACCACGAGCAGGTCGGGCTCCGGGCGGTTTCGCCGGTCCAACGTGACCGTCATCTCCGGCCACACCTCCCAGCCCTCAGGAACCGCGCTCTCCAGCCCTCGTTCCAGCAGGCGCTTCGCCCGCACGTGGAACTTCGTCTGCGGACTCACGAAGATCAGGCTCCCGTCGATCAGCTCTGTGTGCGGCGGGAGATCAGGCAGCCGGTCGAGGTCCTCTGCGGTGTAGCCACCAGCAGGGGGCCGAATCCAGTCGGGGTACGGCGCGATGCTCATGGTTCCTCCCATACGGGCATCCTGGCGGCTCTCTCAGGCTACTCGGCAAAGCCTCCTCGGACGCCACCCCTTCGAGGGAGCGCGGGGGGCCTGATCCGCGCGGGGGGCGCGTTTAGGGTGGCGGGGTCCGGCAATCCCTCGCGGAACGGGGTCGAGCAGCAGATGGGCGTGCGGCGGCGGGAGGTGCTGGTCTGCGGGAGTGCGGCCGGGCTGGCGGTGGGCGGGTACGCGCTCGCGGTGGGGCTGCGCGGGGTGTGGCCGACGGGGGCGGGCGAGGCCGCCCTGCCGTACCACGCCCACCTGTGGGACCTGCTGCACGGGCGGGCCGCCGGGGACCTCCTGTTCAACTGGAACAGCGGCTACGGCGTCCCGTTCCTCGCCGACTTCTTCGCCTACCTGATGAACCCGTTCTCCTGGCCGACCGCCCTCCTCCCCCGCGACCAGGGCCGGCTCGCGCTCCTCCTGGTCACCCTCGCCACCATCGGCCTCGGCACCGCCCTGATGGCCCACCTGCTCGGCCGGCTGCACGCCGGCCCGCACTGGCTGCGGGCGCTCGCCGCCGTCGGGTACGGGCTCTGCGCCTGGGTGCTCGACGTCGGCGGGGCGGCGCCGATGTGGCTCTGGGGCCTGGTCTCGCTGCCGCTGCTCGGCCTGGCCGCCGACTGGTGCCTGCGCGAGCGGCGCTGGGTGGCCGGCTCGCTGTGCGTCACCCTCGCCTGGGCCGGCAACCTGTACACCGCCGCGCTGGCCACCCTGATGGCCGGGCTGCTGCTGGCCGTCCGCCTGTTCGCCACCCCGCGGCCGGTGCGCCACCGGGTCCGGGTCACCGGGCGGGCCTTCACCATGGCCACCACCGGCGTCCTGCTCGCCTCGCCCGTGCTGTTCGTCGCCGTCCGGGCCGCGCACGGTGCCCAGCCGGAGTCCCCGGTGCAGCCGCTCGGCCCGTCCGGGTTCGGCGGGCACCTCGCGCAGCTGTTGCCCGCCACCCACGGCGGGCGACCGCTGCCGGACGTCGCGATCGGCCTGCTGGGGCTGCTGCTGGTGTGCGGGCTGCCGTTCAACCGGCGGGTGCGGGTACAGGAGCGGGCGGTCTGGTGCGGGGCGCTGGTGCTGGTGGTGCTCAGCTTCGTCTGGACCCCGACCGTGCTGGTCTGGCACGGTCTGGCGATCCCGGCCGGCGGGCCGTACCGGGTCGCGTTCGTGCTCAGCGGCCTGCTGGTGCTGGCGGGCTGGGTGTCGCTGGCGCACCGGCCGGACCGGCTGACCCTGCTGGGCGGCGGCGCCGTGGTCGCGGTGATCGCCGCGCTGGCGGCGGGCCGGCACTCGGTCCGGGCCTCCACCTGGACACTGCTGGCCGTCGGCGGGGTCGTCCTGCTCGCCGCGCTCTGGACCCTCGACCGCCGGCACACCGACCGCCGGGCCACCGCCCTGGCGACCTGGGTGCTGGCCGGTGTGGTGCTCGGCAACGCCGTCTGGTCCGGGTACGCGGCGCTCGCCGCCGCCCCGGCCGACCCCGCCTCCCCCGCCGCCGTCCGGGCCGGGTACGCGGCGGTGCGCGACGGCGCCGACTGGCCCCGGGGCCGCAGCGACCCCGGCCCGCACGCCTTCACCACCAACGATCCGCTGCTGCTCGACGGCCAGGGCGGCGGCTACTTCAGCGGCTACCTGCCGACCGTCGCCGCCCTGCTGCTGCACGACCTCGGCGCGGGCTGGACGGCGGGCGGGCGGCAGACCGCCAGCGTCACCGACCCGGTCGGGCAGGCCCTGTTCGCCGTCCGCGCCCACCTCGACGACGGGCCGCCCCCGGCCGGCTTCACCCCCGGACGGGCCGCCGCACCGCCGCTGGTCACCGTGCTGCCGCCCGGCGCCCGGCCGGACACCTCCTCGGTCTGGTCCCGCCAGGAGTCACTGCTCGGCAGCCGGGTGTACGAGGCCCCGCTGCCCGTCCCGGCTGGCGGCCCGGCGCCCACCCTGCACGGCACCAGCGGCTGGTCGCTGCCCGGCGGCGCCGAGGGCACCGTCCTCACCGCGGCCTGCACCCCCGGCGGCACGGCCTACTTCCACGGCGTCTGGTACCGGGGCACGGTCAGCGGCCTCGGCACCACCTACCGCAGCGACGGCGAACAGCCCACCACGGCCGTCGCGATCCACCGGCTGGGGCCGGTCCCCGCCGACGGGACGGTCCGGGTGACCCTGCGCTCCGACACGGTCGGCCAGGTCCCGGCCCGCCCGATCGGCTGCCTGCGGCCCGGCGCCCTGGACGCCGCCGTCGCCCGTCTCACCGCCACCGGCGCGACCGGCGTGACGGCCGGCGGGCACACCCTCGCCGCGACCCTCCCGGCCGGCTCCACCGGCACCGCGCTGCTGTCCGTCCCGGCCACCGAGGGCTGGACCTGCGCGGCGGGCGGCGGCCGGTACGTCCCGCCGACGCCCGTCCTGGGCATGATCGGCGTACCGCTCGGCGCCGGCGCCGACCGCATCGCCTGCTCCTTCCGCCCGCCCGGTCTCACCGAGGGCCTCACCGTCAGCTCCGCCACCGCCGCCGCCCTCGCCCTGGTCGCCGTCTTCACCCGCTTCTCCCGCCGCCCGACCCGCGCCCCCCGCCGCACCCGCCGGCTCGCCGCCCAGGCCGCCGACCGAGGCTGAGGCGGCCGGGCCGGGCACTGCCGACAGCCGACCGCAAGTGGACCCCCGTCACCGAGGCGCGGCACAACGCGCGGGGGCGGCCCGCCAGGTCGGCGGGCCGCCCCTCGGGCGGGTGCGGTCAGGGGAGGCTGATCACCTGGCTCCGGTGGGCGGCGGGGTTGAGGTGGTGGAGCAGGAGCAGGCGGGAGGTGTCGCCGGGGGTGCGGCGGATGTCGAGGACGGTGCCGGGCCGGACCGGGGTGGCGAGGGCCGCGGGGCCGCCGAGGCCGGCGCGGATGTCGACGGCGGGGTGCAGGACGTCGAGGGCCAGGACGGGGCGGGTGCCGCGCAGGCCGATGGCGGAGTAGGACTCGGCCGGGTCGGGTGTGCCGGGGGCGACGGTGCTGGTCCAGACGCCGTAGTGGATGGTGCTGTGGCCTTCCCGGACGCCCGGGAGGGCGCTCAGCCGGACGGGGAGGACGAGGGCGTCGCCGTCCAGCAGGGCGGTGTCGGTGTCGCCCCAGTGGCCGTTGAGCGGCTGGACGTCGAGTTCGGCGCCGGTTCGGGCGTCCAGGGCGCGGGAGACGAGGACGTCGCTGTTGCGCAGCCGGTCGGCTTCGAGGATGACGTCGGTGGTGCCGTCGCCGTCGGTGTCCAGGGAGACCCGGACACCGTAGAGCCCGACCGGGGTGGCGGCCGGGGCCCAGAGCTGGGCGCCCACGTAGAGCAGGTCGGAGCCGGTGGCGGCACCGACGACCCGCAGGTTGGCGGCCCGGTCGCCGGGGTGCTGGACGCAGACGTCCTGCGGGGGGTCGGCCGGCTCGGCGTCGTCGTCGGGCCGGATGCCGGCCCCGGGCCCGACGGCGGCTTCGCTGTCGGGCGGGCAGTCGGCCCAGCGGGTGCCTTCGCCGCCGAGGGTGAGGGCGGTGACGAGTCCGGGCCGGTTGCCGGGGGCGGCGCTGCCGCCGAGCATCAGCACGGTGCCGTCCCGGGTGGTGCGGGCGGCGGCGGTGGCGGTGAGGTCGGTGGCCGGGCGCGGGGCGGCGAGGACGGGGACGCGCAGTTGGGGCAGGGCCGGGTCTGTGACGGGGGTGAGCAGGACGCGGCCGGAGAGTTCGGCGCGGTAGCTGCGGGCCTTGCCGTTCTGCAGGGTGTCGATGGTGGGGTCGGGGGCGCGGCCCAGCTCCCCGGGCACGGCGAGGGTGACGTGCACCCGCGCGGTGCCGCCGGCCGGGACGTCGACCTGGTCCGGCGTCACCTCGAAGGTGGCGCCGGGCAGTTCGGTGGCGGCCGCGTAGCCGGTGCGGTAGCTCAGCGGCCGGTCCGCGTGGTTGCGCACCTCGATGTCGCGGCCGAGGGCGGTCGGCCCGGCGATCTCGACCGGCCCGTAGGAGACGCCGACGCTGCCTTCGGCCGCTCCGTCGCCGGCCGCGTAGGCGACGACGGGGGTGTGGACGGCCCGGTCGACCTGGGCGCGGCCGGCGCCGGTGCGCTCGGGGCCGTAGACCGGTCCGCCGTGGTCGTCGCCGAGCCAGGTGTCGACGGCGGTGTTCATGAGCGCGGCCTTGAGCTGTTCGACCGGCCAGTCGGGGTGGGCGGCGCGGACGAGGGCGGCGAGGCCGGTGATGTGCGGGGTGGCCATCGAGGTGCCGTCCTCGCGCTGGCCGCCGCTGCCGGTGCCGACGAGGGCGGACCAGATGGTCTCGCCGGGGGCGGCGAGGTCGGGTTTGACGATGCCGGGGACGCCGATGCCGCGGGAGGAGAAGTCGGTGAGGGTGTCGGTGCGGGCGGGCTGGTTCTGGGAGACGGAGCCGTGCAGCGGGTTGCCTGGGGCGGCGAGGCGGATCTCGACCGGTCCGGCCGCGGCGGCCTGCCGGAGCCGTTCGCCGTCGGCGTGGGCGAGCAGGGCGGCCGGGATGCGGTCGTTGCCGGAGATCTCGGCGAGGTGGTCGGTGTCGGCGGCGTAGAGGGCGCCGATCGCACCGGCGTCGGCGGCGTGGTCGGCGCGGGGGCCGGAGTTGCAGGCCCGTTCGGTGTCGCGGGTGCGCCAGGTGAGGACGGCGATCTTTCCGGCGAGCCGCTGCCGGTCGGCTTCGCTGTAGGCGGCGCAGCCGTCGGACTGGTCGGCGGGCAGGGCGAGTTGGCCGCTGACGTCGGCGCTGGACCAGCCCTGGTAGCGCTCGCTCCAGTGGGCCGGGACGACGCCGGCCAGGCTGGCGGGGGCGAGCACGGTGAGGCCGTCGGTGTCGCTGTGCGGGTCGACGGAGGCGGCGACGGCGATGGCCCGGGCGGCGGTGCCGGGGCTGCCGCCGATGCCGTAGACGTCGCCGTCGTTGCCGGCGGCGGCGACCACGACGGTGCCGAGGGCGGAGAGCCGGTCGACGGCGAGGGCGTCGGTGTCGTCGGGGCTGCCGAAGCGGCTGCCGAGGGAGAGGTTGACGACGTCGAGGCGGTCGCCGAGGTCTCCGTCGCCGTTGGGGTCGGCGGCGAGGTCGAGGGCCTGGGCGAGCCGGTCGGTGGAGCCGTCGCAGCCGAAGACCCGGATCGCGTACAGCTGGGCGCCGGGGGCGGCGCCGGGGCCGACCTTGAACCCGGCGGGGTCGAGTCCGGGCCGGTAGGGGCCGGTGTACGGGTGGCCGTCGGCGGTGACGCCGTAGCCGGCGGCGGTGCCGGCGACGTGGGTGCCGTGCCCGTTGCGGTCGCAGTCGATCGGGTTGTCGCTGGGGTGCGGGACGGGCTGGTGGTGGGGGGAGGACGGGTCGGGGTTGTAGTCGTCGCCGACCAGGTCCTTGCCGCCGATCACCTTGGCGTTGGGGAACAGCTCGGGCGGGGCCGGCTTGCCGCGTTCGACGGAGCGGAAGGCGGCCTCGGTGCCGGGGCCGCCGAAGTCGGCGTGGGTGTAGTCGATGCCGCTGTCGATGATGCCGATCCGCACCCCCTGGCCGGTGTTGCCGTCGCCGGTGGCACCGGCCCAGACCTGCGGGGCGCCGAGCAGCGGGACGGAGTAGGCGTTGTCCCGCTGCTTGCGGACGATCGGGTGGACGGCCCGGACGCCGGGCAGCGCGCGCAGGGCGGGCAGCCGGTCGGCGGGCGCGTTGACGGCGAGGCCGGTGAGCAGGGTGCGGGTGCGGTAGAGCTCGCCGGCGGTGGGCGCCGCCCGGTGGACGGCCGCGGCGAGCCGGTCGAGGGCTTCGCCGGCCTTGGCGCGCTGGGCGGCGCCGGCGTCGGCGGCCTCCCGGCGGGCGGCCTCCGGGGAGCGCTGGGCCCGCCGGGCCCCGTCGGCGGCGCGCCGCCAGGCGGGGCCGGCCGGCTCGGTGCCGAGTTCGAGCAGGACGGCGGCCGTTCGGCCGGCCCTCGACGGCTCCGTCGGGGGCCCGCCGGAGGCCGGGGTGGCGGCGAGCGCCGCGCTCCCGGCCAGCACGGCCAGGGTGAGGCCGATCCGGGTGATGGGTCGGCGGACGGATGGCAGGCGCACTGAGTCCTCTCCCCCGGCAGGGGGACTGATCCGCACGCCGTGCCGCTGACGCCCGCCCGCGCGAACGTCGATCACCCTTCCGGGGGCCCCAAATTAGGATGATCGCGCCGGCGAGCGCGAGCAACTTCCCTCGGATGGACGCCGGTTGCACTCGACCGGGTGACCTGGCGACAGCCCGAGCGGCCTATTCGGCGGATGAACGGCCGAGCCGGCGAAGCCGCCGGGGAGGGCCGTCCGACAGCACCTGACAGACAGGCCCGCCGGAAGCGCCCGTCAGAGGTGCCCGGTCGAGCCGCCGTTGTCGCGGCGGTCCAGCGCCCGCTGCAGCGCGGCGGCGGCGAAGGGGTTCCGCTCGGCGGCCCGGCGCCGGCGCGGGGCGCGGACGGGGGTGGCGGCGGGGGTGGCAGTGGCGTGGCGGTCGGCGGTGAGGGGCATACCGGGCTCCTTGGAAGCGGCGCCCCGAAGAGGGCGCGGGAGGGGAGGGGTACGCGCGGGGGCAGGGATCGCCTGCCCGTGAAGGCGCACGCGGACACGGGCCGAACGCCCTGTCTACAGGGTCGGCACGCCGTATCGCCCTTCCACGGTACGACCGGGCCCGGGCCGTGTCTGCACGAATACTTGGATTTCCTAGTATCTGAGACGGGCGCCGCCCGGGGGAACGCAGCGGGGCCCGGACCGCCGGCGAACGGCGGTCCGGGCCCCGGGGGGCGTCGGGCTCAGGCGCCCAGGTCGACCGAGCGGGCGAAGCGGGCGCCGATCTCGGCGGCGATCGCCGACAGCACGTCCTGCGGGATCTGGCTGTCCACGGTGATGGAGGCGAGCGCGCCGCCGCCGTCGCGGGCGACCTGCATGCCGGCGATGTTGATGCCGGCGTCGCCGAGGTGGCGGCCGAGCACACCGACCACGCCGGGGCGGTCCTCGTACTTGAAGAAGGCCATGTGGTCGGTGAGCGCGACGTCCACGTCGAAGGCGTCCACGCCGACGATCTTCTGGGTCTGCTTCGGGCCGGCCAGGGTGCCGGAGATGGCGATCTCCTCGCCGTTCGCGAGCGTGCCGCGGACGGTGATCACGTTGCGGTGCTCGGCGCTCTCGCTGGAGGTGGTCAGGCGGACCTCGACGCCGCGCTCCTGGGCGAACAGCGGGGCGTTGACGTAGGACACCGTCTCCGCCACCACGTCCTCGAACACGCCCTTCAGCGCGGACAGTTCGAGCACCTTCACGTCGTGCTGGGTGATCTCGCCGCGGACCTCGACGTCGAGCCGGACGGCGACCTCGCCGGCCAGAGCGGTGAAGATCCGGCCGAGCTTCTCGGCCAGCGGCAGGCCCGGGCGCACGTCCTCGGCGATCACGCCGCCCTGGACGTTGACGGCGTCCGGCACCAGCTCGCCGGCCAGCGCCAGGCGCACCGACTTGGCGACGGCGATGCCGGCCTTCTCCTGCGCCTCGTCGGTGGAGGCGCCCAGGTGCGGGGTCGCGACCACGTTGTCGAAGCCGAACAGCGGGGAGTCGGTGCACGGCTCCTTGGCGTACACGTCCAGTCCGGCGCCGGCCACCCGGCCGTCGCGCAGGGCGTTGGCGAGCGCCTCCTCGTCCACGATGCCGCCGCGGGCGGCGTTGACGATGCGCACGGTCGGCTTGACCTTGTGCAGCGCCTCGTCGCCGATCAGGCCGATGGTCTCGGGGGTCTTGGGGAGGTGGACGGTGATGAAGTCCGAGACCTCCAGCAGCTCCTCCAGGGTGACCAGCTTGACGCCCATCTGGGCGGCGCGGGCGGCCTGGATGTAGGGGTCGTACGCGACGATCTTCATGCCGAACGCAGACATCCGCTGGGCGACCAGGACGCCGATCCGGCCGAGGCCGACGACGCCGAGGGTCTTCTCGCTCAGCTCGACGCCGGTGTACTTGTTGCGCTTCCACTCGCCCTGCTTGAGCGCGGCGTTGGCCGGCGCGATGTTGCGGGCGACGGAGATCAGCAGGCCGCAGGCGAGTTCGGCGGCGGTGACGATGTTGGAGGTCGGCGCGTTCACGACCATCACGCCGGCCTTGGTGGCGGCGGCGACGTCCACGTTGTCCAGGCCGACCCCGGCCCGGGCGACCACCTTGAGCTTGCGGGCGACGGCCAGCGCCTCCGCGTCGACCTTGGTGGCGGAGCGGATCAGGATCGCGTCGACGTCGGCGATCGCGCCGAGCAGCTCGGTGCGGTCGGCGCCGTTGCAGTGGCGGATCTCGAAGTCGGGGCCGAGGGCGTCGACGGTGGCGGGCGACAGCTCTTCGGCGATCAGGACGACGGCGGTTTTGGATGTCACAGTGCTCACGACAGTGTGTCCTTAACTCTGCGGTTCTCCCCGGCACGTGGGTGGCGTGGACGGCGGGGGGAAGGTGGCATGCCGCGTAGGTAGACGCACGACGCTGTGGGCCTGACGCGCACTCGGAGTGTATCGACGGGCTGGGTACCAGGCTGCTCCCGTCCGGCGAAATCACCCGGACGAGAGCAGCCTACTTGTACAAGGAAGTTACAAAATCGGGCAGAGCCCGAGGCCGGTTCAGGCCTTGTCGTCGACCCAGCTCATCAGCGAGCGCAGCTTCTTGCCGGTGGTCTCCAGCAGGTGGTCCTCGTCGGCCTTCTTGTACTCGTTGTACTTGGGCAGACCGGCCTTGTACTCGGCGATCCAGGTGTTGGCGAAGGTGCCGTCCTGGATCTCGGCGAGGACCTTGCGCATCTCGGCCTTGGTGGCGTCGGTGATGATCCGCGGGCCGGTGACGTAGTCGCCCCACTCGGCGGTCTCGGAGACCGACCAGCGCATCTTCTCCAGGCCGCCCTCATACATCAGGTCGACGATGAGCTTCAGCTCGTGCAGGCACTCGAAGTAGGCGATCTCCGGCTGGTAGCCGGCCTCGACCAGGGTCTCGAAACCGGCCTTCACCAGGGCGGCGGTGCCACCGCAGAGGACGGCCTGCTCACCGAACAGGTCGGTCTCGGTCTCCTCGGTGAAGGTGGTCTTGATGACGCCGGCCTTGGTGGCGCCCAGGCCCTTGGCGTAGGACAGCGCCAGGTCGAAGGCCTTGCCGGAGGCGTCCTGCTCGACGGCGACGATCGCGGGGACGCCGCGACCCTCCTCGTACTGGCGGCGGACCAGGTGGCCCGGGCCCTTCGGGGCGACCATGCAGACGTCGACGTCCGCCGGGGGCTTGATGAAGCCGAAGCGGATGTTCAGGCCGTGGCCGAAGAACAGGGCGTCGCCGGCCTTCAGGTGCGGGGCGATGTCGGCCTCGTAGACGTCGGCCTGGATCGGGTCCGGCACCAGGATCATGATGACGTCGGCCTCGGCCGCGGCCTCGGCCGGGGTGACGACGCGCAGGCCGGCCTCCTCCGCCTTGGCGCGGGACTTGGACTCCGGCTTCAGGCCGACCCGGACGTCGGCGCCGGAGTCGCGCAGGGACAGCGCGTGGGCGTGGCCCTGGCTGCCGTAGCCGATGACCGCGACCTTGCGGCCCTGGATGATGGACAGGTCGGCGTCGTCTTCGTAGAACAGCTCGGCCACGGGGGCACATCTCCTTGCGTGATGGTTGCCGGGTACGCGTTCTCTACGGTAGGCGTACCGGCGGGGGCGTGGGGCGGTGCTTCAGGGTGTGAGACGGCCTGCGTCTCGGGGGTGCTCAGGCGCTGCGGTCGAGGGCGCGCAACGAGCGGTCCGTGATCGAACGGGCGCCGCGCCCGATGGCGACCAGGCCGGACTGGACCAACTCCTTGATGCCGTAAGGCTCCAGCATCCGGAGCATGGCCTCCAGCTTGTCCGAGCTTCCGGTGGCCTCGATGGTCACCGCGTCCGGGGACACGTCGACCGTCTTGGCACGGAACAGCTGGACGATCTCGACGATCTGCGACCGGGTCTCGTTGTCGGCGCGGACCTTCACCAGGACCAGTTCCCGCTGGATCGCAGCGGACTGGTCGAGTTCGACGATCTTTATCACGTTCACGAGCTTGTTGAGCTGCTTGGTGACCTGTTCCAGCGGGAGGTCCTCGACGTTGACCACGATGGTCATCCGGGACACGTCCGGATGCTCGGTCGGGCCGACGGCGAGGGAGTCGATGTTGAAGCCCCGACGGGAGAACAGGGCGGCGATGCGGGCGAGCACGCCGGGCTTGTTCTCGACCAGGACGGAGAGGGTGTGCTTGGACATGGGGTTCCTCAGGCGCTCTGGAGTTGAAGGGGGGTGTTAGTCGAGGTCGTCGCCGAAGTCGGGGCGGACGCCCTTGGCGAACTGGATCTCGTCGTTGCTGGTGCCGGCCGCGACCATCGGCCAGACCATGGC
>NZ_JBFBNR010000087.1:0-14962 GCF_040687675.1 Kitasatospora sp. NPDC056731
GGGGTGGGTGGGGGTGGGCATTAGGGTTCCCTTCGGGGCGCCCCGGCCGCGAAGGGCCGGGGCGCCCTGCGCAGGTGGTACGGGCGGGCGGGCGGTCAGACGGCGGCGGCGGCGGTCGGCTGCCGCTCTGCCACCAGCCGGGCGACGGCCCGCAGGTCGGGCTGGCGCAGCACCAGGGGCGCGCGCAACCGCACCCCGCACTCCTCCTCCAGGGCCTCCAGCAGCCGTGCGGCGGCGAGCGAGTTGCCGCCCGAGGCGAGGAAGTTGTCGCCGGGCCCGAGGTCGGCGCGGCCGAGCAGGTCGCGGCACAGGCGCAGCACGGTGCGCTCGGTGGGCGTGGCGCCCTCCTCCGCCGCGACCGGCTCGTCCGCGGCCGGGGCGAGCAGCAGGGCGGCGCGGTCGACCTTGCCGTTGGCGTCCAGCGGGAAGGTGTCGACCAGGCGGACGGCCGACGGGACGGCCTGCTCGGGCAGCCACGGCCGGACCGCCGCCAGCAGTTCGTCGGCGCCGGCCGCCGAGGGCCCCTCGACGGTCTGGACGAAGGCGAGCAGCCGGACGCCGCCGGTCGGCGCCGGGGCCGCGGCCACCACGGCCCGGCGCACCCGCGGGTCGCGCTCGAACGCGGCCTCGACCTCGGCGGGTTCGACCCGGACGCCGCTGACCTTGACCTGGTCGTCGAGCCGGCCGTGGAACTCCAGCACGCCGTCGGCGCCCATCACGACCCGGTCGCCGCTGCGGTAGACCCGGTCGATGCCGTCCACGCCGGGCGGCACGCCGACGAAGCGCCGGGCGGTCAGCTCGGGGTCGAGGTAGCCGGCGGCCAGGCCCCGGCCGCCGATGCGCAGTTCGCCGGCCTGGCCGCGCGGCACCGGCCGGCCGTCCTCGTCGGTGACCAGGACGACCGCGCCCGGGACGGGCAGCCCGATCGGCGGTGCGCCGGCGCCGTGGTCGAGGCCGGGCGCCATGGTGTGCACGGTGGTGGTGACGGTGGCCTCGGCGGGGCCGTAGGCGTTGTGGACGGCCGCGGTGACGTCCGGGCCGGGGGCGCGGCGCAGCCGGTCGCCGCCGATGGTGAGGTGGCGCAGCGCCAGCCCGTCCGGCCACGCGCGCGCCAGGATCGGTTCGGCGAGCGGGGTGGGCAGGATGCTGACGGTGACGCCGGCCTCGCGCCACCAGTCGGTGAGCGCGCCCGGGTCCCAGCGGACGGCCTCGGGGGCGAGGGTGAGCGCGGCGCCGGAGGTGAGGGTGGCCCACAGTTCCAGGACGTGCGGGTCGAAGGACACGCCGATCAGCAGGCTGTGCCGCTCGCCGGGGCCGAGGCCGGTCAGCTCGCGGTACCAGTGGAGCAGCGCGCCGAGGGCGGGTTCGCCGACGGCGACGGCCTTGGGGGTGCCGGTCGAGCCGGAGGTGAGCACCGCGTAGTGGGTGCCGGCGGGCACGTGGACCTGCTCGCCGGGGACGAACGCGGCGACCACGTCGGTGGTCGGGTCCAGGTCGAGCGCCAGCTGCTCGCCGCCCTCGGGAAGCCGGGCCGGGTCGCCGACCAGGCAGGCGGGCCGCAGCTGCTCGGCGACGGCCTGGAGCCGGCGCTCGCCGGGGCGCGGGCCGAGCGGCAGGTGGACGGCGCCGAGCTTGGCGGTGGCGAGGGTGACGGCGGCCAGGGCCGCGGAGTGGCCGAGGCAGACGCCGACCAGGTCGCCGGGGCGGATCCGGTCGCGCAGCGCCGCGGCCACGGTGTCGGCGAGGCGGTCGAGTTCGGCGTAGCTGTAGGTGCGGGCGCCGTCGATCAGGGCGGGCGCGTCCGGGGTCCGGTGCACCCAGGTGGCGAACAGGTCGAGGACCGCGCCGTCCTGGTGCGGGCGGCCGTATTCGATGCTCAGGGTTTCCATCATCGTCTCCAGGTGGTTCAGGCCGTTGACAGGCTGTTGACAGACCGCTGACGGACTGTCAGTTCAGGCCCATGGAGCGGGCGATGATCACCTTCTGGACCTCGGAGGTCCCCTCGATGATCGTGGTCATCCGCACGTAGCGGTACAGGAACTCCAGCGGATGGCCGCGCACCCAGCCGGTGGCGCCGTGCACCTGGAGCGAGCGGTCCACCGCGCGCACGGCGGTCTCGGAGGCGGTGAGCTTGGCGAGCGCCGCGTTCTCCGGCGCCTCGGTGCCGTCGTCGACCAGCCGGGCGCAGGCGAGGGTGAGCAGCTTGGAGCACTCCACCTCGGCCCGGGTGGCCACCAGGTGCTCCTGGATGTGCTGGTACTCGCCGATCACCTTGCCGAAGGCGCGCCGCTCGCGGGCGTACTCGACGCCCATCCGCAGCGCGTACTCGGCGATGCCGTTGCACATCGCGGCGACGACCAGGCGGCCCCGGGAGAGGCTGTCCATGGCGAGGGCGGTGGCCGCGCCGACGCCCTCCTCGCCGCCGATCACGGCGTCGGTGGAGACGGTGACCTGGTCGAGCAGCAGCTCGAACAGCGGTTCGCCGGACATGCCCTCGTAGCGCTGGCCGATCCGCAGGCCGGGCTGGTCGATCGGGAGGACGAAGGCGGTGGCGCCGGCGGTGGGCCCGGCCCCCTCACCGAGGTCGGTGGCGGTGACGACGAGCACCAGGCCGGCCCGGTCGGCGTTGCTGACGAAGGTCTTGCGGCCGTTCAGCACCCAGCCGTCGGCGGTGCGCACGGCGGTGGTGGTGAGGCGGAACGCGTCGGAGCCGGCGTGCGGCTCGGTGAGGGCGAGGCAGCGGGTCTGCTCGCCGCGCACCAGCGGCACGAGGTGGCGCTCGATCTGCTCGGGGGTGCCGTGCCGCAGCAGCGGGCTGGGGCCGTCGGAGCCGGCCAGGGCGTACGGCGCGAGCGGGCAGCCGCTGCGCCCGGCGGCGTGGTGCAGCAGGACGACGGCGGTGAACGGCATGTCGGCGCCGCCGAGTTCCTCGGGGTAGTCGCCGGCGTAGAAGCCGAGCGCGGCGGAGCGCTTGCGGACGTAGGCGCGCAGTTCGGCGGGCACCTCGTCGGCGGTCTCGGGCAGTTCGGCGGCCAGCGGGACGAGCTCGCGGCGGACGAAGCTCTCGAAGGCGTCGACGAGTTCGCGGTGGGCGTCTTCGAGGACGGCGGAGGGGGCGCTCATGCGCGGTCTGCCTTTCCGGGGTGCTGGCCGGTGAGGGCGCTGGCCTGGTCGGCCAGCACGGCGTGGCGGAACAGGGTGCGCAGCGGCGGGCGGCTGCCGAGGTGCGGCTCCAGCCAGGCGGCGAGCTGGGCGGCGAGCAGCGAGTGGCCGCCGACCTCGAAGAAGTGGGACTCGGCGGTGAAGCGGTCGTGGCCGAGCACCTCGCGCCAGGCGGCGGCGATCAGTTCCTGGCCGGGGTCGGCGAAGGCGCTCTCGGCGGCCGGGGCGGCCTCCTGGGCGGGGGCCTCGTCGGCGAGCCGGGCGAGGGCGGCGCGGTCGGGCTTGCCGCCGGGCAGGGTGGGCATCGTCTCGACGGCCGTCCAGGTGGCGGGGACGAGCCCGCCGGGCAGCCGCTGGGCGAGCGCGGCGTGCAGGGCGGCCTGGTCGGGGCGGTCGGCGCCCTCCAGGAAGCCGATCAGCCGCGGGCCGGCCTGCGGGTCGGTGTGCAGCACCACCGCGCAGGAGCGGCCGCCGAGTTCGGCGGAGGCGGCGGCCTCGATCTCCTCCAGTTCGATCCGGTGGCCGCGCAGCTTGACCTGGTTGTCGGCTCGGCCGAGGAAGCACAGCCGGCCGCGCAGGTCGCGGTAGCCGCGGTCGCCGGTGCGGTAGACGCGCTCGCCGCCGAGGGCGGGCACGGTGACGAAGCGGGCCGCGGTCGGCTCCGGCAGGCCGAGGTAGCCGTCGGCCAACAGGGCTCCGCTGACGGCGAGTTCGCCGACGCAGCCGGCCGGGAGCGGGCGCAGCGCCTCGTCCAGGACGTGCAGGCGCACGCCGTCCAGTTCGGCGCCGAGCGGGATCTCGCCGTCCTCGGCCACGTCGGCGGCGGTGACCTCGTACACGGTGGAGGTGACGGTGGCCTCGGTGACGCCGTAGGCGTTCAGCACGGTGGTGGCCTCGATCAGGCCGGTCAGCGCGCGGGCGGGCAGGCGCTCGCCGCCGAGGACGAGCAGCCGGGGCGCCCAGCGGCCGTCGCGCAGCGCCTCGCGCAGGTCCTCGCGGACGGCGAGCAGGTAGCTGGTCGGCAGGTTGGCGACGGTGACGCCGCGGGCGGCGAGCACGGCGACGAGCTCGGGCCCGGTGGGCACCTCGCGCTGCGGCACGACCAGGGCGGCGCCGGCGGCGAGCGCGGGCAGCACCTCCTCCAGCGCCACGTCGAAGGACGGGCGGGCGAACAGCAGCACCCGGTCGGCGGGGGTCAGTTCGTAGCGGGCGGCGATCGCGGCGACGTACCCGGCGAGCGCGTCGCGGCCGACCAGGACGGGCTTGGGCACGCCGGTGGAGCCGGAGGTGTGGATCAGGTAGGCGGCGCCCTCCACCACTGCGGCGGGCTCGGCCTTGGGGAAGGCCGGGCCGTCCAGCAGCGCGGGGGTGACGCCGTCGGCGGGCAGGGCGAGCGCGCTCTGCCGGGTGGCCAGCACCAGGGCCGGGGCCAGCCGGTCCAGCAGCAGGCCGAGCCGGGCGGCCGGGTCCTCGGCGGACAGCGGCGCGTACACGGCGCCGTACCGCAGGCAGGCGAGCAGGGCGACGACGCTGTCCACGCCGCGCGGCAGCACGGCGGCGACCGGCTGGCCGGGGGTGACGCCGGCGGCGCGCAGGCGTTCGGCCAGCTGGGTGACGCGACGGTCGAGCTCGCCGTAGCTGAGGCGCTCGGTGCCGGCGATCATCGCGATCGCCGTGGGGTCGTGGGCGGCGGCCGGGTCGAGACCGGCCCGGGCGACGGCGGTGGCGGGGTCGGCGGCCGGGGCGGGGTCGAGCGCGGCGAGCGTGGCCTCGGGCCGGTCGAGGTAGCAGCGCAGCAGCTGGAGCAGGCGGTCGGCCAGCAGGGTGGCCTCGGCCTCGCCGAAGAGGTCGGCGTCGTAGTCCCAGACCAGGGTCATCCCGGCGCCGCCGTGCTTCTCGCCGACCACCCGGCGGTCGTCGGGCAGCAGCACCAGGTCGAGGTCGAAGCGGGTGGTGCCGGTGTTGAAGCCCTCGTACAGCGAGACTTCGAGACCGGGCGCCTGGACGTCCGGCAGCGCGGCGTCGTGCGCGCTGAACATCACGTTGAACAGCGGGTTGTCGGCGCCGCCGGTGTGCAGGCCGAGCCGGCGGGTCAGCTCCTGGACCGGCAGGTCCTGGTAGGGCAGCGCGCGCAGCAGGACGTCGGTCACCTCGTCGACGGCCTCGGTGCCGGGGGCGGACGGGTCCAGTCGCAGGTGCAGCGGCACGGTGTTCACGAACATGCCGACGGTGCCCTCGAAGCCCTCAGGGCGGTTGCCGACGGCGGTGCCGACGACGAGTTCGCGGTGCCCGGAGTGCCGGCGCAGCAGTTCGGCGAAGAGCGTGAGCAGGGTGCTGAACGGGGTGTGCCCGTCCTCCTTGCTGCGGGTGCGCAGCCGCTCGGCCAGGTCGGCGCCGATCGCCTGGCGCATCTGGCCGCCGCGGTGGCGGCGCACCGCGCCGGGGTTGGCCAGCCCGGGCAGGGTGACCTCGCGCGGGGCGTCGGCCAGCTCCCGCAGCCAGAAGGCGAGCGCGCGCTCGCGGGCGTCCGGGTCGACGGCCGTACGGGCGTGCTGCTCGTACGAGGGCGCCTCGGGCAGCTGGTAGGGCTCGCCGAGGACGTGGGCGCGGTAGACGGTGAACAGGTCGCGCAGCAGGATCGCGAAGGAGTGGCCGTCGTGGACGAGGTGGTGCTCGACGTGGATCAGCCGGTGGTGGTCCGTGCCGAGGCGCACCAGGTGCCAGCGCAGCACCGGCGCCTGCTCGGTGTCCACCGGCTCCTCGGCCTCGGCGGCCAGCAGCTCGCGGAAGGCGGCGTCCGGGTCGGCCTCGGCGGCGAAGTCGCTGCGGCGCAGCGTCGGTTCGCAGTGCTCGGCGACCCGCTGGCCGGGCAGGCCCTCCGGGCGGGGGACCAGTTCCAGGCGCAGGCCCGGGTGGTGGGCGAGGACGGCGGCCAGTCCGGCGTGCAGCGCGTCCTCGTCGAGGGCGCCCCAGAGGTCGAGCACGGCGGTGAAGTTGTACGCACGACTGCCGGGCAGCATCTGCTCGTGCAGCCAGACGATCTCCTGCGAGGAGGAGAGCGCAAACATCGGTGACTCCCTTGTGTGGTGGGCGTGTTGGCCCTGCGGTGACGGGGCGGGCGTGGATGGCCCGGCCCTGGTTCCGGGCGCGCCGGGGTGGTGGCACGGCCCGGCGGTCGGTGTGGGGATTCGGTGGCGGCTTCGGTCCGGGGCGGGTCAGGCGTCCGGGGCGGGCGTCCTGATGCGGACGTCCGGTGCGGGTCCGGTACGGCTTCGAGTCGGGTCCGGGGCGGCTTCGGGTCGGGTCCGGATCAGGCGTCCGGAGCGGGCGTCCGGATCAGGTGTCCGACGCGGGGTCGGGCCGGGCGGGTCAGGCCGTCCGCAGGTGGCGGCGCAGCGTGGCGAGCAGGTCGTCGAAGGCGGCGGTGGCGGCGTCCTCGGGGAACCGTTCGCGGTCCCAGGCGAGGCGCACCAGCAGGTCGTCGCCCTGCGAGGCGGCGACCGCGAACGGCGCGGCGAGCGGCCGCCCGGCCAGGTGGACCTCCCGGCCGGGCACGCCGCCGAACACCAGCGGCGGGCGGCGGTGCAGGTCCTCCAGGGTGAGCATGCCGTCCAGGGCGCCCGTCCACGGGGCGCCGGCGGTGCGGGCGGCCCGGACCACCTCGTCGAACGGGGTGTCGGCGTGGTCGAGGTCGTCCCACCAGGCGTCGGCGAGGTCCTCCAGGGCGGTGGCCGCGCCGGGTGCGGCGGGGTGCACCAGGGTGTTGAGGAAGCAGCCGAGCGCGGCGGGCGCGCCGGGCGGGCGGCCGCCCCACGGGTAGCCGAGGGCGAGCTGCCCGTCGGTCCGGTGCAGCCGGTGGGCGGCGGCCGCGGTGGCGTCCAGCAGGGCGGGGAAGAAGGCGGTGCGGGCGGCCCCCTCGGCGGCGGGCAGCCGGTGGCTGAGCATGCCGGTGGAGCCGGCCGCTCCCCCGCCCGTCCCGGTGACGCCGCCGAGCCGGCGGCCCCAGTGGGCCTGTGCGGCGGGGCCGCCGGCCGCGTCCTCGGCGGCCAGTTGCCGTTCGACGGCCTCCCGGTAGGCCGCCAGGGCGTCCTGGTCGGGGGCGGCGACGGCCTCCTGGGCGTGGTCGTCCCGGGCGTAGGCGTCGGTGAGGTCGGCGGTCAGGATGCCGAGCGACTGCTCGTCGCAGGCCACGTGGTCCACCGCGAGGGCGAGCAGCTCCTCCTCGCCGTCCGGCTCCCGGGCCACCAGCAGGCGCAGCGCGGGCCCGTCGGCGGGCCAGTCCAGCAGGGCCTCGCGCAGGGCGGACCCGGCGGTGCCGCCGGGCGGGACGGCGATCCGGGCGGCCTCGGCCGAGGGGGCGCCGACCCGCAGGACGGGCGTGCCGCGCACCGTCCCGAAGCCGCCGCACAGCGCCGGGTGCCGGGCGGCGGTGGCGGCGGCGGCACGGGCCAGCCGGGGCAGGTCGAGGGTGCCGCCCGGGTAGGCGTGGAACAGCGGGACGACCTCGGGCCGGCCCTGCGGCGCGAGCCTGCGGGTGATCAGGAAGCGCCGTTGGGCGCCGGTGAGCGGGAGCAGGTCCATCGGGGAGTCGGCGGCGGCGGAACGGTACCGGGCGAGGTAGGCGGCGGTGATGCTGGCGTGCACGGAACGGTCTCCGGTTTCCGGTCTCGGTTCGGTTCGGACGTCAGGCGGCGGGGCTCGTCGGGCGGCCGGGTGCGTCAGGCGGCGGGGCTCGCGACGGGCTCCTCCCCGGCCGTGGCGGCGGTGTCGGCCGGGAGGTCCCGCAGCCGGCGCAGCGGCGACAGCAGCAGCGGCACCGGGACGAGCAGGAAGCCCGCCGCGCACAGCCACAGCGCGGCGCGCGGTCCGGCCGCGTCGGCGACGGTGCCGCCGACGAGCGCGCCGATCGGCAGCGTGCCCCAGACCAGGAAGCGCATGGTGGCGTTCATCCGGCCGAGCAGCTCCGGCGGGCACAGGCTCTGCCGGAAGCTCACCTGGGCGACGTTGTAGGCCACCGCGCCGAACAGCACCACCGCCGAGGCGATCCCGAACAGCACCACGCCCGCACCCCGGCCGGACAGCGGCCACAGCAGCGCGAACGGCGCCGTCACCACGGTGGCGAGCCAGATCAGCCGGGCCTGGCCGAGCCACTCCGCCAGCCGCCCCGCGCACAGCGCCCCGGCCAGGCCGCCGACGGCGGAGGCCGACAGCAGCAGGCCGATGGCACCCGGCGCCAGGTCGAGCACCCGCACCCAGAACACCGTCTGCACGGCCGCCAGCACGGCGGCGAACAGGTTGGACACGGCGGTCGCGGTGGCGATCGCCCGCAGCAGCGGGTGCCCGAGCACGAAGCGCACGCCCTCGGCGACCTCGGCGCGCAGCGACCGTCCGGTCGCCGGCTCCGGTTGGGGCTCCTCGACCCGGATCCGGGCGAGCAGCAGGGCGGAGGCGAGGTAGCCGACGGCGTCGGCCACGATGGCGAGCGACGCGCCGAGCAGCTGGACCAGGCCGCCGCCGAGCCCGGGCCCGACGATCTGCGCCGAGGAGCGGACCGTCTCGATCGCGCCGTTGCCCCCGACCAGTTGCTCGCGCGGCAGGACGGACGGCAGGAAGGACTGGTGGGCGACGTCGAAGAAGACCGTCGCCACCCCGGTGACCAGCGCCACCAGGTAGAGCTGGGCCATGGTCAGCACGCCGAGCGCGGCGGCCGGCGGGATCGACCCGACGGCGAGGCAGCGCACCACGTCGGCGCGGATCAGCACCGGGAGCTTGCGCATCCGGTCCAGCCAGGCGCCGGCCGGCAGGCCGACCAGCAGGAACGCGGCGGTCTCGGCGGCGGTCAGCAGGCCGACCTCGAAGGGTGTGGCATCGAGCACCACCACCGCCACCAACGGGAGCGCGACCAGGGTCACCTGGCTGCCCGTCTGGGCCGTCGCAGCTCCGGTGAGCAGGAGTCGGAAGTCGCGGTGGCCGAGCAGTCGGTCGCGGCGGGGGCTTGGTGTCTCGTTCATCAGTGCGACTTTCGGTCACCACTTCGCTACTGGGCAAGCATCGCGTCCGTTTCCGGACGAACCACGGGTCGGCCTGATCGCGCCACTCCCGCGGCCCGCCCTTACGGCCCCCATACGGCCGAACACGCTCCCGCCGGGACGTCCGCGCAGGCCGCCGACCAGGGGCGGACCACTCGCGCGGCCACCCGGCACACCGCGGGCCCCGCACGTCCAATTCGCCGTCCGCTATGCGGGCATTCGCATTCCGGCCACCGGACGCCATCACTCAACTTGGCTGGATCATGCGAAACACTGACTGTCCGTCACCTGATCGTGATATCGGCCGCGCCGCGGGAGGCCGTGGGAAGAAGCACCCGCGCCGCCGGACGGGCCGGACCGGGCCCCGCCGCTCAGTCCGCCTCCCGGCAGGTCACCGCCAGCACCGCCATGTCGTCGTCCCGCGGCCCGCCCGTCCACCGCTCCACGTCCGCCACCAGCGCGTCGACGGCCTCCTGGGGGCCGTCGAACGGGCCGAGCGGGCCCAGGGCGAGCAGCGGATCGTAGAACTCCCCGGCCGCGTCCCGGGCCTCCGTCACCCCGTCGGTCACCAGCAGCAGCGTGCACCCCGGCGGGAACGGCCGGGTCTGCGGCACCGGCCGGGCCACGCCCAGCGAGCCCATCCCGAGCGGCAGCCCCGGGTCGGCGGCGTCCAGCCGGCGCACCGCGTCCGGGCCGCCCAGCAGGTACGGCCCCGGGTGCCCGCAGTCGAGCGTGCGCACGACGTCCTCACCCGGCGGGAACTCGACCAGCAGCGCCGTGATGAACCCCTCCAGCCGCACCTCCTCGGTCAGCAGCGCGCTCTCCCGGGCGAGTGCCCGCTCCAACCCGTCGGCCAGCGCCGCGAGGTCCGGCGCGCGGTGGGCGTCCTCCCGGAACGCGCCGAGCAGCACCGACACCGCGCCGACCGCCTGCAGCCCCTTGCCCCGCACGTCCGCGATCAGCACCCGTACGCCGTACGGGGTCGCCTGCAGCGCGTACGCGTCGCCGCCGATCAGTGCCTCGGTCTGCGCCGCCCGGTAGCAGGCGGCGACCGACAGTCGGCCCACCCGCGCGGGCGGCTCGGGCAGCACCGCCCGCTGGGCGGCCTCGGCCACCGACCGCACCTGCGCCAGCCGCTCCCCGTGCCGGGCGACGACGCGGTTGACCCAGACGCCGAGCAGCGCGGCGAAGGCCGTGTTCACCAGCTCCAGGTAGCCGTCCTGGGTGCCGATCGAGCCGTCCCGCACGGCCAGCACGAGGATGCCGGTCACATTGGCGACGCCCACCGCGAGGGTGTCCCGCAAGGTCAGCAGCGCGCCGGTCAGGACGGCGGCGGCCGCCAGGAGCGGGTCACCCCAGTAGTCGGTGGGATCCAGGGAGTTCCAGACGAGCCCGCCGACGATCAGCAACCACGGCGCGAACCGCACGTACGGCGGCCACTGCTCAGACCTCGGGGCCATCGGAGACCTTGCTTCCCGTCTCACCGCCTATCCGGAATGGGCGATTCCGATCCTAGCCACCCCTGCTCACCCCCGCGCGCCCCCGGCTGCGCCGCGGGGAGCGAAGCGCGCGGCGGCGTCCCTCGGGCACCGGGGCCAGGCGTGCGCCCGGTGTACTGCGCTCTCGCCGACGGACGGGCACGCGAGAGCGGCCGCGCCCGCTACCCGTCCAGGGTGAACCGCCCCGCGCCCGGGCCGGTGAGCAGGCCGGGCGGCAGGCGGCGCCCGTAGGTGAGCAGCAGGAGGTGTTCGGCCCGGCCCTCCACCACGGCCGGGCCC
The DNA here is from genome assembly GCF_040687675.1 of Kitasatospora sp. NPDC056731. Taxonomy (NCBI): domain Bacteria; kingdom Bacillati; phylum Actinomycetota; class Actinomycetes; order Kitasatosporales; family Streptomycetaceae; genus Kitasatospora; species Kitasatospora sp. NPDC056731. The sequence goes on from NZ_JBFBNR010000087.1 coordinate 10,970, forward strand.
TCGCCGTACGCCCAGGCGGTGTCGGTGGCCCGCAGGTGGACGCCGTCGAGTCGGGCGCCGAAGAAGCGCAGGCTGCGGCGGGAGACGGTGGCGAGCAGGGCGGTGACCCGAGGCAGCGGGAGGCGCGAGGGCAGGCCGAGCGCGGTGGTGATGTCGAGGCCGTGGACGACGTCGTGGCCGAGGGCGGCGATCCGGCCGCCGACCGGGGGGCGCCAGGGGTGTTCGGCGTGGTCGGCGAGGGCGGCGGCGAGTTGGCGGTCGGTGAGGGCGGCGGCGTCGCGGCGGGCCACCCGGTCGGTCATCCGGTGGAGGGAGCCGCCGGCCCGCATGAGGTCCGCGAGGTTGCGGGCCGTGGAGTAGCGAAAGCCGGTGCTCATGTGGGCGGCGACCTCGCGGACGCGCCAACCGGCGCACAGCGACGGGGAGTTCCACTGGTCCCGGGTGAAGGTGGTGAACACCTCGGCGAGTTCCCGGCGTTCGGCCGCGATCTGTTCGCGGACCCAGTCGACGCCCTGGTCGTGCTGCACGGTTTCCATGCCTCCAGCCTGCGGCCGGGGCCCTCCGTACGTCCAAGACCGGGGAGTTCTTCCGCCTATCATCAGAAGTTATGGAACTCCGGCAGCTCCAGTACTTCGTCACCGTGGCCCAGCAGGGCAGCTTCACCCGCGCCGCCGAGCTGCTGCACCTCACCCAGCCCGGGGTGAGCGCCCAGATCCGGCAGTTGGAGAAGGAGTTGGGCCACCGGCTGCTGGACCGCAGCGGGCGCGGCGTCCGGCTCACCCCGGTCGGCGAGGCGGTGCTCCCGCACGCGCGGGCGGCGCTCGCCTCCGCCGCGGCGGCGCGGCAGACGGCGCAGGACTTCGGCGGGTTGCGGCGCGGGCACGTCCGGCTCGGGCTGGTCTCCGGGGCGGCCCTGGGCCCTGTCCCGCCGGCCGGGGCGGACGACCTCCCCGGACTCGCCACCACGCTCGCCGCGTTCCGCCGCGACCACCCGGGCATCGACCTCTCGCTGGCCGAGGACGGTACCGCGCGGATGCTCGGCGCGCTGCGCGAGGGGCGGTTGGACCTCGCCGTGATCGGCCTGCCCACCGCCGCGAGCGGACGGGACGACGACGACGGCTGGCGGACGCTGGCCGGGCTCGCCCTGCACACCGTGCTGGAAGCCCCGCTGGTCGCCGCCTTCACCGGGCACCACCCGCTGGCCGGCGGACCGGACGGCCCCCTGCCGGTCGCCGCGCTGGCCGGGCACGCCCTGGTGAGCACCCCGCGCGGCACCGGCCTGCGGACGGCGCTGGAGCAGGCCCTGGCCGCGGCCGGAGCCCGCCCCACGGTCGCGGTCGAGGCGGCCGCCCCGCCGCAGCTGGCCGAACTCGCCGCGCACGGGCTGGGCGTGGCCGTGCTGCCGGATCCGCCGCCCGCCGCCGGGCTGCGGATCCGGCCGCTCACCGACCCCGTCCCCCTGGTGCGGATCGCGCTGGCCTGGCCGACCGGCCGCCCCATCGCGCCGCCCACGGCCGCGCTCCTGGGCCACTTGCGGACGTCCTATCCGGGCCCGGGGGCCCGTACCTGACGCTACCGGGGGTCCGCCCTCCGCAGGCCACCGTGTCAGCGCGACGGCGGCGGTGACGCCACGTCAGAGCGCGGCGGCGGTGCCCCGTCAGGACGCGGCGGCGGCGGTGCCGTCGCCGATGTGCAGGATCGCGTCGGCCCCGTCGAGGACAGCCCGGTCGAGCGGGAAGTAGCCCTGCTCCGGCGTGGTGTCGGTGCGCATCCGGCCACCGGCGGCCGCACCGGGCTCGACCAGTCCCCAGGTGGCGGCCCCGCGCTGGAGCGCGCCCTCGCGGGTGTCCGGCTCGGGCTCCTGGAGCCCGACGGCCGCGCTGCGGCCCAGGCTGCCGGGGACGAAGGTGTACGGCTCGTCCAGGGAGTTCAGGATGGCGCCGGCGCCGCTCCAGGCCAGGTCCAGATCCGCCAACCGCATGGTGCTCGGCTGCCGTTGCAGGTGGAGGTTGTGGGCGAAGACGAGGGTTCCCCCTCGGCGGGCCTCGCCGCTGCGGATGTCGAGGAGGTTCTGGGCCATGAGCACGTCCCGGGTGCCGAGGAGGCCGGACAGCCGGGCGCCCGGCTCCAGGCGCTCGGCCGACTGCCGGTGGTAGCGGAGCAGGCCGAGGCCGGCGGTGAGGTGCGTCCTGGCCCTGCGCCACTCGGCGCGCGAGGTCGCCGCGACCAGTTCCGGGGCCCGCGCGTACAGCAGGGTGAGCAGGTCGTCGGCGATCGTCCGCAGCTTCTCCGCCTCGGCGGAGGCGCCGGGCGACATCTCCGGGTCCAGGACCGCCTCGGGGCGGCTCCAGCGCTGGTCGTCGCCGACCAGGCCGACGAGGTCGAGGTCGAGCCCGAGGTAGTCGCGGGCGTGTTCGAGGTAGCGCCGCGGGCTGGGTGCGCTGGTGTTCTCCGTCTGCGCGTCGAAGCCGTGGAAGGCCAGACGGTCCGCCGGCGGCCGGCTCCGGTTGTACTCGCGCATCCAGGCGACCAGCCGCCGGTTGCCGTCCAGCTCTCCGAAGCCGTGGGAGAAGCCCTCGCCCATCACCGAGTCGAGGGTGCCCACCCCCTCCTGGACGAAGTCGTTCACGGCGAGCGCGGCCACCCGGTCGGTTTCGAGGGCGATCGACCGGAATCCCCGGTCGACCAGCTGGGCGAACAGCTCGTTGCGGATCCGCGCGAAGGCCGGTTCCCGGTGGGTGGGTTCACCGAGCGCCAGCAGTGCGCATGACGAAGGGGCGAGGTCTCGCAAGTCCTGACTCATGGTCCTCAAGCGTATCCTTGAAAGAACGGTTGAGACTTTTCCTGCTCCGACCGCCCGATCCTCCACTGAAGCCTCAAACCGGTGACCACCATGCGCCCCTCCGACCTCGCCCGCGGGCACGGCCTCTCGGCCCAGGCCGTGCGCAACTACGAGCGGGACGGTTTCCTCCCGCCCGCCGAACGCACCGCCAGCGGCTACCGGATCTACACCGAGGTGCACGCGGCCGCGCTCGACGCCTACCGCTCCCTCGTCGCGGCGTACGGCCACGCGACCGGCGGCCGGATCATGACCGCGCTCCACCGGGGCGGGCTCGACGACGCCCTGACGGCCATCGACCGCGGGCACGGCCAACTGCTCCGCGACCGGGACACCCTGGACGCGGTGCGGAAGGCCGTGCACCACCTTGCGGCGCGGCCCGACGCGGCGCGGGACCTTGCGGCGCAGCCCGACACGGCGCGGGACGTTGCGGCGGCGCGGGACCTTGCGGCGGATCTTGCGGCGGGCCCGTCGGCGGAGCCCGCGGTGGACGGTGCCGTCCTGAGCATCGGCGAACTCGCCCACCGGCTCGGCGTCACCCCGGCGACCGTGCGCAACTGGGAGGGCGCGGGCATCCTCACCCCCGCCCGGGACCAGGCCACCGGGCACCGCGTCTTCCGCGCCGACGACATCCGCGACGCCGAACTCGCCCACCTGCTCCGGCGCGGCGGCTACCCGCTGGACCACATCGCCACCGTGCTCCGACAGGTGCGGACGGCCGGCGGCACGGCCTCCCTGGCCGACGCCCTCGACGGCTGGCAGCGCAGGCTCACCGCCCAGGGCCTGGCCATGCTCGACGCGGCCGCCCGGCTCGGCCACTACCTGGGCCTGACCGGCCACCCCCGGCCGGAGCAGATCTAGGGTCTTCGTCAGCGATGCGGCGGGCCGCCGCGGTGGGCTCAGCCGACGCGGGTGAGCCGGGTGGTGCGGGGCGGGGTCCGGTCGGCGGGGGTGGCGGGGCCTGCGGTGGTGGCGGGGCCGGCGGCGCGGTCGGGCTCGGGGCGATCGGGGTCGGCGAGCAGGATGGAGCGCTGGAGCCGTCGCAGTCCGGCCGAGGGTTCCATGCCCAACTCCCGTACCAGGGTGTTGCGCAGGCGCTGGTAGGCCTCCAGGGCCTCGCCCCGTCGGCCGGAGCGGTGCAGGGCGATCATGTA
>NZ_JBFBNR010000088.1:0-12048 GCF_040687675.1 Kitasatospora sp. NPDC056731
GCGGGCTCGCCGTCCCGGACACCGCCGAGCAACGAAGGTGGCCGATGGAACTACTCAAATACGCATGATGTTGACAAATCAGATTCCACAGAATGCATCCGGTTGACGTGGCCCTCGACGACGCCCGAACTCCAGGCCAGGGTCAGCCCGGCGGTGACCGCGGCAAGATCTCGTTCCAGGCCGTTGGCGAAAGCATGGAGACTCGGCAGATCGTCGGCGTGGACCGCTTCGATCCGCTGCGGGAGCCGGTCGCCTTGGAGTTCGGTGATCATTCTTCCGAACGCGCGGACGTGACCGGTGAGTGCGTCCAGTTCGGGGCAGTGCACGAGCACTGACTTCAGCTTGAGTCGCTCGTTCTCCGGCAAGGTATCGGGGTGGGTCAGGATCCACCCGGCGACGGTCCGCGGCGACGGTGGTCGGGCTGCCGGTGCGGACGGGGTGGTGCGGAACGGCTGGAGGTAGGCGCGGACGGCCCCGTAGCCGCCACGGTAGCCGTGCGTCTTGATCTCTTCCCAGAGGGTCCAGGCGTTCGTGCAGCCTTCGGCCCACCGCTCGTGCAGGTAGGGCTTGAAGTCGTCGAGCTTGGTCCTGCGGTTCTGCCACTGCCCTTGGAACAGGTCTTCCGGGGTCGCGGCGGCGGCCAGCCGCTGGACGGTGCGGTAGGTCATGCCGAGCTGGCGCTGGATCGAGCGCTGGCTATGGCCGGCGGCCAGCAGCGCGTGGACGGTGGCGTGCTTGGCGCGGGTGCGGTCGGCGAACCGGTGCCCGGTCGGCCATGGCGACCCACTCTCGGCCGGTGCCGAAGCCGGTGCCTTCTCCGGCACCGGCTCTGCGAAGCTCGCGCGGAGGCACGGGCGGTGGCGCGGTGGGCACGCGGGCGGGCGGTCGAACGGGGCATCCGGCCGCCTCCCGCGACCTCAGCCGTCCTGTAGCACGGTGTGCAGCGGACGGGCAGCCGCCTGCGCTGCGGGCCGTGTGAGGTGCAGGGCTGTGTGGAAGTGGCCGTCGGCCTCCTTGCCGTGGGGGTCGTCGCCGGCCGCGGACACCGCCGTGATCGCGTACAGCTGTTCGTCGGCGTCGGTGAAGCGCCTCTGCGGGTAGGTGCGGGAGGTGTCCTTCTCCGTGGTCATGTCCAACAGGGCCAGGCCGTCGGCGATGTCCCGATAGGAGCCGGTGCGCAGCACGAAGGCGGCCACCCACGGCTTCTCCCGCCTGCCCTCCAACAGGAGCCGGAAGGTACGGGCGGACAGGAAGCTCGCTCCGCCGGTCACGGTGATCAGACGGGTGCCACGGGTCGCTCGGTACAGAGCCGGGCTCGGCGAGGCGGCCTCCAGGTCCTCGGCGTACCCGTCGTCGAGCAGACCGGCCGCGCGACCGTAGGCGACGGCCGGCGCGGCGATGTCGAGGCCGATGACGGGTACGGCGTCCGGCCGGCGGCGCTGCGCGTAGTACGTGCGGTCCCACTCGATCAGCTCGGCGGTCGTCAGACGGGCCGCCCGCGGTGAGGTGTAGTGGTCGTGCAACTCCCGCAGCGTCACATGGTGGTTGAGCAGGGCCGCGTTGATGCCGTACGAGCAGCAGATGTCCAGGACCGTGGCCGGGGGCCTGCCGTCCTTGCCGTCTGTCGGGTGCTTGGAAGCTTCGGGAAAGCCGGCAGGAGTCAGGAGGCTGCGGAAGACGCTCTGGGCGTGGTGGGGCGTCTGGTACCCCAGCGCTCCCAACGCGCCGAAGTACGACCGTGGATCCGGCCGGCTGTAGATGTCGTCGAAGCGGGTCATCCGCGTGGGCGTATCCGATGTGTGCTGGTTCCGGTCAGTGGTCATCAGAGGCCTCCGTGGTTGGATACGGCAGGCATAGCGCATTGCGCCGTGGCGGGGAAGACTGCCCGGTCGCCTTCGGCTCGGCCTTCGGCCACCCGAGGTCCTGGCCTCAGGACGGTCGGGTGGCCCGGGGGAGGGCCGGATCGTCCTTGTGGCCGACGCGTTGTCCGGCCTCGCGGACACCGTCATCACCGTCCGCAGCCCCGTCCGACGAGCCTGGACCACCCACCGGCTGGCGGACACGTCCGCGCCGTCGCCCCAGGGGAGCAAGCCCTGAAGACCCCAGCCTCTGTGGCTCGTACTGCACGACGTTCGTGGGGGAGGGGGCGGCGGTGGACGGCGGGCCGACACCGCGACCTCCCAGTCGAAGCCCACCACCAACCGGCCATCCGGCACCAGGCGATTACGCGGCCTCCGGGTGCGGCGCGGCTCGCTTGCCGGGCGTCAGCCGAGGGTGGCGTCGAGGAAGGCGTGCCAGGCCGCGTGGACGCGGGCGGCGTGGTTCCCGCCACCGTCGTTGCCGTCCCCGTTCCCGCTTCTGCCGCCGCTCCCACCGCCGTCGGCGAGGAGGTCCAGCAGCAGGCCGCGCAGGACGGCCAGCACCACGGTGGGATTCGCGCCGGTGCCGTCTAGGGCGCGTTCCAGGGGCGGCAGCCACTCGTCCAGCGAGGCGGTGCCGAAGTCCAGCCAGGGCCCGGAGCCGCCGAAGGCGCGGACGTACCCCTCGAAGAACAGGCGTAGCGCGCCCCGGTGCTCGGGCTTCGTCAGCCACTCCCAGAGCAGTTCGAGGGTCTCGCGGGCGTCGCCGCCCTCGGCCTCGCAGCGCTCCAGCAGCGCGAGTTGCTCGGCCCGGCCGACCGCCAGGACCTCCCGGACCAACTGCTCCTTCGACCCGAACAGGTACAGCAGCACCCTCGGGCTGGAGCCGATCTGGGCGGCCAGCGGGCGCAGCGAGAGGTCGGACACGTTGTGCTCGGCGACGTAGCGGACGGTCGCGGCGAGGATCTCCTCGCGGCGCCGCGACGGGCGGGAGCGCGCATCTGCGGGGGTGGGGGTGGACACGTGGTCTATCGTTCCACTGAAACGCCTGTTTCAGTGGAAGTGTCCTCCTGGAAGGGATGCCACCATGGCCGCCACCGCACCCGGATCCGCGACCGTTCGCGAGGCTCTCCGCCCCGGAGACCTCGGCACCGTCGCCGCCCTGCACGGCGTCCTCTACGCCCGCGAGTACGGCACGGACGAGACCATGGAGGCCTATGTCGCCGCCGGGATGGCCGAGTTGGTCCTCGCCCGGGCCCGCGAGGGCGGTGCGGCGCCCGGTCGTCTGTGGGTCGCCGAGCTCGACGGCCGCGTGGTCGGAGCCGCCGGCCTCGTCCGGGCGGACGAGCGCCCGGGCTGGGGCCAGCTGCGGTGGGTGCTCCTCGACCCGGTCGCCCGGGGCCGGGGTCTGGGCGACCGGCTGCTGGAGACCGCCCTGGAGGAGGCCCGCGCCCGTGCGTACAAGGGCGTGCTGCTCTGGACCATCGCGGGCCTAGACGCCGCCCACCACCTGTACGCGAAGGCCGGCTTCGAGCTCACCGTCTCCCGCGCCGCCCGCAAGTTCGGCCTGGACACGGTCGAGCAGCGGATGGACCTGCGGCTCTGAGCGGGCGTCCGGCGTAGGCGACCTTCCCCCTTCAGGGCTTCGGGCTGAAGGAGCCGCTCGCCCGGCAGAGCTCCACGTACCGTCCGATGTCCAGCGAAGCGGCCTCAGGCGCCGTACCCACTCGCCAGAAGGTGTTGTGACGAGGCGTCAGTCCGTCGCCCGCAGTGCCGAAACCTGGTAGCGCAGCGACTCGGGGACGGCCGCGTCGACGGCCGCCACGGCCGGGGCGGCGTCGGGGAACAGGTCGGACACGAGGGGGATGAAGCAGGAGTTGCGGCCGAACACCACCCGGCTCTCGCCGTCCACCTCCACGCCCACCACCTCGTCGTACCGGACGTGGCAGACCGTGCCGTCGGGCTGGTGCAGCCACAGTCCCGACCCGTCGACCACCAGGCGTATCCGGCGGGCGTTGGAGGAGAACAGCCGGGCGAGCAATGGCGGCCGGAACGTCCGTCCGGCGGTGGGAAGTTGACGGTCGGTGCCGCAGGAGTACTTCGGGAGCGGGGTGCCGTTCGGCTGCCGCACGTCCGGCTCGGTCCCGCACGGGACCACCAGCAGTGCCGTGCGAAGGGCTCCCGCGAGCGCCTCCCGGGCCTGGTCCGGGGTCACCCGGGTCAGGCTGTCGAGCCGGGTGTCGGCGTCCCGGTACTCGCCGCCGAAGAGCAACTCGGCTGCCGCCTCGCGGAGTTCGAAGGGCGTGGACCGTGGGTCCTGGAATGCCTCGCGGGCGGCGGCCAGCTCCTCGGCCAGTTCCTCCTCGGACATGCCGTCCCGGGCCAGCTGCACCGTCTCGGCCCAGAGGAGCTCGGCGACCCGCTGCTCCTGGCCCTCGCGGGCGTCCAGGACGAGGGTGCGCTCGCCCTGGCCGGGGCCGACGAACACGGTGTCGCGGCCGATGTCGTAGGACAGGCCGTGCTGGTGGCGGACGGTCTCGCGCAGCCGGTTGGACAGCACTTCGACGGCGAGGAACAGCGCGTCGTCGTCGAGGTCGCCGTGCAGGGCGAGGCCGGGGCTCGGCACGTTCTCCTGGTACCAGGAGGCGCCCGGGTGCAGCACGGGCTGGGTGGCGTCGCGTTGCGGCCGCTCCCCGGCGGGCAGCGGCAGCCGCAGCCCGGCCGGCGGCGGGCCGGTCAGCACCAGCACGGCGTTGCCGGCGTGGAAGTGGCGGGCGACCGTCTCCCGGACCGCCTCGACCGGGATCCGGTCCGGACCCGGGCCCAGGTAGGCGGCCAGGCCGACGCCTTGCACGCCGTAGCGGTGTGAGAGCAACTCGCCGGTGACCGGGTCGGCCGCCCGGCCGCCCTCGGCGGCCAGCACCCCCGCCTCCCGCTCGATCCGGTCCAGCGGCAGCGCGTTCAGCGCCCGGCACACCAGGTCCAGGAACTCGACCACCTGCTCGGGCCGCCCGGAGCAGGTGAACTCGGTCGCGGTCAGTCCCACCGAGGCGTTGTGCTCGTGGTGCAGGCGGGGCAGCGTGCCCATCGCCAGATGCTCCACCAGATGGGTCACCCCCAGCGTGCGGAACGACTCGTCCCGGGCCCCGCACCCGAAGACCAGGGCGGCCTCCAGCGGGCCGGGCGCTTCCGCCCACAGGACAGGGACTCCATCGATGACCTCGTGATTCACGGCTTGATCATAGGGCCATACGGGTGACCTTCTTTACCTCGTCATTGTGCTGCCGAATGCTGTGCATTAGCGGCCTGGGGATGCGTCCGGGGGATATCCCGCGACTTCCCCTCGCTCGGCAGGCCCTCGGCGGAGGGCCGTCACGGCGGCGTCCGGCCTCACCCGGCCTGCCCACCCAGCCTGCTCACCCGGCCGGTCAGTGCTGTTGGGCGGCGATGACCACGAAGCTCACCACCGCGATGGCGATTCCGAGGAGGACTCCGACGACGGTGGGGGAGACGCGGTCGCGCAGGCTCCGTGCGGGCCGGATCCGCGTGTCCTGGTGGGTGCTGAGCTCCCACCAGTTGAGGACCCGCTGGACGTCCACGTCGAAGTCGGGCCTCGGGTAGGTGGAGCTGTCCTGGAGGCCGGGCAGTGAGCGCCGCCGCCCGCCCGCGAGGAATATCCGGGCCGCGCGCGAGTTCCCGTACTGGCGGTTCTTGGTCTCGCGGACGTCGACCCACCTGATGTCCTGCCAGGCGTGGGTGCGGCCGCGCCCGAGGCCCCAGCAGATGGTGACCCCGTCGGCCCCCACCCGGCTCCAACTCCGTTGGACCATCAGCGCCAAGGGGGCGACGATCACGATGGTTGCGCCCACCATCCAGCAGGTGGCCACGACGCCGAGGCGGTAGGCGCCGAACACCGCCTGAATGACCAGTAGGGCACCGAGCAGCGCGAGACGCGTGTACTTCGCGTGTCCGTACAGGTCCTTCCCGCGAAAGATCAATTCGTTCACGGCTCGCACACTACGTCCCGACGCCCCCCACGTGAAGTGGCTTTCGGGGACGGCTGCGCGAAACGGGCGTCCCGGCGGTCGACGGCCGGGGCCGGAGGCGTCAACAGGACCGGCGGACAGGGGCGGTGAGGGCGAGTGCTACCGTCGGGCCATGATCATGCGGGGGGATGACGGAGCGGCACGGCAGGTTCTTCGCTGGCACCGGCAGAGCGTGTTGCTGGGTGCCGGCTATCTGATCGCGGCGGGGATCGAGCTCATCGGTGTGGCCCTCTCCGGGAAGCCGTATCTGGTGGTCAGCGTGATCGTCGCGGTCATGCTGCCGATCCTGTGCGGCGGCTATCTGACGGTGCGTAACAGCGGCGCGGCCACTCGGATGGCCGAGGCGTCGGGTCGGCCCGTGGCGCCGGGTACCGCGTGGGGCGCGATGACCTTCGTGCTCGTGATGCTGGCGCTGTGCGGCTCTGCGACGGTGGTCCGCCAGGTGCGCGACAACGTGGCGATGGACACCCGGACGACGGCCACCGTCACCAGTTGCAACGAAGTGAGCAGGAACCCGCACTGCGGGGGCCACTGGACGGTCGACGGCCGCACCTACTCGGGGAACCGGCTGGCAGGAATGGTGGCGCTCGGCACGGTGGTCGAGGTCCGGTACGCGCCCGGGGACCCGACCCGGGCGGTGCCCGCCGACGAGTCGGTCACCCCGGTGTCCATCGCGGGCGGCATCGTGGTCGTCTGCTGCCTGATCGGCCTGGTGCCGACGGGGCTGCGCGAATGGCGGGCCGGACGCGCGATGCTGACCGAGGCCCGTCAGCCGGCCCTGTGAAGCGACCGCACCACGCCCTGCCGGCGGGCGAGCCGCCGGCGGGGCCGGGCCGTCGAAGCGGCCCTCAGCTGCGGGGATGAGGCGCGCACGCTCACGGCAGAACGCCGGTGTTCGGCGAGGCGCCGGCCCTCGTCGAACACCGGCGCACCGCTGAGGGCGAAGCGGCACCTGTACGCGGGAGCGCGGCAGGAGGCGCGGGGGCGTAGCGGACGCGCCCGAGCGGAAGTAGTCAGCACGAAGCCCCGGGACCGTCTTGGCGAGGTTCCGGGGCTTCGTCGTGCTCAGCGCGTGGCGGCGGGCTCCGGGAGCCGTCGCGACGTGTTCATCTCCTCGACGGTGGCGACCAGCGGGGCCAGCTCGGGGTTCTTGGCGGCCTCGTCCAGCGCCTCCCGGAGGGCGGACTCGTTGGTCGGCCTGGCCGCTTCCAGGAGCTCCAGGCCGGGCCCGGTCACGTCGGTGTAGATGCCGCGGCGGTCGGTCGCGCAGAGGTAGCGCGAGAGCAGGCCGCGGTCCTCCAGCCGGGTGACGAGGCGGGTGGTGGCGCTCTGGCTGAGCACCACCGCGTCGGCGACCTGCTTCATCTGCAGGTGCCCGCCCTCACCGTCGTGCTGGCGGCTGAGCACGTCGAGCAGCGAGTACTCGCGCACGCTCAGGTCGTGCTCGGCCTGGAGGGTGCGCTCGATGTGCGCCTCGATCCGGCCGGCCAGGAGGTAGAGGGCGGCCCAGCCGTTGGCGAGGGCGGTCAGCGCGGGGTCCGTGGCGGTCATCGGCGTGGCTCCTTCCGGGTGCGACGCCCTCAAGGATAAGCCCTTGCATGAAATATCGGCCAGCGCGCATATGCGGCTCGTGCAAGCATTGCTCTCCGCGGCGCCGGGCGCCCGACCGGCCCGGGTGGGGCCGGAACCGGGGCGATCCCGGGCCCCGCCCGCGCCGCATGTTCGCCGCTATCGCCCACCACCAGCGACAGGTGAATGCCCGCACTTGCATTTAGCCCGCGCGTGCAACTATTGTTTGAGCACGTAAGGCGCAACAGCAATCGTATGGAAGGCAGCACACCATGCCTCTCGCGCTCCTAGCCCTGGCCATCGGGGCTTTCGGGATCGGTACGACCGAGTTCGTGGTCATGGGCCTGCTGCCCGAGATCGCCGGCGACTACGGAGTGTCCATCCCCTCCGCCGGGCTCCTGGTCACCGGTTACGCGATCGGCGTCGTCATCGGCGCCCCGCTGATGACGGTGCTCGGCACCCGGATCGGCCGCAAGACGATGCTCATGATCCTCATGGGCCTGTTCGTGGCGGGGAACCTGCTCTCCGCCGTCGCACCGACCATGGGAGTGATGCTCGCCGGCCGCATCGTGACCTCCCTCGCCCACGGCGCGTTCTTCGGCATCGGCTCGGTGGTCGCCGCCGACCTCGTGGCCCCCGACAGGAAGGCCGGCGCCATCGCCACGATGTTCACCGGCCTCACCGTCGCCAACATCGTCGGCGTGCCGCTGGGCACCTTCATCGGCCAGGCCGTCGGCTGGCGCGTCACCTTCGCCGGCGTCGCCGCGCTCGGCGTGGTCGGCCTGCTCGGCATCGCCAAGCTCGTCCCCGCCCTGCCCCGCCCCGAGGGCGCCCACCTGCGCCGCGAGCTCACGGCGCTCCGCAACCCGCAGGTCCTGCTCGCCATGGCGATGACCGTCCTCGGCTTCGGCGGTGTCTTCGCGGCGATCACCTACATCGCGCCGATGATGACCCACGTCGCCGGATACTCGGACGGCGCCGTCACCTGGCTGCTGGTCCTGTTCGGTGTCGGGATGTTCCTCGGCAACCTGCTCGGCGGCAGGTTCGCCGACCGCAAGCTGATGCCGATGCTCTACGCCTCCCTCGGCGGACTCGCCGTCGTGCTGGCCCTGTTCACCCTCACCGCGCACAACAAGATCCTCGCCGCGGTCTCCATCCTGCTCGTCGGGGCGCTCGGCTTCGCCACCGTCCCGCCACTGCAGAAGCGGGTCCTCGACCAGGCGCACGGCGCGCCCACCCTGGCCTCCGCCGTCAACATCGGCGCCTTCAACCTCGGCAACGCCCTCGCCGCCTGGCTCGGCGGCCAGGTGATCGCGGCCGGCCTCGGCTACACCGCCCCGAACTGGGTCGGAGCGCTGCTCGCCGGAGCCGCGCTCCTGCTGGCCGTCTGGTCCGCCGTCCTGGAGCGCCGCACCCCCGTACGGGAGGGCGCCGTCACCGCCGCTCCCGTCTCCGTCCACCACTGACCGTTCCCCTCCCCAGTTCCCCTCTCCCCGTTCCTTCCAGGAGTAGCGCCACCATGAGCACCACCCTCACCCCGCTGACCACCGCCGACGCCGAGACCCTCGTCGCCGCCGCCCGCCGCGCCGCCCAGGCGGCCGGGGTCGCGGTCAGCGTCACCGTCCTGGACGCGGGCGGTCACCTGCTCGCCTTCCTCCGCGACGACAGCGCCGTGCTGATCTCCGGGGAGACCAGCACCCGCAAGGCGTACACCGCCCTCCAGCTGGGCGCCCCCACCGCCGACCTGGTCGACCTCGTCAAGCCGGACGGACCGTTCCACACCCTGGCCACCGCGCTCGACCGGCCGCTCCTCTTCATCGCCGGTGGCGTCCCGATCCACCGCGACGGCAAGCTCGTGGGCGCCATCGGCCTCGGCGGCGGCGCCCCGGAGCAGGACCACTCCTTCGCCACCACCGCGCTGGCGGAACTCGCCCGGTGACCCGCACGCCGCAGGAGGTCTTCGCCGACCACGGGCGACGCCTGGGCGCCGGGGGCCTCGACCACATCGCCGGGAACCACACCGAGGACTCATCAGCGCCCAGACCGTCCGCCACACCCTCACCGACCTCCCCCGCTGAATGGAAGCACGCACCATGAACAACCCCACCGTCCCCACCGTGAAGCTCAACAACGGCGTCGAGATCCCCCAGCTCGGCTTCGGCGTCTTCCAGGTCCCCGACGCCGAGACCACCGCCGCCGTCACCTCCGCCCTGGAGGCCGGCTACCGCAGCATCGACACCGCCGCGATCTACGGCAACGAGACCGGCGTCGGCCGCGCCCTGGCCGCCTCCGGCCTGCCGCGCGAGGACCTGTTCGTCACCACCAAGCTGTGGAACGCCGACCAGGGCTACGACGCCACCCTGCGCGCCTTCGACGCCAGCCTCGCCAAGCTCGGCCTCGAGTACCTCGACCTGTACCTGATCCACTGGCCCACCCCGGCCCGCGACCTCTACCTGGACTCCTGGCGCGCCGTCGAGCGCCTCGCCTCCGAGGGCCGCATCCGCGCCGCAGGCGTCTCCAACTTCCAGCCCGCCCACCTCCAGCGCCTGCTGGACGAAAGCCGGTTGGTGCCCGCCGTGAACCAGGTCGAGCTGCACCCCGGCCTCCAGCAGGCCGAGCTGCGCGCCTTCCACACCGAGCACGGCATCGCCACCGAGGCGTGGAGCCCGCTCGCCCAGGGCGCCGTCCTGAACGACCCGGCGATCACCGCGATCGCCGCCCGCACCGGCAAGTCCGCCGCCCAGGTGGTCCTGCGCTGGCACCTCCAGCTCGGCAACATCGTCATCCCGAAGTCCGTCACCCCGGCGCGCATCCGCCAGAACCTGGACGTCTTCGACTTCCAGCTGACCGACGAGGACATGGCCGCCATCGCCGCCACCGACCGCGACCTGCGGACCGGCCCGCACCCGGACCAGTTCAACTGACCGACCCCGCACCCCCGGAAGCCCGCTGCGGGCCGGCCCTTCCCGGCCGGCCCGCAGCGGGCTTCGCCAGTTCCCCCCGCTCTGAGGACCGATTCACCCATGGCACCCCGTCACCCCGCCCTCGCCCGCCTCGCCCCCGGCGAGGGCCGGCTCACCCTCGGCCTGGAACTCCCCCTCGACAACGACTGGGGCCCCTCCCGGCAGGCCACCGACCGTACGGCCGGCCGCCCCCACGGCGTCCCGGACCTCGCCGACCACGCGCGCCTCGCCCGGCTCGCCGACCGGCTCGGCTTCGCCGGCCTCTGGGTGCGCGACGTCCCGCTCTTCGACCCCGTCCGCTTCGGGGACGCCGGGACGGTCTTCGAGACCTTCACCCACCTCGGCCACCTCGCCGCCGTCACCGAGCACGCCGTCCTCGGCACCGCGGCCGTCGTCCTGCCGCTGCGCGAACCGCTGCTCGTCGCCAAGGCCGCCGCCACCGTCGACGCGCTCTCCGGCGGCCGGATGCTGCTCGGCCTCGCCAGCGGCGACCGTCCCGTCGAGTACCCGCTCTTCGGGCGGGACTTCGAGGCCCGCGGCGTCGCCTTCCGCGAGGGACTGCACACCCTGCGCGCCGCCTGGCGCCCGGGCCCGCTGGAACTGCCCGGGGTCGGGCTCGGCCCGGACTTCCAGCTGGAGGTCCTGCCGAAACCGGCGGAGGCGGCGGGCATCCCGATCGCCGTCGCCGGAGGCGCCCAGCAGACGCCCGAGTGGATCGCCCAGCACGCCGACGCCTCGCTCAACTACCCCAGCGACCTGGGCGCGCTGCGCCTGCGGACCCGCCAGTGGCGCGAACTCGCCGGGGAGAAGCCGTACGTGACCCCGATGGTGCTCACCCTCCAGGAGGACCCGGACGCCCCGGCCCGTCCGATCCGGCTCGGCCTCAGCACCGGCCGCAACGCCCTGATCGAGCACCTGGAGACCATGGCGCTGTTCGGGGTCTCGCACGTCTCCTTCAATCTGCGGCCCAACGACCGGCCGGTGGAGGAACTGCTGCAGGAGCTCGCGGAGTACGTCCTGCCGCGCTTCCCCGCATCCGGCGCGTAGGACCCTTGCATTACAGCGCGTCTGCAACTATTGTTAACACATGCAAGGCGCGCTCGCATCTATTGCGTGACCCCTTGCGCCCCGCACCCTCCGTTTCGAAAAGGCACCACCATGTCCCTCAAGGAACTCCTCCCCGGCAAGCTCGGCTACGGCACCGCCCCGCTCGGCAACATGTTCCGCGCGATCCCCGACCAGGAGGCCGCCGCCACCGTCGAGGCCGCCTGGCAGCACGGCGTCCGCTACTACGACACCGCCCCCTTCTACGGCGCCGGCCTCGCCGAGGAACGCCTCGGCGAGGTCCTCTCCGCCAAGCCCCGCGACGAGTACGTGCTCTCCACCAAGGTCGGCCGCGTCATCCTCGCGGAACCGGAGGAGGGCGCCCGCGAACTCGGCGAGAAGGGCGGCCTGTTCGAACACGGCAACCCCAACAGGATGCTGCACGTCTGGACCGCCGAGGCCACCGAGCGCTCCATCACCTGATCTTCGCGGGGAATCCCGGTCTTCAGGCCGGGAGGGAATGCGATCCCTGGCACGGAGGCGCGGAGCGCCGTAGGTCCCTGCGTT
>NZ_JBFBNR010000089.1:0-10392 GCF_040687675.1 Kitasatospora sp. NPDC056731
GAGGCGGGGCTGCCGGGGGACTTCGCGGAGCTGTTCTCGGTGATCCTGGACGGTCGTAACGCCTCGTTGGGGGACGGGGTGCGGCGGGCGTTGGGGCGGGAGCCGCGGGACTTCGCCGACTTCGCCCGCGAGGCCGCCGCCTCGGGCGTGTGGAACGTGTGAGCCGGCTCGCCGGCGGCGGCCCGAACAGGCCGCCACCGGGCGGGCGTTGGTCGTGTATCCGGACATAACAGTGGAGGTTTGGCCATGTCGGACGGCAAGCAGGTCTGGTCGAGTGAGCAGGGTGTGGGCGCGCTGCCCGGGCACATCCGGGGCTTCGGGCTGATGCACGTGGCGATGCGCCGGGACGCCGCGCGGCTGAGCGCGGCCGCCGCCCGGGGTTCGTCCGCGGGCGGCTGGGGGCCCTCGGCGGCCCTGGCGGACTGGTTCGGCCGACTGCGGGCCGTCATCGACTGGCACCACCACAGCGAGGACGAGATCCTCTGGCCCTTCCTGCGTGAGCGGCTGGCCGGCTTCGACGGCGGCGGCATCCTGGAGCAGGACCACGAAGCGCTCGACCGGACGATGCGCCGGGTGGCGGAGGTGCTGTCCGCCCGCCGGATCGCCGAACTGCCGGATGCCGCAGCGGGGTTCGAGAACCTGATCCGCGAGCACCTGGGGCACGAGGAGCCGGTGGTGTTCCCGGCTCTCGCGGGCCTGCCGGTGGACGAGTACCTGCGGGTGGAGCGGCGGATCATCCAGAGCGCGCCGGGGCAGGTCATGACGTACCTGCAGCCGTGGATGTTCGACGGCGCGGACGCGGCGTCCGTGCGGGCCGTGTCGGCCACCATCCCGGGCCCGGTGCGGCTGATCGGCCGTACGGTGCTGGAGCGCCGGTACCGGCGCACCCTGAACCCGGTGCTGTGACCGCTCGCCCCTTCCGACTCCCCCGGGCACTCGCCGACTCCGCAAGTGCCTTGGTGTGAAGCAGGGTTCCGGTTGTCGCGGTTCCGTTGCGGGTGGCGCCGCACGGTGGGTGGTGTCGTTCGTTCCGCTGTTCGCCGGCACCGCGTTCTGCGGGGCCGGGAGAGTGAAAAGGGGTCCTGTGATGCGTTCGGATCAGAGGTCGGCACCGGTGTCGTACGCCGTCCCGTCGGCCATCGGCGGTGTGCGGCCGGGGAGTTCACCGCACGGCGGAACGGCTGGGCAGGGCCGCGCCGCCGGGCCCGTCCTGGCGGGCGCCACCATCGCGATGGGCCTGATGGCGGGCCTGTTCTTCGCCTTCGACGTGTCCGTGATGCCGGGCCTCGCGGCCGGGGACGACCGGACGTACGTGACGGCGATGCAGCACATCAACTCGTCGATCGAGAACGGGATGTTCGGCCTGGTCTTCGTCGGCGCCTTCGCCGCCACCGGCGTGGCGGCCTGGCTCCAGCACAAGGCCGGCCGGCGCCAGGCGGCGCTGTGGGCGGCCGGGGCGACGGTGCTGTACGTGGTGGCGCTGATGGTCACGATGGGCGTCAACATCCCGCTCAACAACGAGCTGGCGGCGGCCGGAGACCCGTCCCAGATCCACGATTTCGCGGGCGTGCGCGCCAAGTTCGAGGGCAGCTGGGTCGCTGCCAACATGCTCCGCACGCTGCTCTGCACGGCGGGCCTGGCGGCCCTGAGCCGCTCGCTGGTCCTGCACGGCCGGTTCAGCCGCCTGGGCCGCTGAGCGGCCCGGCCGCGCGCGCCGCAGGGCTGCGCGGCCGCGGGGATGCCCGTCCGCCTCGTGCGGGCGGGCCTTCGTGCGTTTCGGGTGCGGCGGGCCTGCTGCCGTCGGGCTCGGTGGCGGGGCGCCCGAGTGCGCCGGGGCGTGCGCCGGTGCGCCGGGCCAGTGCTGTCGGTCAAGTCGCGTGGGGCGTCCTGGACTTGGCGATCCGGTGGCTATGGGTGGAGCATGGGCGGGCCCGGTCGTTGCGGCGCGCTTGCGCCGCTGCCGGGCCGTACGGTGGTCGGCGTGTCCGGTGAGCTGGAGAGGGGGCGGGGTCTGTGGTGGCGGTGGTACGTCCGTACCTGATCCGGGGGAGAGCGGTTCCCCTGGCCAGATATCTGGCGGAGGAGGACATCGAGGGTCTGGTGGCGTGTTCGTGCATCGGGAACGAGGTCACGATCGACCTCGTGGACACCCGGATCCTGGTGACCCTGGCGGACGTGGCCGGGGCGGTGCGACTGAACTTCGACATGGTCCAGGACGGTCCGGCCAAGGCGCGTTCCTGGTCCCGGCGCCTGCCGGGCGACGCGGGGCCGGGCGAACTCGCGGCGCGGATAGCCGTGGACGTGCGGACGCTGGCCCGCGAACTGGCCCCGCTGCGGCGCAACCCCCCGCGCAGGCCGGGAGAGAGCGGGCGGTAGGCACGGCGACGGCCCCGGGCCCGGCAGCGTGGTGCTGCTGGGCCCGGGGCCGTCGCCGTGGTGGCCGGCGCGCCGCGTCGACGCGCGTTAGAACGTCACCAGCCAGGACAGGCTCCCGGTGAGGTGCTCGCGCAGCGCCGGGTCGGCCACCGCCGGGGTGGGGTCGGTGGCGACGGCCGTGAGCAGGTGCGGCCGGGAGCGGGGGCCGCCCGGGCGGAGGGCGGCGAGGTCGGGGGCGGTGCGCCCGCGCTGCCCGGGCAGCTCGCGCCCGTCCAGGAACCAGCGCAGCCGGGTGCCCGGGACGGGCAGGTCGACGGTGAGGCGGCTGGCGGAGGTGAGCCAGGTGTCGGTGGAGACGGGACTCGTCAGCGGGGTGGCGTGGCGGTAGAAGCCGGCGATCATCGCCTCCCGTCCGGGCAGGTTGAACTCCCGCCCGAGCGAGCGCATGATCGAGTTCTCGGTCGGCCGGTACAGCCCCGTCGGGTAGTAGCCGCCGCCCTCGTACGCGCCGACCGTCCCGCCGTCGGGGGACGTCCGGCCGAGCCAGCGGGACCACTTGGTGCCCTGGGCGCGCATCCGGTCGGCGGTCAGCGTACTGATGTTGGCCTCGGCCGGCTCCGCGCCCTGGTAGGTGCCCTGGCCGTCGTACGCGTACTCGTCGGCGAGCTTGCCCAGCGAGTGCCCGGTCTCGTGCACCGCGATCTGCCCGGACTTCGCGTTGCCGCCCGCCACGGTGGCGATGCCCTCGTAGCCGAGCGAGGACTTCACGTCGTTGTAGCCCGCGCCGCCGTACTTGGTGCTGTTGGCCACCACGATCACCAGGTCCGCCTGCGGGGCCTTGGCCGCGTAGCGCTCGACCGCCTTCTCGTCCACGCAGAGCAGCCGCTCCACCCCGTCGCACCAGAAGTACGAGCCCAGCGCGGTATGCCGGACGGTCGTCTGGTCCGGATCCCCGGAGACGCCCGACTCGGGCGAAACGGCCGACACCGCCCAGACGTTGAACAGGTTGCGGTAGGTGGCGTACGGCTCGACGGCGGTGATCTCGCGCCACTTCTCGGCCGCGTCGCTGCGGAACTTCTCCTGTTCCTGCGCCGCGTAGCCGTCCCCGATGACCACCACGTCGAGCTTGGCGGCCGGATCGCCGTTGCGCACCAGCGCGGTGACGTCGCCGTCGTCCTGCATCGGGGCCACGCCCTGGATGCGGGGGCCGGCCGTGTACGGGGAACCGGAGGGGACGAGGGCCCGGGATATGCCGCCGTCCTCGCCGAACACCTCGACCGGGTGCCGGCCGTCCGTCGGAGCGGCTATGGGGGCGGCGCCCGTCGTGGTTCCGGGCGGGGCTGCGGGTGCGGCGAGCGCGGGGGCGCCGCCGAGGAGGGCCGCGGCCAGGGCGGCGGTGAGGAGGGTTGCGGCGGTTCTGGTCCTGCGGCTCCTGGTACTGCTGGGCATGGGTGGCCTCCCCGGTGGTGGCGTGAGCGGGAGGTGGCAGCCTATTTCCCACGTTGAGAACCTGACAACTGTTTCCCACGTTGAGAACCTGACAACCTGTGAGGGGCATTCCGGATCCGCTCCGGGCCGCTACTCCACGGACATCCCGCTGATGACGGAGACCGCGAGCAGCCAGGCCAGGACGGCCAGGGTCACGGTCACGGGCAGCGGCCAGTCCATCAGGAGGAGCATGGCGGCACCCACCAGCGTGGTGACCGCCACGGGGACGGACATCCCGGCCGGGACCCACCAGGAGCGCACGTTCGGCCCGAGCAGGCCGCCCGCGATCAGGGCCGTGCCCGCGCCGACCAGCAGCGCCAGCTTCAGGACGGCCAGCCACAGGGTGTGCGGATTGCGGGCCCGGTGCCCCTGGTAGTCGACCTCGACCACCTGGCCCCTCCAGACCGTCAGGTTCACGACCGTGCCGGTCCGCACGTCGTCGTAGAACGCCTCCCCGACGTCGTAGGCGCCGGTCGGAGCCTTCTCGCGGGCCACGGTCAGGGTGTACGAGGTCGAGTCGCCGTCCCGCTCCACCGCCCTCTTCGTCACCCGCCCGCTCTCCCGCAGCGTGCAGTCCACCCCGGGCCCGATCGCCGGAGCGCCGCAGACCGGGGCGCCGCGATACGCCCACCCCTCGTGGTACGCGGCGACGAACCGCGCGAACCCGAGGCCGACCGCGGACAGGCCGAGCAGCAGGAGCAGGGCCTGCACCACGACCCGCAGCCTCAGCGCGGTGGCCCGCCCGCGCGGCCGGGCGTCCTGCGGGCCCGGCGGCTTGCCGAACAGCGTCATCGGACTCCCCCTCGTCTGGACGTCGGTCGCCATGCGGGCCGACGCCCCGGCACGCCGTGGGCGGCTCCGGGGGCGGCACGGACTTGGATGATGCCAGGGACAGGGGTAAGGCAGGAGGAACCCGGCACCGCTGTAACGGACTTGTGCCATGCCGGGGGTGCGGGCGGTGCGCCGGTGCCCGCGTGTTTTCGGCCGTTCCGGGCGCGGGCGGACCACCTCGGCCGCCCCATCGGCGGTGCCCCGTCGCAGGAATTCGTGATCGACGGGCCAAGAGGCCTGACCAGGCCGGGGTAGACGCATTTTCCGCCGTCATATGCTCGCGGATCCGACCGCTCCCTAAAGTCACCGCAGACAGAGCGCCGGGCTGCTCTCCGAGCCGCCGCCCGGCGCCCCCACGCGCACCACCGACCCCGAGGACGGACAGCTGTGAACAACCGGACCAGGAACAGGATCGCGGGCGGCCTCGCGGCGTTCGCCACGGCCACGGCGCTGGGCCTCGCCGCGGCCCCGGCAGCACAGGCGCAGACCGCCTCCCCGGACGCGCTGCAGAGCATCAACTGCAGCACCGGCACGTTCGGGAGCGACGGCACCCAGCAGTACTTCAACATCTCCTGCTCGGGCACCGGAACCACCAAGTGGTGGGTCAACGTGAGCTGTTCCGACGGCTCCACCCGCACCGTGGGCCCGTACACCACCTTCCTGAACGTGCGCGTCTACTGCCCGCCGAACACCACCGCCCTGAGCGGCTGGGTGAGCTACACCCCCTGAACCCGGTGGCGCCGGCGGCCCGGCACACCCCCCGTGGGTGTGCCGGGCCGCTCGTCTCCCGACCCCGACCGGTCTGGTTCGCGGTCACACGTCCCAGGTGACCGGGAGGCTCTTCACCCCGTAGATGTCCGCGGTCTCCGGCCGCAGACTGACCTCCTCCGCCGGTACGGCCAGGCGCAGCGTGGGGAAGCGCTTGACCAGGGCGGTGATCGCGACGCTCAGCTCGACGCGGGCCAGCTGCTGCCCCAGGCACTGGTGGACGCCGTGGCCGAAGGCCAGGTGCCCGCCGTACTGCCGCCGGAAGTCGAGCACGTGGGGATCGGCGAAGCGCTCGGGGTCACGGTTGGCGGTGTTGTACGACAGGATGACCGTCGTGCCGGCCTTGATGGTCTGGCCGCCCACCTCGACGTCCTCCAGCGCCGTCCTCATGAACGACTTGGCGACGCTCAGGTACCGCAGCAGTTCCTCGCCGGCCCGGCCGGTGAGCGTGGGATCGGCGCGCAGGTCGGCCAGCTGCGCCGGGTTCTGCAGCAGCGCGAAGGTGCCCAGCGCCAGCATGTTCGCGGTGGTGTCGAGCCCGGCCGCCAGCAGGATCAGGCTGACGCCCCTCAGCTCCTCATCGGTGAGGTCGCTGTCCATGAGGTCGCTGAGCACGTCGTCGGTGGGGTTCGCGCGCTTGGCGGCCACCAGCTCCGCGAGGTACTGCTGGGTCGCCGTGTAGGCCGCGATCAGCTCCTCGTCGCTCGTCTCCCCGTTCACGAACGAGTCGATCTGCTCCTGGAAGGAGCCGCGGTCCTCGTACGGCACCCCCAGCAGCTCGCAGATCACGATGGCGGGGATGGGCTTGGCGAACGCGGTCACCAGGTCCGCCGACGGCCCGGCCGCCTCCATGGCGTCCAGGCACTCGGCGGTGATCTGCTCGATGCGCTCGGTGAGCAGCCGCATCCGCCGCACGGTGAACTTGCCCACCAGCGGCTTCCGGTAGCGCCCGTGCTGCGGATCGTCCATGAGGAGGAACTCGCCGGGCGGCGCCGGAGGAATCTCGAAGTCGCCCACGTTGATGAGCTCCTTGCGCGAGCTGAACCGCGGGTCGGCCAGGACCGACCTGACCAGCTCGTACCCGGTGATCAGCCAGCCGGCCGCCCCGCCGGGGTGGGTGTAGCGGCTGATCGGGCCGTGCCGTCGGGCGTCGGTCAGCTCGGCCGGCGGGTCGAAGGGGCAGCCGGGCGGGCGCGCCGTCGGCAGCGTGGTGACGGTGTGGACGGATTCACCCATGACCGTTCCTCATCTCGCGAAAATGCGTCTTCGGGACTATTCGAAAGCTACGTTGCATTCAGCATGGTCGCAATGAGTCGTAGGAGTTTTCCCTGTTCAGCGGCGGTAAATTGATGCAATGACGCTGAAGTCGAATGCAATGCCGCATTGCAATGAATGAATGCGAAGGCAATACTGGCGGCATGCCAGGAGGACGACTGACCCAGCAGGACCGTCAGCGCATCGCGGCCGGACTCGTCGACGGGCTCTCCTACGCCGAGATCGCCAGACGGCTCGACCGGCCGACCTCGACGATCAGCCGGGAGATCGGACGCAACGGCGGCCCCAGCGGCTACCGGCCCGAACAGGCGCACCGGGCGACGGCCCAGCGCGCGCGGCGCGGCACCCCGGCACCGCCACCCGCGGACGGGCCCTCGGGCAGCCCGACGGGAGAGGAGATCATCGACATGGCGGTCAGGACGGGGCTGCCGAGGATGACGGCGCGCGTGCACGTCGACCTGCTGCTGTCCGAGGACGGCAGGCGCACCGCGGCCGAGCTGACCCGCAGGCTGAACGTCAGCGCGGCCTCCGTCTCCGTGGCCGTGAACTACCTGGTCCAGCACGGGTACGTCCGGCGCGAACGCGACCCGCAGCGGCGTCGCGACATCTACGTGGTCGACGACGAGGCCTGGTACCACTCGATCATGATCGGCTCGCGGGAGACGCTCGGGACGGCGCAGATCGCGATGACGGCCGCGGCGGAGTTCGGGCCCGACAGCCCCGTGGGGCAGCGGCTCGCCAGGGGCGGGACGTTCCTGGAACGCGTCATCCAGGACATGGTGGAGTCCGCCGACCGCTGGCGTCACCTGTTGACGTGACCTCGTGGCGTTACATCAACTCGCTTTCCCCGCAGGCCAGGTGCCCGTCCGGACCGGTGAGGGGAGTGCCGGCCCGGCCGGTTCGGCGCCGGGGTAGATTCCCGGGCATGACGACCACCGACCCGCTGAGCCCGGTCTCCCGTACGGCCCTGTCCGTCGCGCTGGTGCGCGCCTACGAGAGCTCCCGCCCCGAACCGCTGTTCACCGACCCCTACGCCGCGGCCTTCGTCACCGCCTCCGGCATGCCGATGCCCACCTCGGGACCGGAGAGCGGCCTCGCCAAAGGCCTGGTGGTCCACGGCATCCTGCGCACCCGCTTCTACGACGACCGTCTGCTCGCCGCCGGCGCGGACCAGGTCGTCCTGCTCGCAGCAGGCCTGGACGCCCGCGCCTACCGGCTCGACTGGCCGTCCGGCACCCGCCTCTTCGAACTCGACCTCGCGCCCGTCCTGACCTTCAAACAGCACGTCCTGGACGAACTCGGCGCCGACCCGGCCGGCGAACGCACCACGCTGCCCGGCGACCTGCTGGACTCGGACTGGCCGCGCCGCCTCGTCGAAGCCGGCTTCGACCCGGAGCGGCCCACCGCCTGGCTGGCCGAAGGACTGCTGGTCTACCTCACCGCCCCCCAAGCAGCGGGCCTGCTCACCGCCGTCGGCACCCTCTCCGCGCCGGGCAGCCGACTGCTGCTCGAAAAGGGCCGGGACGTGACCAGCACCCCGCAGGACCCGACCCTCGCCCACATCACCGACCTGTGGCAGGGCGGCCTCGGCCCCCAGACCCACGAGTGGCTCGACGCCCACGGCTGGAACACCCGGCTCACCTTGCTCGACGAGGTCGCCGCCGCGTACGGCCGCCCCTTCCCGCCCGGCTCGGGCCCGAGCACCACCGGCTTCATCGAAGCGGTGCGCACGGCCGACAACGGCCCGGTCGGCCCCGTCCGTTGAGGGCGAGCGCCCGGGCGGGGCAGGTCCATGGGCCGGGGCTCCCTGTCCTGTCCCTCGGATCGTCCCTCTGACCGGATCCGTCAGTTGTCCCCTCGCCCCTGCGTCGGCCTCGCTCCTGCGCCGCACGTGGGGGCGGGGCCTGTAGGTCCTGCGGCGGCCGGTTCGCGGTTCGCGGTTCGCGGTTCGGTGGTGCTGCGGTGCTTCGGTACTGCGGTGCTGCGCGCTCAACCGGTCGTCGTCCCGTGCGGGATGGTGAGGGTCGTGAGGAGGATGGCACCGGTGGTGGTCCAGCGGCCGTGGCAGCGACCGGGCAGGTGGGGGTGGTGGGCGGTGAAGGTACGGTCGGGGTGGAGGCGCACGGAGATGCCGGCCAGGCCGGTCCAGCGTCGGGTGAGCGGGTAGCAGGCCTTGTAGGTGGCCTCCTTGGCGCTGAAGAGCAGGCGGTCCCAAGGGACTTGGCCGTGAGGAAGCCGGCCGAGCCGGTGGCGCTCGTCCTCGGAAGCGGTGAGGGCGAGGACCCCGTCGGGGAGCGGTAGAGCAGGCTCGGCGTCGATGCCGAGCGAGACGACATCGGCCGTGTGCGCCGCAGCGCAAGCGGTGTAGCCGTCGCAGTGGGTGATGCTCCCGACGGTCCCCGACGGCCACTCGGGGGCCCCGCCCGGCCCCGGGAGGAGCGGGGCTGGCGGGTGGCCGAGCTGGGCGAGAGCACGACGGGCGAGCGTACGGGCGGCGGTGAACTGCCGCTGCCTGCGGGGCGATCGGCCACTGATGTGGGCGCGCTCCGCAGGAAGGAGCGCGCCCTGGGGCGGCGGCCCGAAGGCCTCGGTGCAGTGGACAGTTGGCGGCAGGAGCCTGCCCAGCTCGGTGGTGAGGGTGGTGGTGGTCACCGCTGCGAAGTGAGTGTGAGTTGGTGGATCTGGCGGGCGAGTTGGTGAGGGGCTTCGAGCGGGAGGATGTGGCCGGCGTCGGAGAGGGTGTCGACGGTGGTGTTGGGGAGGTGGGTTTGGAGGGTGCGGATGTGGGACTGGCCGACGGAGGTGTCGTGGGTGCCGCGGAGGATCGTGGTGGGGGTGGTGATGTGTCGGAGGTGGGGGGTGTGGTCCATGGTGCTGGTGGAGGCGAAGGCGGTGAGGCGGGTGTGGGGGTCGGTGTTCGCGAAGAGGCGCCGATTGGTCTCCTGGGTGTGAGCGGGGGTGTTGGGGTGGAGGGTCTTCTTGAGGAGCTGGCGGCCGAGCCGGGGGTTCCTGAGGGCGCGTTGGAAGGCCTTCGTCTTCATGATGCGGAGTTCACCCGGAGGGGTCTGCTGGTCGTCGGCGGCGCTGGCGGCGAGGAGCAGGCCGACGAGGCGCTGGGGCGCGGTGCGGGGGGCGTCGGCGTAGAGCTGGGTGGCGTAGGCGAGCGCGGCGTAACCGCCGCCTGAGTGGCCGGCGACGACGACGGGGCGGTGAGGGGCGAGGGCGTCCGCGACGGTGGCGAGGTCGTGCCCGAGTTGCTGGATGGTGAGGGCGTTGGAGCCAAGGGTGCTGGTGCCGTGGCCGCGCTGGTCGTAGGCGGCGACGGTGTGGCCCTGGGCGGCCAGCAGCCGGGCGGTGGCGTGCCAGACGGTGTGGGTGGCGCCCCAGCCGTGGGCGAGGACGATCAGGGGCGTGGTGGTGGCGCTGGTGTCGTGGGGGTCGATGTGGGCGGGGTGGTGGATGGCGACGGTGAGGCGGGCGCCGTCGGGGGTGGTGGTGGCGAGGTCGGTGATGGTGACGTCGGCGGTGGTGGTCACGAGGTGCTCCTGTCTGCGCCTGTGGTGTTTGTGGCTTGTGTGAGTTGGTGGTTGAGGTTGGTGAGGGCGTTGTGGGTGGCTTTGGTGTGTTGGTTGGGGATGGTGTGTTTGGGGAGGA
>NZ_JBFBNR010000090.1:0-531 GCF_040687675.1 Kitasatospora sp. NPDC056731
GCCTCTCGGCGCGGTGGGTTCTCCAGGGGGGACCCTGTGGGAGAGTAGGACGCCGCCGAACAATTATTCAAGGCCGCGGCCCCAGCGATTCGCTGGGGCCGCGGCCTTTTTGTGTTTTGCGAACGAGTAGTACCCCGACAGACCGGGACCTTCGCCCAGGCGGAGTGTTCCGGGATGTCGGACAATGGAGATGGTGCGCGGCCAGGAGGCCGGCGCCGAAACCGCGTGACGGCAGCGGAGTTGCTCAGTCCGCGGTGGAGCTGAAGCAGCAGAAGGAGTCACCACGATGTCGAACCAGCCCCAGGACCGTCCCGAGCGTCGATCGGACGACGGCCGAGGCTACGAGCCCCGGTCCCGTGGGGGCTGGTCGAACGACCGTGGCGGCGCCCGTCGTGACGACCGCCCCTCCGGTGGCGGCTTCAACCGCGACCGTGACGACCGTCCGCGTCGTGACGACCGCCCGTCCGGTGGCGGTTTCCGTCGTGACGATCGCCCCTCGGGCGGTGGCTTCAACCGTGACCGTGGCGTCCG
>NZ_JBFBNR010000090.1:625-1389 GCF_040687675.1 Kitasatospora sp. NPDC056731
CGACCGCCCCTCGGGTGGTTTCAACCGCGATGACCGTGGTGGCGACCGTGGCGGCTTCCGTCGCGATGACCGTCCCTCGGGTGGTGGTTTCAACCGTGACCGTGGCGACCGCCCCTCGGGTGGTTTCAAC
The DNA here is from genome assembly GCF_040687675.1 of Kitasatospora sp. NPDC056731. NCBI lineage: Bacteria > Bacillati > Actinomycetota > Actinomycetes > Kitasatosporales > Streptomycetaceae > Kitasatospora > Kitasatospora sp. NPDC056731. Next base: position 756 of record NZ_JBFBNR010000090.1, read on the forward strand.
CGCGATGACCGTGGTGGCGACCGTGGCGGCTTCCGTCGCGATGACCGTCCCTCGGGTGGTGGTTTCAACCGCGACCGTGGCGACCGCCCCTCGGGTGGTGGCGGTTTCCGTCGCGATGACCGTCCGAGTGGCTTCAACCGTGACCGTGACGACCGCCCGCGTCGTGACGACCGTCCGTCCGGTGGTGGTTTCAACCGCGATGACCGTGGTGGCGACCGTGGTGGCTTCCGCCGTGACGACCGCCCCTCGGGTGGCGGTTTCAACCGTGACCGTGGCGACCGCCCGTCCGGTGGTTTCAACCGCGATGACCGTGGCGGCGACCGCGGCGGCTTCCGCCGTGACGACCGCCCCTCCGGCGGTGGCTTCAACCGCGACCGTGACGACCGCCCGCGTCGTGACGACCGTCCGTCGGGTGGCGGTTTCAACCGTGACCGTGGCGACCGCCCGTCGGGTGGTTTCAACCGCGACGACCGTGGCGGCGACCGCGGCGGTTTCCGTCGTGACGACCGCCCGTCGGGCGGTGGTTTCAACCGTGACCGTGGCGACCGTCCGTCGGGTGGTTTCAACCGCGACGACCGTGGTGGCGACCGTGGCGGCTTCCGTCGCGATGACCGCCCCTCGGGTGGCGGTTTCA
>NZ_JBFBNR010000090.1:1487-6446 GCF_040687675.1 Kitasatospora sp. NPDC056731
CAACCGTGACCGTGGCGACCGTCCGTCGGGTGGTTTCAACCGCGATGACCGTGGTGGCGACCGTGGCGGCTTCCGTCGCGATGACCGCCCCTCGGGCGGTGGTTTCAACCGTGACCGTGGCGACCGTCCGTCGGGTGGTTTCAACCGCGATGACCGTGGTGGCGACCGTGGCGGCTTCCGTCGCGATGACCGCCCCTCGGGTGGCGGTTTCAACCGTGACCGTGGCGACCGCCCCTCGGGTGGTGGCGGTTTCCGTCGCGATGACCGTCCGAGTGGCTTCAACCGTGACCGTGACGACCGTCCGCGTCGTGACGACCGTCCGTCCGGTGGTGGTTTCAACCGCGACGACCGCGGCGGCGACCGCGGCGGCTTCCGCCGCGATGACCGCCCCTCCGGCGGTGGCTTCAACCGTGACCGTGGCGACCGCCCCTCGGGTGGTTTCAACCGCGACGACCGCGGCGGCGACCGTGGCGGCTACCGCGGCAACCGCGACGACCGCCGTGACGACCGGGGTGGCTACGACGACCGTCGCGGCAACTACGAGCCCGTCAAGCGCCTGCCGATCCCGGAGGACGTCACCGGCTTCGAGCTGGACGGGGACGTGCGCCAGGAGCTCAAGAGCCTTCCCAAGACGCTCGCGGACGACGTCGCCCGCAACCTGGTGATGGTGGCCCGCCTGCTCGACACCGAGCCGGAGGAGGCCTACCAGTTCTCCCGCGTCGCGCTCCGTCTGGCCTCCCGCGTGGCCGCCGTCCGTGAGGCGGCCGGTTTCGCCTCCTACATGACGCAGCGGTACTCCGAGGCGCTGACCGAGTTCCGTGCCGCCCGTCGGATGACCGGCCGTGCGGACCTGTGGCCGGTGATGGCCGACTGCGAGCGCGGTCTGGGCCGTCCGGAGCGGGCCCTGGCGATGGCCGGTGAGCCCGAGGTGAAGCAGCTGGACAAGGCCGGCCAGGTCGAGATGCGTCTGGTCTCCGCCGGCGCCCGCTCCGACATGGAGCAGTTCGACGCGGCCGTGGTGACCCTGCAGAGCCCGGAGCTGGCCTCCAGCGCCGTGCACCCGTGGACCGCGCGTCTCCGGTACGCCTACGGCGAGGCGCTGATCGCGGCCGGCCGTGGCGACGAGGCCCGTGACTGGTTCGCGAAGGCGGCCGAGGCCGACACCGAGGGCACGACCAACGCGGCGGAGCGCCTGGCCGAGATCGACGGCGTGGAGTTCGTGGACGCGCTCGACCCGGAGATGGCCGAGGAGGAGTTCGAGCAGGCCGACGCCCCGGCGAAGAAGCGCGGCGGCGAGGCCTCCGACGACCGCGTGATCTTCGAGGACGAGGAGAACGTCGAGGAGTACTACGACGAGGACGACCTCGAGATCGACGAGGAGTTCGACGGCGTGGTGCCCGCGCGCGCCACCGAGGCCAAGGACGAGGCCGAGGACGAGGCGAAGACTGACGCCGAGGCCAAGGGCGACGCCCGCAGCTGAGCGGTTCCGACCGACGAGTGAGGCCCTGCCCGCTTCCCCTGAAATTCAAGGGGAAGTGGGCAGGGCCTCTTCGTGTTTCGGCGGGGGAACCTAGCCCAGTTCGAGGTTGCGCAGCACCAGTCCGGTGGCCGGCTTCGGCCCGAAGGAGGTGGACTTGCGCGGCATGGTGACGCCCTGTTCGGCGAGTCTGCGGACCACGCTCTCCCGGACCGGGTGCAGCAGGACGGCGGTGCCGCCGGTGCGCGCGGCCTCCTGCTCGGCGGCTGCGGCGGTGTGCAGGTAGCCGATGTCGTCCGGGCCGTCGGGGACGTGCCAGGTGCGGTCGAGCAGGGTGGCGTGCAGGACGGTGGCGTCCAGATGGCGCCACTCCTCGGGCCGGTCGTGCGGCACGGTGGCGTCGAGCAGTGCCTCCTCGGGCTCGCCGAGCAGCCAGTACACGCCGTCCCCGCCGGTCAGTATGAAGCCGTTGCCGCCGTGCCGTTTCTGTTCGGCGAGGGCCTGGAGGGCGGCGGTCAGCGGGCCGGGGACCTCCTTGACCTTCCACTGGTCGCCGAGCCTCTCCAGCGCCTCGGCCACCGGCAGCCGGTACAGCACCCGGTGGATGGCCCGGACCCGCAGCGGGTAGCGGGCGGTGTCCACCAGGAGCACCAGGCCGCGGTCCCACGGGCTGCGCGGCAGGTGGCGGTGCTCGCGCTGGAGGCGGAGGTACATCTCCCAGCGGTGGTGGCCGTCGGCGATCAGGGCCCGGCAGGTGGCGAGGTCGCGGCTGATCTCGGCGATCTCGGCGGGGTCGGCGACGGCCCAGAGGCGGTGGTGGGTGCCGTCGCTGGTGGCCGTGGAGAGCAGTGGCTCGCCCTGGACAGTCCGCTCGATGACGCCGGAGGCGCCGCCGCTGCCGCGGTAGGTGAGCAGCAGCGGTTCGAGGTTGGCCCGGGTGGTGCGCATCAGGCCGACCCGGTCGGCGACCGGCCGCGGCATCACGTCCTCGTGGGGGAGGACCACGCCGGCCTCGCGACCGCTCACCGCGAGGGCGCCGATCAGCCCGCGTTGGAGCAGCTCGGGGGAGTCGCCGGTGGCGGGCACGCGCTGCTCGTAGACGTAGAGCGCGGGCGCCGGGTCGGCGGCGAGGATCCCCTCGCGCTGCCAGGCGGCCAGGAGCCGGGCGGCGTGCCGGTACTTGGTGTCGCGGTCGGGCCGGTCGCCGGCGTCCTCGGGCTCGGGCCTGGGCAGGATCAGCCGGACCACGTTGTGCGGGTCGGCGGTCTCCAGGTCGAGCCGACGGCCGGGGTCGACGACGTCGTACGGCGGTGACATGACCGCAGCCAGCGCGCCGACCCGATCGGGGACGTAGCGCAGGCCTTGGAAGGGTGACAGGGACAGGCCTGCGGTGGCGACGTGCCCGGGATCGCCGGGGCCGCCCTCGGGAGTCTCGACTCCGTCTTCTGCACTGGGTGTGCTCATTCTGGGCATCGTAACCGGGTACGCGTTGTTGAGAGATCGGAATACCCGTGCTGACCTGTGGGACGGGTGTGCGACCGAGGGCGAGGTACCGCATGGACGACGGGCAGGAACGGCTGGACGGCAGCGGCCCGGCCGAGCAGGGCGGGTTGGACGGCGCCGGCGGCGGGGGCGCGCAGGTGCACGGCGGCGTGCCGGCGCAGGGGCGTTCCGGCGAGCCGACCGGGGACGTGTACGACTGGTTCCGGCGCGGCGGGAGGCTGCTGGCCCAGGGCAACGCGGCGGCCGCCGAGCAGTTGCTGGTCCGGGCGGCGGCGGCCGAGCCGCAGTCGCGCAGCATCCGGGAGACGCTGGCGCGGGCCCAGTTCGACACCGGTTCGTACGCGGCGGCGCTGGAGAACTTCCGGGCCGTCGCGCTGGCCGATCCGTCGGACGACTACGCTCAGTTCGGGTGGGGCGTCGCGGCGGCCCGGCTGGGCGACTTCGAGACGTCCGCCGAGCACCTGGCGCTGGCCGTGGCCATGCGGCCGGGCACCGAGCACTACCAGGCGGCGCTGCGGCAGACCAGGGCGACCCTGGCGGCCCGCGCCGGGGCGTTCGGGCCGCTGCTGCCCGGGGCACCCGGGTACCTGGCGCCCCCGCCGGGCTCGGACGGGGCGCCGACGGGCGACGCCGGTGCGGACGACGAGGTCTGACCGGCTCGGGGCCCACCGGCTCAAGGGCCCACCGGCTCAAGGGCCACCCGCTCGGGGCACCCGAGGAAGCGAACGACGCAGTGAATGAGGTAGCGCAGCCATGACCGCACCGACCACCACCGTGCGACGGACCGCCCCCGGCGGCAGCGAGCAGCCGTTGACCGAGGCGTACGACACGGCGCTGCTGGACCTGGACGGCGTGGTCTACGCGGGCCCGCACGCGATCGAGCACGCCGTGGACGCGCTGGCCGTCGCCCGGACGGCCGGGATGCGGCTCGCGTACGTGACCAACAACGCCTCCCGCCCGCCGCGGGTGGTGGCCGAGCACCTGACCGGGCTGGGTGTGCCGGCCGAGCCGGCCGACGTGATCAACTCGGCGCAGGCAGCCGCCAGGGTGGTCGCCGAGCAGGTGCCGGCCGGGGCGAAGGTGCTGGTCGTGGGCGGTCCGGGGCTGGAGGAAGCACTGGCCGAGCGCGGGCTGGTCGCCGTCCGTTCGCTGGCCGAGGAGCCGCTCGCGGTGGTCCAGGGCTACGACCCGTCGGTCGGCTGGGCGCAGCTGGCGGAGGCCGCGTACGCGGTGCAGCAGGGGCTGCCGTGGGTGGCCTCCAACACCGACCTGACCATTCCGACCGCGCGCGGCATCGCGCCCGGCAACGGGACGCTGGTGGCGGCGGTGCGGGCGGCCGCCGGGGTGGACCCGGTGGTGGCGGGCAAGCCGCAGCCGCCGATGCACCGGGAGACCGTGCTGCGGACCGGCGCGCGGCGGCCACTGGTGGTCGGCGACCGACTGGACACCGACATCGAGGGCGCGTTCAACGGCGGGGTGGACAGCCTGCTGGTGTTCACCGGGGTGACCACCCCGGCGCAGCTGCTGGCGGCCCCGGCCGAGCACCGGCCGACCTACCTGTCGGCGGACCTGCGCGGGCTGCTGGAGCCGCACCCGGCGGTCACGACCGGGGCGGACGGCTTCGGCTGCGGCGGCTGGGTCGCGTCGGCCGCCGGTGGCGTGCTGCGGCTGGACGGCGGCGGGGACCGCTGGGACGGTCTGCGGGCGCTGTGCGCGGCGGCGTGGACGGCACTGGACGCGGACGGCGCACCGGCCGACGGGCGCAAGGCCCTGGCCGAGCTGGGGTTCTGAGCCGCCGCACGGCGCTCAAGGCGAGGGCGCTCAAGGCGAGGGCGCTCAAGGCGAGGGCGGTCGGGTCCGGAGTGTTCGGGGCCAGAGTGTTCGTGTCGGCGACGGCTGAACCGTGACCCACTCTGGCCGGTCGAGTTCTGACCCTCGCGTCGTTGGTTGTCTTGGTTAGTTGTTGTCGGTGGTTGAGG
>NZ_JBFBNR010000091.1:0-5170 GCF_040687675.1 Kitasatospora sp. NPDC056731
CCGCGACGACGATCTTCGCGGAGGTGGTGGCGCGGGTGGGGGCGGCCGCGTTAGAGCTTGCGAAGTCCACTGAGGACCCTTTCGAGCAGCGTGACGTCGGGCTGGTTTCCGGATTCGCCGCCGGAAGCGGGCTGGTGGATGGCGACGAGGCCGGCCTCGGCCAGGTCGGCCACGAGGATGCGGGCCACTCCCAGGGGAAGGGAGAGCAGCGCCGACACCTCCGCGACGGATTTGACCTCCCTGCACAGGGTGCAGATCCGCTGGTGCTCGGGGAGCAGGGTGGCCAGGCGCTGCGGGTCGACGTCGGCGGAGACGAGGGCCTCCAGCGCGAGTTCGTAGCGCGGCCGGGTGCGTCCACCGGTCATCGCGAACGGCCGGATCAGCGGGCCGGAGTCGGGTTCGTCCTCGAACTCCTCGACGTGCCCGGGCTCGTGGGCCGGCCGGTAGCCGGGGGCCGGGGCGGGCGCCGGCGCCGGGTAGCCGGGCGGCGGCGTGTCGAAGGCGGGCTGCGGCTGTCGGTACTGGCCGGGCGGGCCCTGCCGGTCGTACTGCTCCTGCTGCGGCTGCCCGTACGGGTGCTGGGGCTGCCCGTACTGGTGCTGGCCGTACTGCTGTCCGTGCTGCTGGCCGTGCTGAGGCTGGCCGTACTGCTGACCGTGGCCGACGCCGGGTGCTCCGAAGGCGTCATGGCCTGTGCCAGGGTACGGAACGCCGTACTGGCCGCTGCGGTCGTCGGGCGGTGTCACGGTTCCTCTCCTCACAGGGTGCGGCGGTGCGGTGCGAGCTTCGGCGCAGGTCCGGAGCCGGTGGTGCGAAGGCCGTACAACGTCCGAACCCGAGCCCGCCGAAGCGGGCCCGGGAAGGACGCGGAGGTACTTCGAATACCTGGACGGTATCCGACGGACCGTCAGTGCAGGAGACTGCCCTGGAGTTCCGCGCGGAGTGCGGGGGTGAGGACGGCGCCGGCGCGGTCGACGAGGAGGGCCATCTCGTAGCCGACGAGGCCGATGTCGGAGTCGGGGGAGGCGAGTACGGCGAGGGCGGAGCCGTCGCTGACGGCCATGAGGAAGAGGAAGCCTCGTTCCATCTCGACGACGGTCTGGTTGACCTCGCCTCCTTCGAAGATCCGGCTGGCGCCGGAGGTGAGGGAGGTGAGGCCGGAGGCGACGGCTGCGAGCTGGTCGGCGCGATCACGGGGGAAGCCCTCGGACATGCACAGCAGGAGGCCGTCGGCGGAGACCACCACGGTGTGGGACACCCCGGGGGTGTTGTCCACGAAATTGGTGATCAGCCAGTTCAGGTTCTGTGCGGCCTGGCTCATCTGAGTCAACTCAACGCTCCTGGTGGTTCGAGCCGCCGAAGAGATCGGTGCTTCGGTTCTGTCCGTTGCCGGACGGGTCTACCTGATCGGGGTCGATCCGGAAGCTTCCGGTGTTACCGGCACTGCGGCCCTGCTCCACGCCGCGGCGCAGGTTGGTGAGCCGACCGCGGACCTCCTCGGGGCTGCGGGAGACCTGCGGCCCTTCCTGCGGAGTGGGCTTGGCGTTTCCGGCCACCAGGTTCTGCTTGGGCACGCGCCGCGGCAGGCCTGCCCCGGTGGTGCCGCCGGAGGCGGGCTCGCGGGTCTGCTCGGCCTGCTGCCAGGCGCCGTCGTTGGGCGACTGCCAGGGCGAGTTGGTCGGGCCGGTCGGGCCGTAGCCGCCCAGCGCCGACACGTCGTGGCCGCGCGGCTCGTCGACCGCCGAGGTGTCCTTGGCGCCGGCGAACCAGTTCGGGGTCTCGCCGCCGGAGCCGCCGCCCGCCGGAGCGGTCGGGGCGCCGAAGCCGCCACCCGCCAGCTGCTGGCCGGGGCGGCGCTGCGGCAGCCCGGACGGCAGGGTGGGGGTGGGCTCGGCGGCGGGCAGTGCGGGCGGCTCCGGGGCGTACGGGTGGCCGGCCGGGGCCTCCTCGGCCTGCTGGCCGTACTGGTCGGCGTAGCCGTCCTGGTAGCCCTGGTAGCCGTCGCCCTGGTAGTCCTGGCGGCCGTACTGGTCGTCGGCGTAGCCGGACTGGTCGTAGCCCTGCTGCGGGTACTGGCCGTACTGGTCCTGGCCGTACTCGTCCTGCTGGTAGCCGTCCTGCTGGTAGCCGTACTGGTCGTCGGCGTAGCCGGACTGCTGCTCGTAGCCCTGGGGGGCGTACTGGTCGTAGCCCTGCTGGTACTCCTCCTCGACCTCGGCGTCCAGCACCGGCGGCTCGCCGTCGTGCGGGCCGCTCTCCAGGGCCGCGCGGCGGACCTGGTCGAGGCGCTGCGAGCGCTGGACGGCCTCCAGGGCCGGGCTGAAGCCGCTGGATCCGGCGTTGCCGGTGCCGGTGAGGTGGTCGTCGAAGCCCAGCTCGGCGGCGCTGCGCGGCTGGCCGTTGGGCGCCCACTGGGAGGTCGGCTCCTGCTCGGCGAAGATCCGGGAGACGGTGAACTGCTCCTCGGGCTCCGGCGCGGCGCCCGACCGGGTGATGAACGGCGGGATCATGACCAGCGAGGTGGTGCCGGCGGACTCGCCGGACGGGCGGAGCTGGACGCGGACGTCGTGCCGCTGGGACAGCCGGCCGACCACGAACAGGCCCATGCGGCGGGAGATGGTGGCGTCGACGGTGGGCGGCTCGGCCAGCTTCTCGTTGATCTCGGCGAAGTCGTCGGCGGTGAGGCCGATGCCCTTGTCGTGGATCTCGACCAGCACCCGGCCGTCCGGCAGGCGGGTCGCGTTGACCAGGACCCGGGTCTGCGGGCTGGAGAACGAGGTGGCGTTCTCCAACAGCTCGGCGAGCAGGTGGACGAGGTCGGTCACGGCGGCGCCGACGACCTCGACCTCCGGGATGCCGGACAGCTCGACGCGCTCGTACTGCTCCACCTCGGAGGAGGCGGCGCGGAGCACGTCGACCAGCGGGACCGGGGTGTTCCAGCGGCGGCCGGCCTCCTCGCCCGCGAGGACGAGCAGGTTCTCACCGTTGCGGCGCATGCGGGTGGCGAGGTGGTCCAGCTTGAAGAGGTTCTCCAGCTGGTCCGGGTCGGCCTCGTTGTTCTCCAGGTCGGTGATCAGCGCCAGCTGGCGCTGGATCAGGCCCTGGCTGCGACGCGACAGGTTGGTGAAGATCGCGTTGACGTTCCCTCGCAGCAGGGCCTGCTCGGCGGCGAGCGCCACGGCCTGCTGGTGGACCTGGTCGAACGCCCGGGCGACCTCGCCGATCTCGTCCTTGCCGTGCAGCGGGATCGGGGTGACGGAGGTGTCGACCCGGTCGGGGTCGGTCTTGGAGAGCTTCTCGACCAGGTCCGGCAGGCGGTGGTCGGCGATCTCCAGGGCGGCGCTGCGCAGGGTGCGCATGCCGAGGATCATCGAGCGGGCGACGTAGCCGGTGAGCAGGCCGGCCAGGATGAGCGCCGCGACGACGATGATCGTGTTGAGGATGGCGTCGTAGAGCGCGTTGTCCTTGAGGCCGCGGGAGTCCGTGAGGACGTCGTCCAGCAGCTGGACCTCGGTGTCGCGCAGGGCCTGGATGTGGGTGTTGGCGGCCTGGTTCCAGTTCTCCGGGGTGAGACCGGAGTCCTTGGCCTCCTTGTAGGCCTGGTCGGCGGCGGCCTTGCCCTTGCTCTGGCCCTCGGCGGCGGCCTGGCTGTAGGCGGCGCCGAGGGAGAGCAGGGTCTGCATGGAGGGCGCGGTGCCGTTCGGCATCTTGTAGGCCGAGCGCTCCTGCGCGGCGGCCTGGACGACCTGCGCGTTGGCGTACTTGCGGGCGTCCTCGGGGGCGCTGCCGGTGTTGAACTCGGTCAGCGAGACCTGCTCCAGCCGCTCCGCGACCAGGATCTGCTGGATCACGTCGGCGTTCTCGAACCGGGTGGTGGCGTTCTGGGAGATGCCGACCAGCAGGTGCAGCATGAGCGCGCGCTGGGTCGAGGCGGAGGCCTTGGCGAGGGACATCGCGTAGATCGCGCGGCCCTTGCTGGCGGCGTTGCTGGAGCCGAGGCCGACCGAGTTGTCGTAGGACAGCAGCGGGGCGAACATCACCGAGTAGGCGTTGACGGTGGCGCCGGCGAACAGCTCGGATCCGTACGCGCTGGACCGCAGGTGCGGCAGGTCGACCACCAGGGCCTGGAAGCCCTCGTGGCGGCGCGGCAGTTCACCGGACTTGTCGGAGGCCGCGTAGGCCGCCTCGTACGCCTTCAGCGCGGCGTCCGTGCTGGCGCGGATCTTGGCGACCTTGCCGTCCGGGTCCTGCTTGGTGAGCAGGGGTATCAGCGTGGTGTCGCGCTCGATCTCCAGCGCTTCGGCGAGCTCGGTGGCCGCCTTGGCGAGCTCGGCGGTCTTCTCGGCGCGGGAGGCCTTGATGTAGCCGTCGACCGAGGTGTTCACGCGGAGGCCGCCGAAGACGAGGCTGATGATCACGGGGATCAGCAGGATCGCGATCAGACGGGTCGGCACGCGCCAGTTGCGCGGGCGGAGGAAGTCGTACCGCCTGGAGGCGTCGCCGTCCGGACCGCCGCTGCGGGGTTCCGTGGACGCGGCCGGGGGCTGCGGGGCCGGGGAGGCCTGGGAGCGCTCCTCGGTGGGGGTGAAAGCGGAGAATCCGGCCGGGTCCGCTGCGGTACCGTTCGGCTCGCTCCGGCGGGGCTCGGAGCGCCGCTGCGGGGCGGGTTGCTGCTTACGCCTCACTCGACAACTACCTCTCGGCCGACTGTCGGCCATGGATCAATCCAGCGCTACCCCCGGGCCCTGGCCCGTCACCGGTGGGCCGGCGCGAGGGTTTCAGGGGTAGCTGGAATTTCAGCACGTGCAGAGATGGGGGACAAACAGCCGCAGGATGGCCCCCGCGTCGGCGCAATAGGGACATTCACCGACATGACGGAGCAAAACCGTGGTCTTCTGGCGCTGAGTGGCGCTAGTTCACCACGCAGAGTCACTGTTGATCACAAAATGCCTACCGAACTGTTATCCGCTGCTTATACAGCGGGTCTTGCGCGATGCCCCTGGAGGACATCGGCCGGTAGCGGCTCCGCCCCGGGGGCCGTCACGCCGACGGCCCCCGGGGTCCGGATGTCCGGCCCGTCATCGGAGTCGGGCGAGGAGGGCGTGTTCGACGAGGGTGATGAGGGCGCTTTTGGCGCTGTCGCGGCGGCGGGCGTCGAGGGTGACGACGG
>NZ_JBFBNR010000092.1:0-4894 GCF_040687675.1 Kitasatospora sp. NPDC056731
ACTGCGGAAAACGTTCGGATGGCCGACCTCCTCGATTGGCTCGGCGAGAACTGGGGAGTGGCCGGTGCCGCGACGCGGAGCGGTGCAGGTCAGCCGACCATCGCCGCCAGGACGGTACGCCAGTCCTCGCCCGGCTCGGGGCTCAGCGGGGCGGCGAGGGTCTCCGCGCGGTAGTGCCAGGGGCGGCGGAGTTCGGGATCGGCGTCGGGGCGCAGGTCCAGCGGGCTGCCGGAGTCGAGCAGGCGCACGAGCTCGCCGGTGAAGTCCGCCCAGGAGACGTGCCCGTTGACGGCGTTGACGATCCGGCCGGCCGCCGGGTTGCCGTCGGCGACGCAGGCGGCGAGCGCGCGGGCCAGGGCGGCGGAGTGCACCCAGGCGGCGCCGTACCAGGTGGGGCGGTCGCCGGGGGCGGGGGCGGGCAGGGCGATCGGGCGGCCGGCCAGGGCGGCCTGGTAGAGGTCGCCGGTGGAGCCCCAGCGGAGCTGGTCGCGCAGGCGCTGGTGCGGGCCCCAGACGATCGGGGCGCGGACCACGGTGGCCGGGCCCCGGCCGGTGGCGGCCGCCTCGAACAGGATGCGCTCGCAGTCCAGCTTGGCCTGCCCGTAGGGGCTGACCGGGTCGCCGGTCGGGCCACCTTCGGGGACGTCGGTGCCGGACGGGCGGCCGTAGGCGTCGATGCTGCTGACGAAGACGAACGGGCCGCCGCGCCAGCCCTCGACCAGGGCGCGCATCGCGGCGAGGTCGACGGCGTGCTCGGTGAAGGTGCAGGCGGCGTGGATGACGGCGTCGACGCCCTCGACCGCGCGGCGCAGGCTGTCGAGGTCGGCGAGGTCGCCCTCGGCCAGCTCGGCGCCGTGCAGGGCGGGCAGGTGCGCGGACTCGGGCCGGACCAGGGCCCGGACCGGGCGGCCCTGGGCCATCAGTTCCTGGAGGACGGCCGCGCCGACGCCGCCGGTGGCGCCGGTGAGCAGCACGGTGCCCGCGCGGGTGCGGGTGCCCGGGCGGGAGCCGGTGCGGGCGGGGGCGGCGCGGCGCTCGTCCTCGCGGGTGGCGAGCAGGGCTGCGAGGGCGCGCGGGGTGCGCTGTTCCAGCACGTCCAGGCCGGTGAGCGGCAGGCCGGTGCGGGTGCGCAGGCGTTCGGCGAGCTGGACGGCGACCAGGGAGTGGCCGCCGAGGGCGAAGAAGTCGCCGTCGGCGGGCGGGGTGGTGCCGAGCAGTTCGCCGAAGGCCGTCCGGACGGTGTCGAGCGGGCCGGACCGCTCGGGGGCGGTCGGGGCCGCGCCGGGCAGCCGGCCGCGGTCCGGGGTTCCGTCGGCGTGCCGGGGCAGCCGGTCCAGCAGGGTGACGGCGGCCGGCAGGTGGGCGGGGGCGAGGTGGCGGCGCAGGGCGGCGCGCAGTTCGACGCCGGTCGGGGCGACCGGGCCGCGCACCACGGCGTAGGCGAGCGGCGGGCCGTCAACGGTCTCGACGACGGCCGCCTCGACCACCCGGGGGTCGGCCGACAGTGCGGCGAGGGCCGGGTGCTGGGCGGTGGCCAGGCGGGTGCCGGGGAGCGCGGAGAGGGGCTGGTCGGGGTCGGCGGCGACGGCGGCGAGCAGGTCCGCGAAGGCGGTGAGCAGGTGCTCGGCGGTGGTCTCGTCGAGGGCGTCCCGGTCGTGCTGGACCAGGCAGCGCGGCTGCGGGCCGTCCTCGACCAGCAGGGCGAGGCCGAACTTGGCCAGGCCCAGGTCGAGTTCGACGTCTTCGGCGGTGAGGCCGGGCAGTGTGAGCGGCTCGGCGGGGTGGACGAGGTCGCAGCTGACGGAGAGCAGCGGGGTGCCGTCGGCGCCGCGGGCCGCCGAGCCGAGCCGCTCGACGATCAGGTCGAACGGGATCTCGTGGTGCTGCTGCGCGTCGAGCAGCGCGGTCCGGGCCCGTCCGAGCACCTCGGTGAAGGTGGGATCGCCGGCCAGGTCGGCGCGCACCGCGAGGGTGTTGACGCCGAGGCCGACGGTGCGGCGCAGTTCGGGCCGCAGGCGCTGGCCGCTGGCGCAGCCGAGGGTGAGGTCGGCCTGGTCGGCGGCGGTGCGCAGGGTGGCGAAGGCGGCGGCCAGGACGACGGCGAACAGGGTGGCGCCGTGCCGGGCGCCGAGCCGGCGCAGGCCCTCCACGGTGGCGGGGGCGAGCGGGGCGGTGTGCAGGGTGGCCCGGCGCTCGCGCGCCCCGGGCGGGGTGGGCCGCAGCAGCGGCAGCGGGCGGGCGCCGGCCAGGTGTCGGGCGCGGGCGTCGGCGGCGCTGGTGAGTTCGGCGTCGCGGGTGCGCTCCTCGCGGGCGTACTCGGCGTACGACGGTCCGGGCGGCGGGAGTTGGGGCGTCACGCCGTCGCGGGCGGCGACGTAGAGGGCGGCCAGGTCGGCGGCGAGGACGGGCAGCGAGCCGCCGTCGACGGCGATGTGGTGGATGTTCAGGAGCAGGGTGTGGTCCTGCGGGTCGTGCCGCAGCAGCAGGGCGCGCAGGACCGGGCCGGTGGCGAGGTCGAAGGGGCGGGCGGCCTCGGCGGCGAGCAGGGCGGGGGCGTTGTTCCCGGCGCCGTTCTCCCAGGTGGCGTCCACCGTGCGCAGCAGCACCGGGGTGACCGGGTCGGTCTGCTGGTGCGGCTGGTCGCCTTCGCGGCCGTAGCGGGTGCGCAGGACGGCGTGGCGCTCGGTGAGGCCGGTGAGGGCGGTGGCGAGGGCGGCGGGGTCGAGCGGTCCGCGCAGGCGGGTGGCGAGCGGGACGTTGTAGAGGGCGCCGCCCTGGCCGAGGTGGTCCATCAGCCACATCCGCTGCTGGGCGTGCGAGAGCGGGGCGGGGCCGGCCGGGCCGTCGCCCTGGCCGGCCGGCACGCTCTGCGGGGCCGCCGGGCGCCCGCCCGCGGCGGGGCGGTTGCGGCGGGCGCGGCGCAGCAGGTCGGCCTGGTCGGCGGTCTGGTCGACGGCCGGGTGCTCGGCGGTCATCGGGTGGCTCCTTGCGGGGTGTCGTCGTGCGCGGCGCGCAGGGCTCGTTCGAGCAGGTCGGCCTGGCCGGCGACGGTGGGGTGGCCGAGGAAGTCGGCGAGCGAGAGCTCGACGCCGAGGTCCTCGCGGAGGTCGTCGACGACCCACATGGCGAGCAGCGAGTGGCCGCCCTCGGCGAGGAAGTCGGCGGCCGGGTCGGTGATCGGGCGTTCCAGGGCGCGGGTCCAGGCGGTGGCGACGGCCTGCTGGATCGGGGTGAGGGCGGCGGCGGTGCCCGGTCCGTCGGCGGCCGTCTCGTCGGCGGCGGCGAGGGCGCGGCGGTCGATCTTGCCGGTGCCGGTCAGCGGCAGGGCGGCGAGTACGGTCCAGGCGGTGGGCACCAGGTGGGCGGGCAGCCGGTCGGCGAGCCGGGTGCGGAGGGTTTCGACGGCCGGTCGGCTGCCGTCGGCGAGGACCAGGCAGGCGGTGAGCGCGGCGTCGGTGTGGCCGGGCCGGCGGACCACGACGGCCGCCTCGGCGACCTCGGGGAACTGCAGCAGCGCGTGCTCGACCTCGCCGGGTTCGATCCGGAAGCCGCGGACCTTCACCTGGTCGTCGGTGCGGCCGTGGAACTCCAGTGCGCCGTCGGGGCGTTGGCGGACGAGGTCGCCGCTGCGGTAGGCGCGGCCGGTGCCGGGCAGGTCGCGGAAGCGCTCGGCGGTCAGCTCCGGCCGGTCCAGGTAGCCCTGGGCGAGCCGGCCGCCGGCGATCCACAGTTCGCCGACGGTGCCGGGCGCCACCGGGGCGAGCTCCTGGTCGAGGACGAGGGCGCGGGCGCCGCCGAAGGGCCGGCCGATCGGGACCGGGCCGGTGGTGCAGTCGGCCGGGGTGATCCGGTGCAGGGTGGTGAAGGTGGTGGCCTCGGTCGGCCCGTAGACGTTGAAGAGTTCGAGCCAGGGGAAGGCGCGCAGCACCGCCCCGGCGTACTCGGGCGACAGGGCCTCGCCGCCGACGGCCAGGGTGCGCAGCACGCCGAAGATCCGGGACTGCCGGGCGGCCAGGTGGTGGAACAGGGCGGTGGTGATGAACACCGTGGTGACGCCGAACCGCTCGATGTCGCGGACGAGTTCCTCGGCGGTGGGCCGGTCGGAGGGCGAGACGGCGACGGCGGCGCCGCGCGCCAGCGGGGCCCACAGCTCGAAGGTGGAGGCGTCGAAGCTGATCGTGGAGTGGAACAGGACCCGGTCGCGGGGGCCGAGCGTGAACGCGTCCTGGGCGGTGACCAGGTCGGCGACGGCGCTGTGCGGGACGATGACGCCCTTGGGCCGGCCGGTGGAGCCCGAGGTGTAGAAGAGCAGGGCGGGCGCGGTCGGCTCGGCGGCGCCGGGGGCGGCCGCACCGGCGGCGTCGGGGCCGTGCCCGGCCGGGGCGGCGGGCTCGGCCAGGACGAGCGTCGAGGTCAGCGCGAGGGTCTGCTCCTCGGCGAGTCCGGCCTCGGCGAGCAGCGTCTTGTCACCGAGGACGAGCCGGACTCCGGCGTCCCCGGTCATCTCGGCGATGCGCTGGCGCGGGTAGGCCGGGTCGAGCGGGACGACGTGGGCGCCGGTCCGCCAGATCGCGAGCTGGGCGACGACCAGGCGGGTGGAGCGGGCGCAGAGCAGGCCGACGGCGCTGCCGGGGCCGATCCCCCGGGCGGCCAGGGTCGCGGCCAGCCGGGCGGAGGAGTCGAGGAGTTGACGGTACGTCAGAACGGTGGAGCCGTCGGTCACGGCGAGGGCGTCGGGGCGCTCCTGGGCGTGCCGGGCGATCAGGTCCGGGAGGGTCGCGGTGGGCATGATGGTTCCCTTCCGGGCGCCCCGGCCGCGAACGGCCGGGGCGCCCGGCGCAGGTGGTACGGGCGGGCGGGCGGTCAGACGGCGGCGGCGGCCTGGACGGCCGGG
>NZ_JBFBNR010000093.1:0-4801 GCF_040687675.1 Kitasatospora sp. NPDC056731
TCCTCGTACTGGGCCGTACTTGGACGTTTCGCCGGTGCGTCCAGGCGGGATGCCCGGCGTCGCGCGCCCGGCGGGAATTGTCAGACACGCCCTAGTAGGCGGAGGAGGAGGAGGCGTCGAGCTGGTGGACCTCGTCGCCGCGCAGGGCCGGGGAGAAGACGCAGACCAGGCGCAGGTCCTCGTGGGGGCTGGCGACCAGGTAGTGGGCGTCGTGCTGGTCGAGGGCGTAGAGGCGGCCGGGGGTGATGGGGTGGGAGGTGCCGTCCATGGCGATGACCTCGCCGGAACCGGCGATGCAGTAGCACGCCTCCAGGTGGTTGCGGTACTCCAGGCGGGACTTGGTGCCGGCGTTGACGATGGTGTCGGTGAGGGTGTAGCCGAGGTTGTCGCCGGCCACCAGGAAGCGGCGGGACAGGCCGTTGCCCCACTCGACGGTCTGGACGTCGTCAAGGTCGCGGATCAGCATGCTGGTTCTGCCTTTCGTGTCAGCGGGCGAGGGTGGTGGTGCCGGGGGTGGTGCTCGTGCTGGTGGTGCGCGGTACGGCGGTGGTGCTGGTGGTGGTGCGTCCGGCCGTGGCGGGCTGGGGTGGCCCGGGCGGGCGGAGGTCGTGGAGGAGGGCGCGCAGCGCCTGGGCGGCGTCGCGGCCCTCGGTGAGGGCGGTCTCGATGCGGGCGACGGCGGCGGAGCCGACGATCGCGGCGTCGGCTCCGGCGGCGGCGACCGCGTCCAGGTCGGCGGCGCTTTTGACGCCGAAGCCGATGGCGACCGGGGTGGCGGGGGCGGCGGCGCGCAGGGTGGCGACGGTGGCGGCCAGGGTGTGGTGGCCTGCCGCGGGGGTGGTGCCGGAGCGGCCGTAGTGGGCGACGAGGTAGACGTAGGCGTCGTGGGCGTCGCGGGCGGCGGCGGTGAGGACCTCGGGGGTGGAGGTCGGGTAGCAGGTGGCGACCTGCGGCAGGGCGGCCTCGCGCAGGGCCTGGCGCCAGGCGGGGCGCAGGCGGGGCGGCAGGGCGTGGACGAGCAGGGCGTCGGCGCCGGCCTGGGCGATGGCGCGGGCGCAGGTGGCGGGGTCGGCGGCGCGCAGGCTGTGGCTCCAGTCGGCGAGCAGTGCGATCTTCATGTTCTTCAACTGGGGCCGCAGGGTGGCGAGTTCGTCCAGGACGGTGTCCAGGGTGGTGCCGGCGGCCAGGGCCCGGTCGGCGGAGCGGCGGATGACGGGGCCGTCGGTGGGCGAGTTGGGGAAGGGGACGGCGAGTTCGAGGACGTCGACGCCTTCCTCCTCCAGGACGAGGGCCAGGTCGGTGAGGCGGGCGGGCGGGTCTCCGGCGTTGAGGAACAGGGCCAGGTGCGGGCGGCCGTCGGCGCGGGCGGCGAAGAACGTGGTGTCAGGCATGGGCGGGGGCCTTGTGGTCGGCGCGCAGGCGGGCGGCCAGGGCGCGGGGGGCGCCGTCGGCCAGGGCGTCCAGGGCGGCGGTGTGGGCGGTGTGCCAGTGGGTGTGGCGGCCCGAGGCGAGGGCGAGGGCGGCGGCGTTGAGGGCGATGGTGTGGGTGGCGGTGGGGCCGGCGCGGCCGGCGAGGGCTTGCAGGAAGTGGCCGGTGAGGTCCTCGGGGTGGGGGGCGAGGTCGGCCAGGGTGCCGTCGGCGGGGGCGATGGAGCCGGCGGGCAGGTGGAGGGTGGTGTCGGGGGTGTGCAGGGTGTTGTCGGCGAAGGGCAGGAGTTCGTCGGCGCCGGCGGTGTTGGTGGCCAGCCACACGGCGCGCCCGGGGGTGCGGGGGGCGAGGTGGCGCAGGGCGGGCAGGTCGGTGGTGGCGCTGGTGCCGGTGAGTTGGGCGGTGACGGGCACGGTGGCGAGCAGCGGGCCGAGGGTGTTGAGGAGGCGTCCGAAGGGTTTGAGGGTGAGTGGGAAGAGGAGGCGGGCCAGGCGGGTGAGGGCGGGCGGGTAGACGTGGGGGCCGGCGAAGGCGATGCCGTGGCGGGCGAGGTGGTCGGCGGTGGCGGTGTGGGAGGAGGTGAGGGTGATGCCGAGGCGTTCGAGCAGGTCGATGGAGCCGGCGCTGCTGGTGTAGGCGCGGGAGCCGGTCTTGACGACGGGTACGCCCATGGCGGCGGCGGTCAGGGCGGCGGCGGTGGAGAGGTTGAAGGTGGCCGGGCCGCCGCCGGTGCCGACGATGTTGACGCTGGCGGGGTGGGCGGGGCCGGGGTGGGGGCTGCGTTCGGTCAGGGAGGTGGTGAAGGCGGCGAGGGTGTCGGGGGCGGGCAGGCGGGTGGTGAGGGCGGCCAGCAGGGCCGCGGCCTGGGCCCGGTCGCTGTCGCGGGCCGGGCCCGGGGTGCGCTGCTCCAGCTGGTCCCACCACGAGCGCCAGGTGTCCAGGTCGACGTCGTGCCCGGCGAGCAGGGCGGTGAGGGCCGGGTGCACGGGTCAGCCGCCTGCCACGGCGCTGGCCGGGACGGCGCGGCGCTGGGTGATGAAGGCGTCGATGGCGGTGACGGAGCGGAAGTTGTTGGGGTCGAGGTCGGTGTCGTCGACGGGCAGGGCGAAGTGGTCCTCGACCCAGGCGATGAGCTTGAGGACGCCCAGGCTGTCGATGACGCCGTCGGAGAGCAGGTCGTGGTCGTCGGCGAGTTGCTCGGGGGTGACGTCGGGCAGGAACTCCTCGATGAGGAACCGCTTGATCTGGGCGATGTTGCTCATGGCTCGCAACTCCCTTGGGTGTGTGGGGTTTTGGTGGCGTCATCAGGTGATGGGCCGGGTGGCTTGGTCAGGCGGTGGGCAGGACGGCCTTGCGGTCGACCTTGCCGGTGGCGGTCTTGGGCAGCGGGGCGTCGTGGATGGCCAGGCGTTCGGGCACGGCGGCGCGCGGCAGGTTGCGGGCGAGGTGTTCGCGCAGGGTGAGGCTGTTGAGGGCGGAGCCGGCGGCGCGTTGGACGGCGGCGTGCAGGCGTTTGCCGGTCAGCGGGTCCGGGGCGGCGGCGACGGCGGCCTCGCGGACCTCGGGGTGGGCGAGCAGGACGCGTTCGACCTCGGCGGTGTTGACGGCGACGCCGCGGACCTTGACCTGGAAGTCGGCGCGTCCGGTCAGGTGCAGGCGGCCGTGTTCGTCGCGGACGGCCAGGTCTCCGGTGCGGAACCAGCGCCGTCCGGGCCCGGCGCCTTCGGGCTGGGTGGTGAAGCGGCCGGTGTCGCGGGAGCGGTCCAGGTAGCCGGCGGCCTGGAAGGGGGTGGAGACGTACAGTTCGCCGCGGCCGGGGCCGGTGACGGGGGTGCCGTCGGGGGCGGCGAGCAGGGTGCGCACGCCGGGCAGGGGGGTGCCGATGGGCACCGGCAGGGCGGCGGTGGCGTCCAGGCGGTCCAAGCGGTGCAGGAAGCTGTCGTTGGTCTCGGTGCAGCCGTAGATGTTGTAGAGCGCGGCGCCGGGCAGCAGGGCGGGCAGTGCGGCCAGGGTGCGGGCGTCGATGGCGTCGCCGGTGAACGCGGCGTGCTCGACGCTGTCCAGCACCGCCGGGCCTGCCGGCTGGGCGGCGGCGGCCTGGGCGAGGAGGGCGTAGGCGAGGGGGACGGCCTGGAGGACGTGCGGGCGGTGGCGGGTGAGCTGGGCGAGCAGGTGGCGGGCGTTGAGTGCGTGGGCGGGGTCGATGAGCAGGACGGTGCCGCCGGCGGCGAGGGTGGCCCACACGTCGAGCAGGCACAGGTCGAAGTTGAGGGGGGCGTAGTTGGCGACGACGCGGCCGGGCCCGAGGTCGAAGGTGTCGTGGGCCCAGGCGGTGAAGCGGTCGACGGCGGCCTGCGCGAGGGGGACGATCTTGGGCAGGTCGGTGGAGCCGGAGGTGGTGAGCAGGAAGGAGGTGCCGGCGGCGAGGGTGGGCACGGGGGCGGGGCGGGCCAGGGTGGGCAGGGCGGGGGCGTCCTGGCCGAGGGGGGCGAGCAGGTGGCGGGCGCCGGCCTGGGCGAACAGGGCCGCGAGCAGGGCGGGGGCCAGCTGCGGGGAGGGCAGCAGGAAGGGGCGGCGTTCGATCAGGCAGGCCAGGACGAGGGCGATCTGCTCGGGGGACTTGGCGGCGGGCAGGCCCACCGGCTCGCCGGGGGCGAGGTCCAGCGTGTGCAGGCGCAGCCGTTCGCGTTCGGCGGTTTCGGCGAGTTCGCGGTAGGTGACGGCGCGCTCGTGCCACAGGAGGGCGACGGCGTCGGGCCGGGTGCGGGCGTGGGCGGTGAACGCGTCGGGCAGCGACAGCGGCGGCGGGGCCTGCACGGCGGGTGCGGTGGACGCGGCGGGCGTGGTGGGTTCGGCGGGTGTGGTCATCGGGGTCTCACTCCCCCGCCGGGGTGAGGGCGGCCCAGCCGGCCTTGACGGCGGTGCCGGCCTGGGTGGCGACGGTGAAGCGCACCACCGTGCCCCGGTCGTAGGGCTGCAGGGTCAGGCGCAGCGGGGTGCCGGGGGTGGTGGGGGCGGCGAAGCGGGCGCCCAGGGCGGTGAGGCGGGTGGGGTCGCCGTCGGCGTGGCGGTCGGTGATCTCCTCGGTGGCGAGGGCGACCAGGTGCATGCCGTGGGCGATGGCGGCGGGGAATCCTGCGGCGCGGGCGGCGTCGTCGTCGAGGTGCAGGGGGTTGAGGTCGCCGGCGGCGTGGGCGTAGGCGGTGACGTCGGCGGGGGTGAGGGTGTGGGTGAGGGTGAGGGGTTCGGTGTCGGGGGTGGTGCCGGGGTGGGCGGCGGGGCCCAGGGTGCCGAAGGGTTCGATGGTGGTGGCGCCGACGAGCAGGGCGGAGGTGGTCAGGTGGGCCAGGGTGCGGGTGCCGCTGGTGAGGT
>NZ_JBFBNR010000094.1:0-4701 GCF_040687675.1 Kitasatospora sp. NPDC056731
GCAGTACCGCTCCGACCTCCTCGACGGCTTCCTCGCCGGGACCGGACTCTCCCTCGACCTCCCACCACCATCACCCTGAAGCGCCGAGATCAGTATCAGCGGAGGATGCCGCGCTCGCCTGGTCACCGGACTCCCAGCCTCCTTCCCCTTTCACCAAGAGGCTCTGGCCACGCGGGCCGCTGGACTCCTGGGCCGGAGGTTTCCACGCCGCTGACCCGGGGGCCAGCTTCTGGAACCGGGCCTCTGATCAGGCGAACCCGGGCACCGGGCCGGGCCGCTCTCGAATACGGCCGGGCCCGCGCTCTGCTCGTCGCGCACATCGCTGTCGGCGCGAGGAGAGCACGGGCCGGGACCTGCACGAGTACCATCATTTCGGGCCTGGCGCGCCTCGTGATCAAGGCGCGCGCAGCTGATACTGATGGCCCAGTCCGGCATAGGAAGCCGGAGAATATGCGCCGTTGCTTCAAGGCCCCCGGCGGCGATAGCCGAGCTGATCAGTCTGCTCGCGCCGGGCGACAGCCGCCGCTGACCCGGGTCAGGTTCGGCCGGAAGGCGGTTCCATCAGTCGACCGTGATCGCGATCAGGACGTGTCCGGGTCCTGCTGGGGTGCCCTGCTGGCTGCTCTGGCCCGCTGCCCCGGACGCGCCGGACTGTGAAGAGGGGTGGGGGGAGGGGCCGCCACCGTTTCCTCCCTTGCCGCCGGTGTTCCCGGCCCCTCCGTTTCCGGCGGCGCCTCCGACGCCGGTACCGGGGGGCGGGGCGAACGGGACGGCCGGGGTGGCCGGCGGGGCCGCCCCGGCGGAGCCGGTTCCGCCGCTGCCGCCGGCTCCGCCGCGTTCACCCTGGGCAGGCCGGCCCGCCGTGCCCTGCCCCCCGGTGACACCGGGGAACCCTGCGGTGCCGGACTGTCCCGGGGTCCCCGCGTTGCCGCCCAGTTGCGGTCCTGACTCGTCGCAGAAAGCGGGAGCGGCGGCGGCGGCTCCCGCGCCTCCTGCGCCGCCCGCGCTGCTGCCGCCGGAGGCCCCTCCGGCACCGCCCGCGCCACCGGAGTTGCCGACCTTGCCGTTCTCGCCGCCCCGCCCGCCTCCGCCGGAGGGACCGCTGCCCCCGCCTCCCCCGTTGCCGCCGGAGTGAGCGAACACAATGCCCTTCGGCACATTCACTTCTGTGTCTGGGGTGAACCTGTAGACGCCCCCCTGCTGCCCGGATGTCCCGGAGGAGCCGGCCAGACCGCTGGTCAAGAGGGAGCCGGCCGCGCCGCCACCGCCGCCGGAGCCGCCTCCCCCGCCAGCGCCGCCGGAACCGCCGACGGCCACATTGAGACTGATCAGGTCACCGGGCTTGACGGCGAATGTGCACTTCGTGAAGCCGCCGCTGCCACCGCTGCCACCGGCTCCGCCGCCGCTGCCGCCCGCGCCGCCACCGCCACCACCGCCACCGACGGGGTTGGAGACGAGGGGCGGGAAGCTGCCTCCGCCACCTCCGCCTCCTCCTCCGCCGCCGCTTCCCCCGCCTCCACCGGAGCCGCCACGGCCCCAGGCGTACACGGTCATCCGGGTCGTGCCCTCCGGCACGGAGAACCGGTGGAGCCCGGGAGTGAACTCCCGGTAGTAGACGTCGGAAGCGACCGCCCACTGGCCCGTCACCCTCGGGGCGGATTGAGCGGTCACCGTGCCGGCGGGCACCAACGCCGCCGGCACGGTGACCGCCAGCACCACCAGCACCGCGGACACCCGCCTGCGGAACCGCCCACCGGACACCAACGTATTGACCTGACGCATGAGAACCCCTTCTGTCAACCTGCTTCTAACATGTGCTCACAAAGGTGCTGCCCGCAGACACGCAGAGCGAAAGAAGAATCCACCTGAAAGGGGGATACTGACTTCGGCGCTTCGGGGTGATTGGCCTGTTCGTGTAGCTGACTGACGGTCATTTGCGCGCTATGCCGTAGGTATGCGATATGCGGATGGGGGCGGGCTGACGGCGAAAGGTCGCCAGCGCCGCGAGGTGGTGCGGCTGGAGGCCGCCGGGTTGTTCGCCGATGGGCTGGGGCCGCCGGGGGTCGCCCGCAGGCTGCGGGTGAGCTCGAAGTCGGCCTACCAGTGGCACCAGGACTGGATGGAGGGCGGGGTGGCGGCCCTGGCCTCACGAGGCGCGAGCGGCCGGCGTTGCAAGCTGTCCGCGCGCTGCCAGGAGAAGCTGGCCGCCTACCTGGAGCAGGGCCCTGCCGCTCACGGCTGGGACGAGGACCAGGTGTGGACCGGCGCGCGGGTGGCGACGCTGATCGGCCGGAAGTTCCATGTGTCCTACAGCGTCTCGGGCGCCACCCGCCTGATGCACCGGCTCGGCTTCAGCCCGCAGGTCCCCGCGCGGCGGGCCGCCGAACGCGACGAGCGGGCCGTGACCGCGTGGCAGGAGGTGACCTGGGCGGAGGTAAAAGCACCAGGGCGGCCTTCGACGGCTGGATCTGCTTCGAGGACGAAGCAGGGTTCACCCGCAGACCGCCCAAGGGCCGCACGTGGGGCCGGCGTGGCATCACCCCGGTCGTGAAGGTCTCCGGCCGCGGCTCGGGACGGGTCTCGGTCGCCGGACTGCTCGCGATGCGCCCGGGCTCCCGGACCCGACTGTGCCACCGGCTGCGGCGCCACAGCGGGCGCAAGGGCGAACGCCGCAGCCTGTCCGAGCGCGACTACATCGATCTGATCGACGGGATCCACCAGCTGGTCAGGGCGCCGATCGTGCTGGTCTGGGACCGGCTCAACACTCACGTCTCCTATGCCATGCGCGACTTGATCAGCGCGCGGGGCTGGCTGACGGTGTTCGTCCTGCCCGCATACGCACCCGAGCTGAACGCGGTCGAGTACCTGTGGGCCCACGTGAAGCACGGCCTCGCGAACCTCGCCAGCGTCGCCCTCGATCGACTTGCCACGCTCGTCCGCAATCGACTCAAACGTCTCCAGTACCGCCCCGACGTCCCAGCTTGTTCTTTATCTACCAGGATCTTCCAGGCTTGCCGATGGCCTTGAGGGTCTCGGGGCGTTTGACGGTCTTGCCGACGTCGTAGCGGGGTGCGCGGTGTTTGTTCTTGGCGCCAGGTGGCCGTCCGGGGCCGATGCCTCGGGGTTTGGGGACACGGGTCGGGCAGGCGAGGTGTGCGCGGATGTTCCTGAACCCCCGGCGGACTCGGGCGGGGGTGAGCCGGCCGGGGGTGGTGGGCCTCTCCCAGGGTCGGCGGAGGTCCGAGGCTAGGGACCGGGCAAGCCGGAGCTGGGTGTGAGCGACGATGAGGATCCAGGTCCAGCGGTCCGCCGCTTCGGGGGTGCGGAGTTTCGGGGTGGTCCATCCCAGGGTCTGCTTCGCGAAGCGGAAGGTGTGCTCCAGATCGAAGCGGCGGAGAAATGCCTGCCAAAAGCGGTCCACATCGTCCGGAGTGGCGCCGGTCTTCGAGGACCACAGCCACACCGGCGGGGCATCCCTGCCCTTCGACAGATACTCGACCTTCAACCGAATCAACGTCCCTTCCACCAAGGGCAGTTCACCATCATGATCGAGCCATGAGGAGCGGTGGGTGAGCCGGGGGTGGACCCGGTCCCACGCCTGGGTCTCGGCCTTGCCATAGTTGGTGGTGTCCGTGACCGTGGTGATCGCGGGCTCGGGCCAGGTCTCCGGCTTGGAGAAGCGGAATTCCGGGCCGTGCCTGGGCGGCCGGCCGTTGACGCCGTGCATCCGCGGCGGCTTCGGCAGACGCATCACGCGGTCGGAGCGGACCCGGCCGACCAGTTCGACCGGCAGATCGCGCAGGACCCAGGCCAGGCGGGTGACGTCATAACCGGCGTCGCTGACGATCACGATGTCCGGGTCCCCGGCTTGCCACTGACCGGCGGCGATGAGCCGCTCCACGACGCCTCTCAGTTGGGCGGCGGTGATCGCGGTCGCATCGTCCGCCGGGCCGAGCCGGACCACGTCCAGAATCGCCGTCCATGACGTGGCACCCGGCTCCAGCACGGCCACGAAGGAGTAGGGCCAGCCCGGAATGAACTGCGAGGCCGTCCTCGCCCGGCCGTAGACATGGCAGAACAGCCGCTCCGCCGAGCACGGCGCGTCCGAGCGGAGCCACGACGACACATCGACCGCCAGGACCAGGCGCCCGCCGTCGAAACGCGGTAGCGACAGCCCTGCCAGCACCGTCCGCAGCCGGACGACGTCGATCCGGCCGTGGTTCAGGCCGCCGTACATCGCTCCGTGCCCACGACGGTGCTCGGGTACCAGGGTCAGGTCCACCGGGGACTTCACCGCACCGTCCGCACACAGCACCGCGTCGGTGAGTTCGAACAACTCGTCACGCCGGGCGGTCAGACACTCGTAGAACTCACCCCGGAAGCGTGACGCTTCCGCGAATGCTTCCCTCCGGACAGCAGCAGACGGCAGACTCACACTCACGGCCTTCGTCGTGGTCACGTGCACCTTGGTCGGAGCACAGGATCAGACGAAGGCCGCCTTCGTGTCCGGCGAATCCCCAAGTGAGCGACCTCGTTCGAGACGCCGTTCGAGGCCGGAAGAAAAAGAACAAGCCCAGGGCGTGTCTTCAAACTCCCGCCTGCGCGCCGGCGTTGGGGCACGCACCTCGCCGCGTTGTCGTCAGTCGCCGATGCTCCGCATGGACTCCCTCCTCCGCCTTGCGATGCACGCACCCCAACGCC
>NZ_JBFBNR010000095.1:0-4453 GCF_040687675.1 Kitasatospora sp. NPDC056731
GGGATGGCGTCGACGGACGGTTCGATGGGTGTGCTGCCGGCGCTGCTGGCGGAGCGGCTGGGCGTGGCGCAGGTGACGCTGCTGTCGGAGGTGTCGGTCGAGGGCGGTGTGGTGCGGGGCCGTCGTGACGGTGACGCGGCGACCGAGCTGGTGGAGGCGGCGCTGCCGGCGGTGGTGTCGGTGACGGACCAGTCGGGTGAGGCCCGGTACCCGTCGTTCAAGGGGATCATGGCGGCGAAGAAGAAGCCGGTCCAGTCGCTGGACCTGGACGATCTGGGCATCGAGGCCGACGAGGTCGGTCTGGCGGGTGCGTGGACGGCGGTGGAGTCGGTGGCGGCGCGTCCGGCGCGGACCGCGGGCACGGTCGTCAAGGACGAGGGCGAGGGCGGCAAGCAGCTCGCCGGCTTCCTCGCCGACCAGAAGTTCATCTAGTTCCCCCCGTTCGCGCATCCAACGATCGATCAGGAGCAACGAATCATGGCTGAGATCCTGGTTCTGGTGGACCACGCCGACGGTGTGGTCCGCAAGCCGGCCCTCGAACTGCTGACCCTGGCCCGCCGGATCGGCGAGCCGTCCGCGGTCGTGCTGGGCGCCGGCGCTGCCGCCGCCGGCATCGCGGCCAAGGCCGCCGAGTACGGTGCGGCCAAGGTGTACGTCGCCGAGGGCGCCGAGTTCACCGACCAGCTGGTCGTCCCGAAGGTGGACGCCCTCACCCAGATCGCCAAGGCCGGCGACGCCGCCGCCGTCCTGGTCACCTCCTCCGGCGAGGGCAAGGAGATCGCCGCCCGCGTCGCACTGCGCCTGGGCTCCGGCATCATCACCGACGCCATCGACCTGGAGGCCGGTGACGGCGGCCCGGTCGCCACCCAGTCGGTGTTCGCCGCGTCCTTCCAGGTGAAGTCGAAGGTGACGAAGGGCGTGCCGGTGATCACCGTCAAGCCGAACGCGGTGGCCCCCGAGGCCGTTGCGGGCGCGGGTGCGGTGGAGAACGTGGCGGTGGAGTTCACCGGTAACGCGGCCAAGGTCACCTCGCGCACCCCGCGGGTCTCGACCGGCCGTCCGGAGCTGACCGAGGCCGCGATCGTGGTCTCGGGCGGCCGCGGCGTCGGCGAGGCGGCCGGCTTCGGCGTCGTCGAGGAGCTCGCGGACGCGCTGGGCGCGGCCGTCGGTGCCTCGCGTGCCGCCGTCGACGCGGGCTGGTACCCGCACAGCAACCAGGTCGGCCAGACCGGCAAGCAGGTCTCGCCGCAGCTGTACATCGCGGCCGGCATCTCCGGCGCCATCCAGCACCGGGCGGGCATGCAGACCTCGAAGACCATCGTCGCGGTCAACAAGGACCCGGAGGCCCCGATCTTCGAGCTGGTCGACTACGGCGTGGTCGGCGACCTGTTCGCCGTGCTGCCGCAGCTGACCGCCGAGGTGAAGGCCCGCAAGGGCTGATCCCCGCGCACGACAGTGGGAGGGCGTGGCACCGGGTATCCGGCGCCGCGCCCTCCGGCGTTTCGGTCCCAGGCCGGCACAGGCCGGTACAGACCAGGCGTGCGGTGACCGCCGCCCACGGACGGTCCGGATGCGGCCCGTAGAGTCGGCGCGACAGCGTGAGACGAGGGCGAGGACGGAAGCATGGCACTGCTGACCGCACTTCAGGGCGACTACGGGGACACGGCGGACGCGCTGCGGATCGATGGACGGGCGCTGTCCCGCGAGGAGCTGCTGGGCGCGGCGACCGCCGTCGCCGACCGGGTGGCCGGTGCGCCCGCGCTCGCCGTGCTCGCCCGGCCCGCCGTCGAAACGGTCGTCGCCGTGGTCGGCGGCCTGCTGGCGGGCGTGCCCGTGGTGCCGCTGCCGCCCGACTCCGGGCCCAAGGAGCGAGAGCACATCCTGCGCGACTCGGGTGCGGTGCTGCTCGCGCATGCCGTGGGTGACGTCGTGCCGGGTGAGGTGGAGGGGCTGCCGGTCGACCCGACGGAACGCGCCGCCACCACGTTCGCCGAGCCCGCGCCGGACGCCACCGGCTTCGTCCTCTACACCTCCGGCACCACCGGGGCGCCCAAGGGAGCCGTGATCCGGCGCCAGGCGGTCGCCGCCGACCTGGACGCGCTCGCCGCGGCCTGGCAGTGGACCGCCGAGGACACCCTCGTCCACGGCCTGCCGCTGTTCCACGTCCACGGACTGATCCTCGGCGTCCTCGGCGCGCTGCGGACCGGCAGCCGGCTCGTGCACACCGGGCGTCCCACCCCGGCGGGGTACGCGGCCGCGGGCGGCAGCCTGTACTTCGGGGTGCCGACCGTCTGGTCCCGGGTGGCGGCCGACCCCGGGGCGGCGGGTCGGCTGGCCTCGGCCCGGCTGCTGGTCTCCGGCAGCGCGCCGCTGCCGGTACCGGTGTTCGAGAAGCTGGCTGCGCTCACCGGGCACGCCCCGATCGAGCGCTACGGGATGACCGAGTCGCTGATCACCGTCAGCACCCGGGCGGACGGCGAGCGCCGGCCCGGCAGCGTCGGTCTGCCGCTGGACGGGGTGCGCACCCGGCTGGTCGGCGAGGACGGCGCGCCGGTGCCCTCCGACGGGGAGAGCGTCGGAGAGTTGCAGGTCGCCGGGCCGACCCTGTTCAGCGGGTACCTCAACCGGCCCGACGCGGATGCCGAGGCCTGGACGGCGGACGGCTGGTTCCGCACCGGGGACGTCGCCGTGATCGGTGAGGACGGCTTCCACCGGATCGTCGGTCGCGCCTCCGTCGACCTGATCAAGAGCGGCGGCTACCGGATCGGCGCCGGCGAGGTGGAGGCCGCGCTGCGCGACCACCCCGCGGTCGCCGACGCGGCGGTGGTCGGTGCGCCGGACGAGGACCTCGGGCAGGCCATCGTCGCGTACGTCATCCCGGACGGCGCCGTGACGGGGGAACAGCTGACGGCCTTCGTGGCGGAGCGGCTGTCCGCGCACAAGCGGCCGCGCCGGGTCGTGCTGGTGCCCGAACTGCCCAGGAACGCGCTGGGAAAGGTGCTGAAGAAGCAGCTGCTGGCGGAGGCCGACCAGCAGGGGCGAGGGGGCGTCGGGCCGCGGCCCGATGACTGGCCTTCACCCTGATGCCCCGTCGGTGCTCACCGGCCGTGAACCCTTCCATTGGCTCACTCCACTGCGCGCCGTGAGCGGACGCGTGCCTACCGTGACACGCAGGCAGAACTGAATCCCCGCCCGGCGTGCCGCGGCTCCCGGTCGCACGACCGGAGGCCGTGGCGCGCCGGGCGGGGTCTGCCGAGCCGTACGTGCCGTCTCACCGGGACGTGCGTGTCCGTAGCCGATTCCGCAGCCGCCCCCGTGGCGGCAGTTCGCAGCAGTGAGGGAAGACAGCAGGATGACCACCGTCAACACCGGCGCGCCGGGTGCCGCCGACGAACCGACCGGGCAGCACGCTGCCGCCACCGTCGACCAGCGGGCGGCTGACGTCCGCCCCGTCCGTCCCGTCCGTCCCTCGCGGGCCGCGCGGGTGCGCCGGGGGATAGGCATGGTGGCCGTGATCGTGGCCGGTGCGGGTGTGATCGGCGTCGGCCCCGGCGTCAGCCCCGCCGCCGCCGAGTCGGCACCGGCGCACGCCGGGTGGGACGGCTCGCGGTACTGGTTCAAGAACAGTCAGGGGCAGTGGCGCTGGACCACGCACTACGACGTGTACGTGGCGCGGACAGGGGGCGGATCTTCCTCCGCGGCGAAGTCCCCGTCGACGGGTGCGAAGTCGAGCGGCGGGATCAAGCAGGGGTGGGACGGGTCGCGGTACTGGTTCAAGAACAGCAAGGGGGAGTGGCGCTGGACCACGCACTACGACGTGTACGTGGCGCGGACGGGGGACGGGTCCCCGTCGTCGTCCGGATCGTCCGGGTCGTCCTCGTCGGGCTCGGCCGCTGGTGCGGTGGCGGGTGACCAGGGCATCGAGTCCGCCGTGCAGTTCGCGCTGAGCCAGCTGGGCAAGCCGTTCCGGACCGCGGGCAACGGGCCGGACGGGTACGACTGCTCGGGCCTCGTGCAGCAGGCCTTCCGGCGCGGCGGGGTGAACCTGCCGCGGGTGGCCAACGACCAGTACGCGGCGACCACGCCCATCAGTGCCGGCCAGCTGCGCCGGGGCGACCTGCTGTTCTGGTCTCCCAACGGCACCAAGCGGGGCATCCAGCACGTGGCGATCTACCTGGGCAACAACCAGTACGTCGAGGCGGCGCGGCCGGGGACGCTGATCCGGATCTCGGGGATCAGCAGCGGCTACTACCCGTCGTACATGGGCCGGCCGTAGGCCGAGTGCTGCTAGGTCCTGTCCGGCCGATCTTGCCGGGCCCGCGACTCCGGGCATCCCGCCTGGACGCGCGCCCGAATCGCCCAAGTACGTCCAGTACGAGGACGATTCGCGTCGGGCCGGGGCCGGCGGCGCCGCTGGGTGTACCGGACTCGGTGGCCGGGGCCAACTCCACTG
>NZ_JBFBNR010000096.1:0-4058 GCF_040687675.1 Kitasatospora sp. NPDC056731
TCCGACAGAAGGCCGTCCACACCCTCCCGGTCGGTGGTGTGGTCGTCCGCGAACCGACGGTCACCCGTCGCGTCCGGCACGTACTTCACACAGACAACGATCCTCAAGCTCACGGCCTGTCTCCTGTACTGGTCTCGTCCGGCGGCTGCGGCTGTGCAAGCGGGGCGCGAACACGGTGCGCACCCGCTCCGGGCAGCGAGTTCCCGTGCCGGTCCGGAACTTCCTGGCAGCATACTCGGCAGTAGTCCAGTGGTCACTACTCGCCAGTAGCTTAGGCCGGGCGGCTGCACTTCCGTCTGCGCCCATCCTGCCCCAGGGCAACCCCGACACCACCTGATCGGGCTACATATCCGCCACAGGACCGCCGGGGCCCCGGCTCACACCGTCTCGCCGAGCGCCGCGATCACGTCCACCTTGCGCGGCAGTCCGGCCGCCCGGCGCACCACCCGGCCACCCCCGTCCAGCACCAGGACGGTCGGCGTGCGCAGGATCTCCAGCCGGCGGACCAGCTCCAGCCGCTCCTCGGCGTCCACCTCGACGTGCGCCACCCCGTCGACCATGCCGGCCACCTCCGCGAGCACCCGGCGGGTGGCCCGGCACGGCTGACAGAACGCCGTCGAGAACTGAACCAGCGTCGCCCGCTCGCCGAGCGCCCCGCCCAGCTCCGCCTCCGACAGCCGTACCGCCCCGCCGTTGGTGCGCACCCTCAGCCTCCCGTCGCGCCGTACCCGTAGCAGCCAGGAGGCGGTCGCCGGCGCCGGCACGACGACGTACACCACCAACCCGGCCATCCCCCAGTCTGCGGCAGCGGCCCCGGGCCCCGAAAGGGAGGTCGACCACCGAGCCGGGCCCGCGTACGATCGCCGGGTGGAATCCGACCGCACCGCACCGCCGTTGCTGACCTCCCGCCGCGTCGTCGACCTGGGCCGGGCCACCACCACCCGCTGTCGCTGACGCGCCCCGCCGCCGCCCGTCGCGACCCTCCCGGAGCCCTCGTGCAGATCGACCCTCGCGGTCCCCGCTTCGCCGCCGCGCTCACCTCTGTCGTCCTGGCCGCCGCCCTCATCACCGGCAGCGACGTGCTGCTGGCCGTCCAGGCCCTCGTCTTCGCACTCGGCGCGTTCGGCGGCCTGCGGCTCTCCCCCTACGGCTGGCTCTACCAGGCCTTCCTCCTCCCCCGGCTGACCCCGCCCTCCGAGACCGAGGACGAGCGGCCGCCCCGCTTCGCGCAGGGCGTCGGCCTGGTGTTCGCCGCCGTCGGCGCCCTCGGCTTCCTCACCGGGGTGGCCTGGCTCGGCCTACTCGCCACGGCGGTCGCCCTGGCCGCGGCCTTCCTCAACGCCGCGTTCGGCTACTGCCTCGGCCGCGAGATCTACCCCCTCGTCCGGCGCGCCCAGGGGCGCCTCGGCGCCGGAGCCTGACCGCAACCCTGGGCCCCTGGGCCTTCGGGACGGACCGGGCCTCCAGGTCGCCGGGGAGGGAAAAGTTCCCACCCGAACTCATCACGGAGATCACACCGCGAATATCCGCTTGACCGCACGGCTCAGGTGACAGCAGGCACTCGTTCGGGGGATCATCTCCGTGAATCACCCGTGACCGCCGCGGCGTGCCGCGCTCCGGTCGGCCCCCACTCAGCGACGCGGGTACCCGCCGTACCGGGCTCCGGCCCGTGGAAGTCAGGACTGACCGTGGCAGAGTTCGTGTACCCGCCGGTGATCGGCGCCGCACTCACCGCCTTCCGTGCGCTCGACGTGCGGATCAAGATCGTAGGCGCCGAGAACATCCCCGCCAGGGGCGGAGCCGTACTGGTCAGCAATCACATCAGCTACCTGGACTTCCTCTTCGCCGGCCTCGGCGCCTACCGCGGCGGCAAGCGCAAGACCCGTTTCATGGCCAAGGACGACGTCTTCAAGCACCGGGTCTCCGGCCCGCTGATGCGCGGCATGAAGCACATCCCGGTCGACCGCACCGACGGGCAGCCCGCGTACGAGGCCGCCGTGCGCGCCCTCAAGGCCGGCGAGGTCGTCGGGGTGTTCCCCGAGGCGACCATCAGCCGCTCGTTCATGCTGAAGAAGTTCAAGACCGGCGCCGCCCGGATGGCCGCCGACTCCGGCACCCCGCTGCTGC
This sequence comes from Kitasatospora sp. NPDC056731, assembly GCF_040687675.1. NCBI lineage: Bacteria > Bacillati > Actinomycetota > Actinomycetes > Kitasatosporales > Streptomycetaceae > Kitasatospora > Kitasatospora sp. NPDC056731. The sequence goes on from NZ_JBFBNR010000096.1 coordinate 2,128, forward strand.
CCGTCATCCTCTGGGGCACCCAGCAGCTCTGGACCAAGGGCCGCCCGAAGACCCTGACCAAGCGCCACGTCCCCGTCACCATCATGATCGGCGAACCGATTCACCTGGGCCCGGACGACAAGCCCGTCATGGTCACCAGACGGCTGCGCGCGGCCATGAGCGAGATGCTCGACCGGGCCCAGCGCGAGTACCCCGGCAAGCCCTCCGGCCCGGACGACACCTGGTGGCTGCCCACCCACCTCGACGGCACCGCGCCCACCCTGGAGGTCGCCGAGGCCGAGGACGAGGCGGAGGCCCTCGCCAAGGCCGAGCGCCGCGCCGCCCGGGGCTGACCGGCCCCGCCCGGGTTCCACCTCGCCCCTGTTCCACCCCGCACCGGCGCTCCACTTCGCCACTCCGCGAGACCTTCTACTCCGTGTGACCGACCAAACGCCAGGCGTCGCGTGTCGCCCGGTCGCCGACGCTCCCCGTCTGACACAGTGACAGCCCCTTTGAGGGGCCTTCGTCCTGCATCGGAGACGGAGCGAACGCCGGAGAGGTCGGAAAGGTCGGAGCGGATATGACACGGATGACCCGCACAGGGCAGTCCCCCAGGTCCACACCCGAGGCCCGCACCCGCGCCAGCGCCGGTGCGGGCCTTCTGCTGCTGAGCGCCCTGCTCACCGGGTGCGGCGCCGAACCCGGTGAGATCCCCCTGTCCGAGATCCAAGCGGACGCCCCCTCCACCGCACCCGAGCCGACGACCACCGCCGCGAGCCCCGGTGTGGTCGGCGCCGCCGCCGGAACGCCTGCGGTCCCCGCGCACAACGGTCTGATCGTCGGCGGGGAATTCCTCAACGCCGCCCGCACCACCAGCGCCATCGTCACCCTCGCACCCGACGGCACCAGCTGGCACCAGGTCACCCAGCCGCCCGACCGCACGCGCGACGACCGCCCCGACTGGTCCCCGGACGGCAGCACGATCGCCTTCGACCGGACCGACCCACGGAGCGGCGCCGCCCGCCTCTGGACGGTCTCCACCACCGGCGACGAAGCCCACCAGATCGGCCAGCTCTGCGAGACCGGCACCGCCGACTGCGCCAACGAGGACGAACGCGCCCCCGCCTACTCGCCCAACGGCAAGCAACTCGCCTTCAGCCGCTCCTGGGGCGCCCTCGACCCGGCCGACAAATACCAGGTCCAGTACTCGGACCTCTACCTGATGAGCCCCGACGGCACCGACGTCCAGCGGCTCACCTTCCTCACCAACGACAAGCCGTACTCCGGGCAGGTCAGCAACCCCAGCTGGTCACCCGACGGCAAACAACTCACCTTCGAGTACCGCACCAATGCCACCGGTCAGCCCGCCAACAGCCGCGCCATCTACGTCGTCGCCGCGGACGGCACCGGGCTCCGGCAGCTCACCCCCTGGGAACTGCGCGCCGGAGACCGCGCCAACTGGTCCCCCGACGGCACCCAGATCCTCTTCACCACCTACCCGGCCGGCCGCGCCGACGCCCCCGGCGGCGGTATCTACACCGTCCACCCCGACGGCACCGCCATCGGCGCGCTGACTCCCGCCCCGTCCAACGTCTTCTACGGCACCGCCGCCTACGCGCCCGACGGCAAGTCCATCGTCTTCGCCCAGGACCCCGCCGGCTCCGGGGCCGACCTCTACACCATGCGGCCGGACGGGACGGGCATCGCCCGGCTCACCAACGACAGAGACGCCTGGCTGACCCGGCCGGCGTGGGGAACGGCGGCGGTACCGCCTCAACCCGATGGCCGGGCGTCGGCCCAGGCACAATCGCGGCGGTGGGAAGAGGACGAAGAATTCCAGGACGAGTGAATCACAACGCAAAGAACCCCCATCCGGTTTCCCGGATGGGGGTTCTCTGTGAATGATTGTTCGGCGGCGTCCTACTCTCCCACAGGGTCCCCCCTGCAGTACC
>NZ_JBFBNR010000097.1:0-3999 GCF_040687675.1 Kitasatospora sp. NPDC056731
CGCGGCGGCCTCCAGCCGCACCGCCTCGCGGCGCTGACGTGCCTTCGCCGTCAGTCCGCCCCCATCCGCATAGCGCATACCAACGGCATAGCGCGCAAATGACCGCCAGTCAGCTACACAAACAGGCCAATCACCTCGAAGCGCCAAGGTCAGTAATAGTTCGGCTCGGCCGGCGGCGATGCGCAGCGCGAGGATGGCGCGGCCATGGGCGTTGGCGAAGCCTCGGCAGATTGCGGCCTTCGTCCCGGGCGGCGCGAGGGCAGGCAGAGTCGAGTGGCCGACGATGTGCCCGTTGGCGGCGAAGGCTTCGGCGGCGAGCTGTCGTAGGCGGCCGGGTGCGAGGTTCATCAGGTTGCCCGACCGGTAGATGCAGGTGTCGCACAGGCGGGCGAGGACCCGAACGGGCCTTGACCCCGGATGTTGGACACGGGGTTATGCGGCTTGGGCGAGCGTAGTTGATGTTATGTGGAGTGCGGTCTCGTAGGCGATGGGGCTGCGGTGTCCGAGGCGGGAGTGGCGGCGGACGGTGTTGTAGCGGTGCAGCCAGCGGAAGAGTTCGAGGCGGGCTTCGCATTCGCTGGTCCAGCCTCTGCGGCCCTGGAGCGTCTCGCGTTTCATCGTCGCGTTGAAGCTCTCCGCGGCGGCGTTGTCCGCGCTGGAGCCGACCGCGCTCATCGACTGGACGGCACCGGCTCGGCGGCAGGCCTCGGCGAAGGCCCGCCTCGTATATTACGACCCGTGGTCGGTGTGGATCACCGCGCCGGCGAGGCTGCCCCGGGTCCGTTCGGCCGCTGCCAGGGCATCGAGGACCAGGTCCGTACGCATGTGGTCCGCAACGGCCCAGCCTGCGAGCCGCCGGGAGGCGAGGTCGATCATGGTCGCGAGGTAGCAGAACCGGCCGCCGCCCACCGGCAGATAGGCGATGTCGCCGACGTACTTCCGGTTCGGCTCGTCAGCGGTGAACACCCTGCCGACCAGGTCCGGTGCCTTCGCGGCGGCCGGATCGCTGATGGTCGTGCGGTGCTTGCGTCGCAGTCGCAGTCCGGCGATCCGGGCGGCCTTCATCAGTCGGGCGACCTTCTTGTGGTTGATCACCTCACCGCCGTCGCGGAGCTCGGCGGTGATCCTGGGGACGCCGTAGGTGCCGTCCGAGGCGGCGTGGACCGCGCGTATCCGCCCGGTGAGTTTCGCGTCCGTGGCCTCCCTGGCCGCCCGAGCGGGAGCGGACCTGCGCCAGTGGTAGAAGCTGGACCGGGCGATGCCCAGGACCTGGCACAGCCGCTTGACGCCGTAGCGGCGCTGGTGGTCGGCAACGAACTGGCAGCGGTTTACCAGCGTGTCTCCCCGGCGAAATACCGGGCGGCCTTGCGCAGGATGTCCCGCTCCTCCTCCAGCTCGCGGATCCTCTTGCGCGCGGCGGCGAGCTCGGCCTGTACAGGGTCCACGGTCGGCGCCGACACGACCGCCCCGGACGCCGAGTGAGCGCCGGGACGCTGGCCGTCAGCGGCCCGGATCCAATTGCGCAGTGTCTCGGTGTTCACCCCCAGGTCCTCGGCGACCGACTTGATCGTCGCCCCCCGGCCGAGACTGGTACAACGCGACCACATCCACCTTGAACTGCGGCGGGTAGTGCTTCATCACCATCGGTGCAGGACTCCTGTCCACCCGGACCATCAAGATCCAAGTGTGTCTGGTGTCCAACATCCGGGGTCAAGGCCCTGGACCGCCTCACCCCGCCCGGCCGCTTGCTGCAAGGGCCAGCAGGCCGGCCGCTGTCAGCCGAGCACGGCCGCATCGCAGGCCACGCCCCGGCCAGTTCGGCGCGAGCGCGAACCGCTCCAGACGTCACCAACCGGAGAACGCTGTCGGCGTCGGAGTGCTCGAACAACATGTCACCTGAATGACAGAATCACTGAGGCTGAAGGCGAGGGCTGGCTTGGCCACGTCGAACAACTCGGTTTCAGCTTTGCTGCCGCAGAAGAGAAGGTTGCGCAAACCAAGGCGCAGCGGCAACTCAAGGAATCACCTGTATTCCTGGGTATCCCCGCAATCGACCAGGTCGCAGGCCGGGCCAGTTGACTAGCACGGCTGGTGCTCCAGCCCCGATTCCAGTCGCGCCTTCATCGCCAGAAGCTTGTGGCGGGTCGGATTCTCCGCGAAGCCCGGATACTTCTCGACAATGAACTCCAGCCCTTCCGTGGCAAACTGGAGGGTGCCGCGCATGAAGTCGTCAGTGCTGCATCGGCCCGGCGCAGGGTTCCAGGAGCACAGGATCGTCAGGCTCGAACCCTCGGGCTGGAACGTGATGGACGCGGAGTTTTCGGTGAAATCAACTTCTCCTGTCTCTCCGTTCCCCACCTTGTCGGCTGCCAGGATCAGGCAGAACATGAAGTCCAGGATGGGAATGATCCTGAAGGACTCATCCAGGCCTTCCGCGGCGAGCTGTGCATCTGTTTCGAAGTATGCGTATCGAAGATTCATCTCGCTGGTCGAGCCAAGAGATGTCATCTGCTTCTCGGACGGTGCTCGCATCGAGCTTCGGTCAAAGTCGATACGGAACATCAAATCCCTCTTCGTACATGCGAGTCACCGAACCTCTTCACCTAGATCGCCGACCGCTTTCCAGGCCTTCCTGGATCAGCAGGGGATCCCCCGGTCGAAGTCCTGGCGAACGCTCGGCAGCTGACCACGGCTCAAGGTCCTCGGCAGAGTCAAGCTTAGTTCGGAGAATGGCGGACGCTCGCCGAACGGACCGGCAGCCCGGGTACGCGGGGGGCGTACCCGGGCTTGCAGGAGGAAGGGGTCTCAGGCGGCGAGGGTGGTGTGGAGGGCCGCGAGGCCGTCGCGGTGAATGGTGGTGAAGAGGGCCACGGCCTCGGCCTCGGTGGCGCCGTCGGGGTTGAAGCGGCCGGACCACTGGACCTCGGCGGCGTTCTCCTGGCCGGGGACGGCGTGGACGCGGATCGTGGAGACGTAGCCATTGACGGGGAACGGGGCTTCCAGGATGGCGTAGCTGTAGTGGCGCTCGGCCTCGTTGAAGGCGACGAGGCGCTCGATGATGGTCCCGCCCTCGGGGTTGCGCAGGCGGCGGACGCGGCCGCCTGCGAGGGCGGTGCTCTCGGGAATGTACGGGAGCCAGTCGGGGAGGGAGTCGAAGCCGCCGATGAGGTTCCACACCGTGTCGGGGGAGGCGGGGACGATGCGGCTGACGGAGGTGGAGGCCATGATCGGATTTCCTGACGGGTCGGGGGTGGTTCAGGCGCCGTACGGCAGCGGGGCGGCCGGGCTGACGAGTTCGGCGGAGCGCAGCTCCTGCCAGAACGCGGCGGGGACGGTCTCGTTGAGCGCCGCCTGGTCCTCGGCGATGCGGCTGGGCTTGGTGGCGCCGGCGACGACCGCGGCGGTGACCGGGTGGGCGAGGGAGAACTGCAGGGCGGCGGCCTTGATGCTCACGCCGTGCTCCGCGGCGAGGTCCTTGAGCCGGGTGACGCGCTCGATGATGTGCGCAGGGGCTTCCTGGTACTCGAAGTGGGTGCCGCCGGCGAGGATGCCGGAGCTGTAGGGGCCGCCGACGACCATGCCGACGCCCTGCTCCTGTGCCATCGGCAGCAGGCGCTGGAGGGCGTGCTCGTGGTCGAGGAGGATGTAGCGGCCGGCGAGGAGGAAGCCGTCCGGGCGGGGCTCGTCGAGGGACAGGGTGAGCTCGATCGGCTCGGTCTTGTTGACGCCGAGGCCCCAGGCCCCGATGACGCCCCCGTCGCGCAGGCGGGACAGGACTCGGAAGGCGCCGGTGCGGGCCTCCTCGAACTTGGCCAGCCACTGGTCGCCGTGGAAGTCCTGGGCGATGTCGTGGACCCAGACGATGTCCAGGCGGTCGGTGCGCAGGCGCTTGAGGCTGTCCTCGGTGACTCCTCCTCGGCGTAAACGCCGGGGCTTCTCGTTAACCCTGGCGGGCGTCGCGACGGGCCAGCCCGGCCCGTAGAACGTTGATGGCTCCTA
>NZ_JBFBNR010000098.1:0-3551 GCF_040687675.1 Kitasatospora sp. NPDC056731
TCGGCCACACCGGTGTGCAGGGCGAGGACCTCCGAGCCGGTGTCCAGCACCACCTGGGCGCCGGGCACCCGGTGGGTACGCGCGAGAGCGGGTACCCCGGCGGCAAGCCGCCGGGCAGGGCACGCCTCCGCTTCGCTTCGGCGAAATTCCCGCGCAAGCGCGGGAATAGAATTCCGCAAGCGGAATTCAAAAGCGATAAGTAAACCCGCTTCGCGGGTTTACCGGGATTCCCGCAAGCGGGAATCCTTTGGCTGGCTGGGAGGGCTGGTGCATCATGTGCGGCACTGTGTAAGCTCAGGAATCCCTGTTGACTCCTGGCAGTTCACTCTCCATCACCTCACCATCGGTCAAGGCCGGCGCCCCTGTCGAGCCCAGTGGACTCCGCTTCGCTCCGCCCACCCTGAACGCCCGTCACCACCCACCCCCAAAATCATCGTCCGAGAAAGCATGCCACCTTCGGGCCGGTTTCATTCCCGAACAGTGCCGTGCATCACCCCGGAGCTGGAACCTTCAGCAAGTCTGATGCATCACAGCGATGCACTGTGTAGAGTCAGTGTTGCAGGTGCACCCCCCGTATTCGGCTCTCTTGCGGGCTTCGTGCGGTCGAGGAAATCCCCTCCAGCATTCCATGGAAGGATCGGGGACATGCCCATCGAGTTGCGGGACCACCAGGTCGAGGCGGTCGACGCGATCATTCGCGCGCTGGACATCCCGCCGGGCATGGCGATTCCAGCGGACGGGCTGCGGGCACAGATTCACGCGGCCTGCGGGACCGGGAAGACGTACATCTGCGCGGCGGCCGCGCGGCGGATGGTGCCGCGTGGCCGGACACTCGTCCTGGTACCGACGCTGGCGTTGCTGGGGCAGACCATCAAGTCGTGGCGGGAGGTCGGGCACACGGGGCCGGCGGTCGCGGTGTGCTCGATGGAGGACGACGTCGAACTCTGGTCGATGGACGTCCGGTGCACGACGAACCCGATCCGGCTGGCGATGTGGCACGGCTCGGGGCCGGTGACCATGTTCGCGACCTACAGCTCGCTGGGGGTGCTCGCGGAGGCGTTCGAGGGCGCCTACGGCAAGCGTCTGGACCCGCTGGACCTGGCCGTGGTCGACGAGGCGCACCGCACGTCGGGGAGTCTGGGGAAGGCGTGGGCGGATATCCACCACCAGGACGTGATCCCGGCGGCACGGCGTCTGTACGCGACGGCGACCCCGCGTATCTGGCAGGAGAGGCCGGCGCCGTCGTGGGAGCTGCGGGAGGGGGAGCGGCTTGAGCGATTGCCGCAGGAGATGGCCGCGTCCATGGACGACGAGGCGATCTTCGGGCCGGTGGCGTGGAAGCTTCCGCTGTCCGAGGCGGTGAAGCGGGGGCTTCTCGCCAGGTACCAGATCATCGTGGTCGAGCTCACCGACCCGGTCGTCACCCCCGAGCGCCTGATGAGCCCCGAGAAGCGCAGCGAGGAGATCCGGGGCCAGCGGCTCGGCGCGCTCCAGGCCGCGATGCTCCACACCATGGCGCAGCACGCGTTGCAGACGATGATCACCTTCCATCACCGGACCATCGAGGCGCAGGCGTTCGCGGAGGGCCTGCCGGCCGTGGCGGCGAAGCTGCACGCTGGTGACCCCGAGTTCTACCCGGAGCGGGTCTGGGGGGACTGGCTTAAGGGCGAGCACGCCGGCGAGCGACGCCAGCGGGTGCTGGCGGAGTTCGGGCGCAGCGCGCGGCGGGCGGTGCTGGCGCAGTGTCGGGTGCTGGGTGAGGGCGTGGACATCCGGGCGGTGGACTCGGTGGCGCTGTTGGATCCGAAGGGGGCGCCGCACGACATCGTGCAGGCGGTCGGGCGGGCGCTGCGGCAGAAGCCCGGTGAGGGGAAGCTGGCGTCGCTGATCGTGCCGGTGTTCCTTGAGGAGGGCGAGGCACCGCAGGACATGTTCACCTCTGGGAGTTACCGGCCTTTGGTGAGTGTGCTTCAGGCGCTGCGGGCTCATGATGAGGAGGCTGTGGAGTTGCTGGCGATTCCTCAGGTCGAGCAGACGAATGTGGTTGAGCCGTCCATGGATATCGGTTCGGAGCCGCAGGAGGGCGAGCAGGAAAGCCGGTTGCTGCTGCGTTTCTCGGCTCCCAGGGATCCGGTGATGGTTGCGCGGTGGGTGTCGTTCAATGTGATCGACACGGAGCGGCAGGACTGGGCTCGTGGTTGGTCGGCGGCCGAGAGGTACTCGAAGCGGGAGGGGCATCTGCGGGTGCCGTTCGACCACCGCGAGGCCGCGAGGGAGGGGTTGGAGTACGCGAAGGCGTACCCGTTGGGGCACTGGGTGAGTGAGCAGCGCAAGGCGTACGCGGCCGGGTTGATGGAGGGTAAACGGGTCGAGCGGCTGGAGGCCCTGGGGATGGTGTGGGATCCGTTGGACGCGGCGTGGGAGGAGAACTTGGCCGCGTGCCGGGTCTACTTCGAGCACCACGGGACGCTGGCCGCTCCCCGTACAGCGACGGCGTTGGACAAGTCTGTGGGGCAGTGGCTGTCCAACCAGCGTCGCCCCGGCGTCCTGGGCGGGCGTCCTGACCGGGTGGAGGCGTTGGCCGGGATCGATCCGGGCTGGAACCCCGGGTGGCCGCTGGACTGGCAGCGCCACTACGCCGCCGTGACCGAGTGCGTCCAGGGCGGGGCGCAGCTGGCGGACCTGTTGCCCGGGGTGACGGTGCACGGGCTGGATGTGGGGCGGTGGTTGGAACGCCAGCGCCAGCACGTCGTCTGGCAGGGCCTGATGGACGGGCAGCAGCAGCGCCTGGCCCAGTTCGGTGTCCAGCCGCTGGCGGCCCCGGCCGGAGCCGGGGAAGGCCCAGCGAAGGGCGGCGCGGGTGGGCGCAAGACCGGCGCTGGGAAGGTGAGCGCGTTCGACCGCGGGCTGGTCGCGCTCGCCCAGTACCGCGAACGCACCGGGACGGTGACCGTGCCACGCAGCCACATCGAAGAGATCCCCGACAGCGGCCATGGCGACGACGGTGGCCGGGCCGACGGCGGTGGAGGCCTGGTCGAGGACGGCGGTGGGACGGTGCAGGTACGGCTCGGGGTGTGGATTTCGAACGTGAAGACCCGCCGGGCCAAGCTGACCGGCGAACAGCTCGACCGGCTCGCCGCACACGGCCTCGACTGGCACTAACCCCTGCCAGGCCCGGTGATCGGGCGGCTGTACGGCCGACCGATCACCGGTTGCCGACTCTCCACCCGGGGCCCCGGCCACGGGGACGCGGCGGGCAGCGCCGGCCCATCCCATCGGCACCCGAGTAGCAAGATCAGAAACGCACAGGAGATACGGCGAACGCGACACCGGACGGTACGGCTTCGCGCCGCTGCTGACACCACGGCCGAACTTCACAGGTGGGTGCGGGCACGGCGGGCCGGGTGGGCCGCAGGACGGGACACGAGTGCAAGCCGGGCATACGCCCCGGTCTGAGTCGTGCACCCGGGCCCGGTGGGTCAGGAAGCTGGTCACGGTTGCCCTGCGGCGACATCGAGGGCCGGCTGCATGCGTATCACCGGGTGATCATC
>NZ_JBFBNR010000099.1:0-2653 GCF_040687675.1 Kitasatospora sp. NPDC056731
GACCTGCGTGGCTGGAGCGACCGGGTCGAGCTGGACCTGCCCGCCGCCCTGCCCGTCCGCCTGGACGCGCGCCGCTTCGCGAGGACCGTCCGGGGCTCCGGCGCGCTTGCGCGGGGGGCGCCTACTCGCTCTTGATCGCGCCCAGGATGTCCATCCGGGCGGCCCGGTGGGCCGGCCAGAGGGCGGCCAGCAGGCCGATCACCGCGGCCGCGACCAGGAAGCCGAGGATCTGCAGCGGCGGCACCACGGTGGTGATGTTCTTGAGCGAGTCCGCCATCGTGCGGGTGCCCGCCCAGGCCACCAGGATCCCGAGCCCGATCCCGACCGCGCCGCCGAACAGCGCGATCAGCAGCGACTCCAGCCGGACCATCCGGCGGATGCCGATCCGGTCCAGGCCGATCGCCCGCAGCATGCCGATCTCCCGGCGCCGTTCGAACACCGACATCGCCATGGTGTTGACCACGCCGAGCACCGCGATCACCACGGCCATCCCGAGCAGCCCGTACATCATGTTCAGCATGCCGGTGATCAGCTGACGGTTCTCCGCCTTGATGTCCTTCTCGCCCTTGACGGCGATCAGCGGGTTGCCGCCGGTCGCATCGCGCAGCGCCTGCTTCAGCTTCTCGTCCGCGCCGTTGGCGCCCTTCACCAGGACCTTCGCCGGGCCGGAGCCGGGCAGCGCGTGCGGGCCCACCACGTTGTCCGGGGCGACGATGTTGGCCAGCGCGCTGTTGGCCTCCAGCACGGCGCCGACGGTGAGCGAGCCCTTGGTCTTGTCCGGGTAGGTGACGGCCATGGTGTCGCCGACCTTGAAGCCGAGGCGCTCGGCGGTGCCCGAGCTCATCATCAGCTTGCCCTGCTTGAGGGCGTCCGCCGAACCGTCCTTGACCTTGACGGTGGCCAGCTGGCCGATGGTCGCGGCGTCGACGCCCGTCAGGAACTCGTAGTCGGAGTCGCCCTTGTCGGTCGTCACCCGGATTTCGCGCATCACGCTCATGGCGCTGACGCCGGGCGCCTTGGCGATCTGGCCGGCGACCTCGGGGGAGAGCTTCGAGCCGTTCTGCATGGCGACCGTGTAGTCGGCCTTGAGGTCGTCCGCGGTCGCCGCGTCGACGGCCTTGTTCACCGAGGCGCCGACCACGGTCAGCGCGGTGATCAGGGTGACGCCGATGGTCAGCGCCGAGGCGGTGGCCGCCGTCCGGCGCGGGTTGCGGATCGCGTTCTCCTGGGCCAGCTTGCCCGGCGTGCCGTAGACCTTGCGCAGCAGCGGGGCGAACAGCGCGATCAGCGGCCGGGCCAGCAGCGGGGTCAGCACGAACACGCCGATCAGCAGGGTGCCCGCGCCGAGCCCGACCAGCTTGTACTCCTTGCCGCCCGCGCCCGCGGCCAGGGAGCCCGCGCCGGCCAGCGTGAACAGCAGGCCGATCGTGTTGCGGACCAGCAGGCTCTTCTGGGTGGCCGGCTGCTCGGTCGAGCTCATCGCGGCCACCGGGGCGATCCGGGCGGCGCGCACGGCCGGCAGCAGGGCGGACAGCACCGTCACCAGGACGCCGACCAGCAGGGTCACCGCGATGGTGAGCGGCTTGATCACCAGCGAGCCCTGCGGCATGGTGTCGTCCATCGCGCTGACCACCGTCTGCATGCCGGCGCCGATCCCGATGCCGGCGAGCAGCCCGGCCGCCGAGGCGAGCAGGCCGACCAGCAGTGCCTCGACCAGCACGGAGCGGGTGATCTGCTTGCGGCTGGCGCCGATCGCTCGCAGCAGTGCGAGTTCCTTGGTGCGCTGGGCGACCAGCATGGTGAAGGTGTTGGCGATGATGAAGATGCCGACGAACAGCGAGATGAAGGCGAAGACCATCAGGAAGGTGCTCAGGACCTTGGTGCCCTGCTGGATCATCCGGTCCTGCTCGGCGGCGAGCTCGCGCCCGGTCTTCGCCTCGATCGAGTCGCCCTGCGGGGCGGTCTGCTTGACGGCGGCGAGCAGCGCGGTGTCGTCCGCGCCCGGCTTGCCCTTGACGTCCAGCTCGGCGTAGCGGCCCGGGCTCAGGTAGAGCTGCTGGGCGGTGGCGGTGTCGAAGGCGGCCAGCGAGCCGCCGGCCAGCACGCGCGGGTCGTTGGTGGTCAGGGTGCCGGTGAGCTTGAGCTTCATCACCGGGCCGTTGACGGCGACCCGGACGGTGTCGCCGACCTGGTAGCCGCCCTTCTCGGCGGTCTTGGTGTCCAGTGCGATCTCGCCCGAGCCGTGCGGGCCGCGGCCGTCGACCAGCGGGTAGCGCGGGTCGGTGCCGTCGGCACCCGGCACGTAGTTGGTGCCGGTGGTGGAGAAGCCGTTGCCGATCAGCGCGCCCTTCTTGTCGGCGATGCCGGCGAAGCCGCTGACCACGCCGCGCGCCTCGGCGGCGCCGGGCAGTGCCGCGACCGCCTTGCGGATCTCCTCGGTGAGGGCCGGGCCCTCGGAGTCCTCGCCGGTGTGGTCGTAGGCCTGGCGGGCGGCGTCGCGGTCGCTGACCGTGACGGCGATGTCGGTGTAGCTCTTGGAGTTCTGGGTCCTGAGCGCGTTGCCGAAGGTGTCGGAGAAGACCATGGTGCCGGCGACGAAGGCGGTGCCGAGCATGACGGCCAGCGCCGTCATGAGGAGTCGGCCCTTGTGGGC
>NZ_JBFBNR010000100.1:0-2475 GCF_040687675.1 Kitasatospora sp. NPDC056731
GGCCGTGACTGCGTGCCTTTTGAAGAATGAGCCTGCGAGTTTGCGGTGTGTAGCGAGGTTAACCCGTGTGGGGTAGCCGTAGCGAAAGCGAGTCCGAATAGGGCGTCTGAGTTGCATGCCCAAGACCCGAAGCGGAGTGATCTAGCCATGGGCAGGTTGAAGCGCGGGTAAGACCGTGTGGAGGACCGAACCCACCAGGGTTGAAAACCTGGGGGATGACCTGTGGTTAGGGGTGAAAGGCCAATCAAACTCCGTGATAGCTGGTTCTCCCCGAAATGCATTTAGGTGCAGCGTCACGTGTTTCTTGCCGGAGGTAGAGCACTGGATAGGCGATGGGCCTTACCGGGTTACTGACCTTAGCCAAACTCCGAATGCCGGTAAGTGAGAGCGTGGCAGTGAGACTGTGGGGGATAAGCTCCATGGTCGAGAGGGAAACAGCCCAGAACACCGACTAAGGTCCCTAAGCGTGTGCTAAGTGGGAAAGGATGTGGAGTCGCAGAGACAACCAGGAGGTTGGCTTAGAAGCAGCCACCCTTGAAAGAGTGCGTAATAGCTCACTGGTCAAGTGATTCCGCGCCGACAATGTAGCGGGGCTCAAGCACATCACCGAAGTCGTGTCATTGCAGCATATAGGGCCAACGCCTGCTGTGATGGGTAGGGGAGCGTCGTGTGCCGGGTGAAGCGGCGGTGGAAACCAGTCGTGGACGGTACACGAGTGAGAATGCAGGCATGAGTAGCGATACAAGAGTGGGAAACTCTTGCGCCGATTGACCAAGGGTTCCTGGGTCAAGCTGATCTGCCCAGGGTAAGTCGGGACCTAAGGCGAGGCCGACAGGCGTAGTCGATGGACAACGGGTTGATATTCCCGTACCCGCTTTGAAGCGCCAACGCTGAACCAGGTGATGCTAAGGCCGTGAAGCCGGCCCGGAGTCTTCGGACAAAGGGACGTGGTGGAGCCGCTGAACCAAGTCTGTAGTAGGTGAGCGATGGGGTGACGCAGGAAGGTAGTCCAGCCCGGGCGGTGGTTGTCCCGGGGTAAGGGTGTAGGCCGAGTGATAGGCAAATCCGTCACTCATTAAGGCTGAGACCTGATGCCGAGCCGATTGTGGTGAAGTGGATGATCCTATGCTGTCGAGAAAAGCCTCTAGCGAGTTTCATGGCGGCCCGTACCCCAAACCGACTCAGGTGGTCAGGTAGAGAATACCGAGGCGTTCGGGTGAACTATGGTTAAGGAACTCGGCAAAATGCCCCCGTAACTTCGGGAGAAGGGGGGCCATTCCTGGTGACGGCACTTGCTGCCAGAGCTGGGGGTGGCCGCAGAGACCAGCGAGAAGCGACTGTTTACTAAAAACACAGGTCCGTGCGAAGCCGTAAGGCGATGTATACGGACTGACGCCTGCCCGGTGCTGGAACGTTAAGGGGACCGGTTAGCTCCACTTCGGTGGGGCGAAGCTGAGAACTTAAGCGCCAGTAAACGGCGGTGGTAACTATAACCATCCTAAGGTAGCGAAATTCCTTGTCGGGTAAGTTCCGACCTGCACGAATGGCGTAACGACTTCTCGACTGTCTCAACCATAGGCCCGGTGAAATTGCATTACGAGTAAAGATGCTCGTTTCGCGCAGCAGGACGGAAAGACCCCGGGACCTTTACTATAGCTTGATATTGGTGTTCGGTTCGGCTTGTGTAGGATAGGTGGGAGACTTTGAAGCAGCAACGCCAGTTGTTGTGGAGTCGTCGTTGAAATACCACTCTGGTCGTGCTGGATGTCTAACCTGGGTCCGTGATCCGGATCAGGGACAGTGTCTGGTGGGTAGTTTAACTGGGGCGGTTGCCTCCTAAAGAGTAACGGAGGCGCCCAAAGGTTCCCTCAGCCTGGTTGGCAATCAGGTGTTGAGTGTAAGTGCACAAGGGAGCTTGACTGTGAGACTGACGGGTCGAGCAGGTACGAAAGTAGGGACTAGTGATCCGGCGGTGGCTTGTGGAAGCGCCGTCGCTCAACGGATAAAAGGTACCCCGGGGATAACAGGCTGATCTTCCCCAAGAGTCCATATCGACGGGATGGTTTGGCACCTCGATGTCGGCTCGTCGCATCCTGGGGCTGGAGTAGGTCCCAAGGGTTGGGCTGTTCGCCCATTAAAGCGGTACGCGAGCTGGGTTTAGAACGTCGTGAGACAGTTCGGTCCCTATCCGCTGTGCGCGTAGGAGTGTTGAGAAGGGCTGTCCCTAGTACGAGAGGACCGGGACGGACGAACCTCTGGTGTGCCAGTTGTCCTGCCAAGGGCATGGCTGGTTGGCTACGTTCGGGAGGGATAACCGCTGAAAGCATCTAAGCGGGAAGCCTGCTTCGAGATGAGCACTCCCACCTCCTTGAGAGGGTAAGGCTCCCAGTAGACGACTGGGTTGATAGGCCGGATATGGAAGCCCTGTGAGGGGTGGAGTTGACCGGTACTAATAGGCCGAGGGCTTGTCCTCAG
>NZ_JBFBNR010000101.1:0-2265 GCF_040687675.1 Kitasatospora sp. NPDC056731
TGTCGGCGACGGCTGAACCGTGACCCACTCTGGCCGGTCGAGTTCTGACCCTCGCGTCGTTGGTTGTCTTGGTTAGTTGTTGTCGGTGGTTGAGGTGGAGCCGCGGCCGAGTTCGCGGCCCTTCATGCGGTAGGACTCGCCCTTGAGGGAGTGGACCTCGGCGTGGTGGACGAGTCGGTCGATCATGGCGGCGGCGACGGTCTCGTCTCCGAAGACCTCTCCCCATCGGCCGAAGGGCTTGTTCGAGGTGACGATCACGCTCGCCCGTTCGTATCTGTTCGATATGAGCTGGAAGAACAGGTTGGCGGCCTCGGCCTCGAACGGGATGTACCCGACCTCATCGATCACGATCAACGGGTAGCGGCCGAGCTTAACCAGTTCGTCCTGGAGCCGGCCGCTGTGGTGGGCGGCGGCGAGCCGGTCGACCCACTGGGCGGCGGTGGCGAACGCGACGCGGTGTCCGGCCTGGCAGGCCCGGACCGCGAGCCCGGTGGCGAGGTGGGTTTTGCCGGTCCCGGGAGGGCCGAGGAAGATGACGTTCTCCTTGCCCGCGATGAAGTCCAATGTTCCCAAATGGGACAGCTGTTGGCGCGTCAGGCCGCGCAGATGGGTGACGTCCAGCTCCTCGATCGTCTTGATCGCGGGGAAACGGGCGGCGCGGACGCGGCTCTCACCGCCGTGGCTGTCGCGAGCAGAGACCTCGCGTTGCAGGCAGGCAACGAGGTATTCGGCGTGGGTCCAGGACTCGGCCTGAGCGCGCTCGGCCAGGCGCTCGGCGGCGTCCAGCAGGGCAGGGGCCTTCATCGCGTGGGCGAGGAAGGCCAGGTCGGAGGCGGTCTGCCGACCGGTTCGGGCTGTGGAGACGGCGTCAGGGGTTGCGGGGGCGGTGGTGCGAGCCATCAGGTGTCCTCTTTTCCGGCTCCGCCTTCGATGAGGGTGAACATGCGGTCGTAGGTGCCCAGTTCGCGTTGTTCGACCTCGATGCCCAGGCTGTCGGGGTCCAGGGCCGCTGCCCGTGCGCTTTGGGCTCGGGCGGCCTTGAGGTGCCAGACCTCGCCGCGAAGAACGCTGGCCGCAGCGGCGTGGTCCGGGTCGGTGATCGACTGGTGCTTGGCCCAGCAGCGGGCGTGTCGGGCGACGACGTCCTCGCCGGCGATGACGATGACCTCTTCGTTGTCGGCGCGGACCATGACGCTGTGTCCGATCGCGCGTGGATGGACGGAGTAGTCGTTGGTGTCGACGCGGATGTAGTGGTCGCGGCCGATGCGGGTGTGGAAGCGCCACCAAGCGGGCGGGTCGACGGGTGGGATGGCGAGCATCGCGGCGCGGTCCGCCTCCCACCGGTCGGCAGGGCGGGCGGCGATCGTGCGGTGCTGGCGACGGTTGGCGATCTGCAGCCAGGAGGTCAGCTGGGTGTTGAAGTCGTCGGGGCCGGTGAACGTGCGGCCGGGCAGGAAGCTTTTCTCCAGGTAGCCGTTGGCGCGCTCGACCAGGCCCTTGGCCTCGGGGTCGCGGGGCCGGCAGAGGCGGATCCTGACTGCCAGCAGGCCGGCGAATGCGGCGAACTCGCTGGTCAGCCTACCTCTGCCGACTCCGGTCTCGTTGTCCCAGACCAGTGTCTTGGGGACGGCGCCCCAGGCGGTCAGCAGGCGCCAGTGGCCGTCGATCAGGTCGCCGCCCTGCCGTGAGGGCAGCATCCGGGCAGTGATCACACGCGAGTAGCCGGACACGATGACCAGCACCGGTGGGCGGCCCGACTGGCCGTAGCCCAGCGGGATGTCCACCGGCGGGAACCACAGGTCGCACTGGGCGAGCTCGCCGGGCTGGTAGACGGTCCGCGAGACGGGGTCCACCGGCAGATAGGCGGGCCGCAGCTCGCGCACCCGTTCCTTGAGAATCGTGATCCCGCGTTCCCAGCCGATCCGCTCGGCAATGACCGTGGCCGGCATCGTCGGGGTCGCTTTGAGAAGCTCGCGGATCTCGGGCTCGAACGCGTCCACCGCCGAACCCTTCAACGGACGCTGGTAGACCGGCGGCCGATCGCCGTCCAGAGCCCTCTTCACCGTGTTCTTCGAGATGCCCAGGTGCCGGGCGATGGCCCGGATCGGCATGTGCTCGGCCCGGTGCAGCCGACGGATCTCGGCCCAGTCCTCCACGGAAATCACCCTCTCCTCCTGACCTCTGAAGATCAGGATGATCAGACGACTGCGAGGTGGGTCCCATTTGATCCGCCGTTCAGCGGTCAGCTTTCACCCGTCGCCGACA
>NZ_JBFBNR010000102.1:0-2243 GCF_040687675.1 Kitasatospora sp. NPDC056731
GAGTTCGGGCGTGCGCCACGAGGCGCTGAGGAATCGAGTGGGAGGAGGAGCCCACCGCTGGTCATCGCAGTGACCGGTTGAAGCTGGAGGCAGGCTGATCCCCAGGTCGGGGGTGAGGCCGGAAGCAGCCTCGACAACGTAGGGGCGGACCGAGACCACCAGGCGGTCCGTGCCCGCAAGCGAAGACGGAATGGGTGTAAGGAAACTGAACCAGTGGTTGAAGCCCCGTGAGTCGTCAGCGGCCTGCCGAATCTGGTGGATGGGTCGCTTTGCGGTACTGGAGAGTGCTCTGTCCGATGGTCTCTCCTCTCCGACCGTGCTTCTGAGTGGTCGGAGGCCCGGACCAAGACTGCGATGTGCGGTCCGTGGTGATGCCGCCGGGGTAGAGCTGGGCGCCGAAGCCGTCGTAGAGATCCTCAGTGAACGTGGGAAGCGATCCGGTGTCGCCCTCCCCGTCCGGCAGCCAGCCGGGCGGCGGGCAGGTGCGACGCTCACTGATGGCGCCGGATCGTGGCGGAGTCGCCGTAGTACTTCGAGGTCGGGAAAGCCGGCCGCATGGGGAAGGGCGACAGCGTGATAGCAGTGGTGCTGCTGCCGGGGAGGAGCGTTGTTGAATAGCGACGCGCCGTCGATATCGTGGCCGAGCATTTTCGCGGCCGAGCGACGGGTACTCGAACATCAGCTCAAGCTGCACCGATGGGCAAGGGCCGAGCCGGAACGCCGGTTCGGCGACGTGTTCAACCTGATCTGCGACCGGTCCACCTTGCTGGTGGCCTGGGAGCGGGTGTCGGGCAACCAGGGTGCCAGAACGGCGGGCGTGGACGCGGTGACGCGTCATCACGTTGAGGACTACGGGGTGATTCCGTTCCTGGAGGAACTGCGTTCCTCGCTCAGGGACGGATCCTTCACCGCGCTGCCGGTCAAGCAGGCGGTGATCCCCAAGAAGGGCGGCAAGGTCCGCTACCTGGGGATCCCCACCCTGCGCGACCGTGTCGCGCAGATGGCCCTCAAGCTGGTTCTGGAGCCGATTTTCGAGGTCGATTTCTACCCGTCCAGTTACGGGTATCGGCCTGGCCGTCGGGCTCAGGATGCCATCGCCGAGATCCACCATCTCACCAGCCTCTCCTACGAGTGGGTGGTGGAAGGGGATATCACCGCATGCTTCGACAACGTCGACCATCACGTTCTGATGGACTTGGTGGGAGAGCGCATCAAGGACCGGAAGGTCCTGCGTCTGGTCCGTGCGTTCCTGCGGGCCGGAGTCGTTGAACTGCACGGTGGCTTTGCGGACAGTCTGAACGGAACTCCGCAAGGCGGGGTCGCCTCACCGCTGTTGGCCAACATCTATCTCTCGGTCCTGGACCGGCACTTCGCCCGGCTCTGGAACGAGGAGATGAGTCCGCGCTGGCGCAGGCAGTACCGGCGCAAGAAGGGGCTGCCGAACTTTCGACTGGTGCGTTACGCCGACGACTTCGTCGTGCTCGTGCACGGCACCAGGTCAGACGCGGAGGCGCTGAAGTCGCAGATCGGCGAGCTGCTGGCCGACAAGCTGAAGATGACCCTCTCGGTCGAGAAGACGCACATCACCCATATCGACGACGGCTTCGTCTTCCTGGGCTTTCACATCCAGAGCAAGATCCGGGGCGACGGACGTCGAGTCGTACTGACGATTCCGGCAAAGCAGGCGCTGGCATCGGTGATGCACAAGATCAAGAGGCTGACGGGGCAGGGAACGACCTCGCTCTCGTTGGCGGAGGTGCTGCGGAAGGTCAATCCGGTCCTGCGGGGCTGGGCAGGCTACTTCCGCTACGGCGCATCCAAGAAGACGTTCTCCTACCTCGGCTGGTACGCGTGGTGGAGAATGCTTCGGTGGATTCGCCGCAAGCATCCTCACCTGGCCTGGAAGCAGTTGCGGCGACGTTACTACGGAACGGACCGCATCGCCGAGGACCGAATGGTCCTCTACAACCCGGCGAAGATGCGGGTCGAACGCTACCGCTATCGCGGAGCGCAGATCAGCACACCATGGAACATCGACGAGGTCGACCCCGATGGAGCGCGATTCCGTCGGACCGACCACGACGACATGGCCTTCGTCGGCCAGGTCAGCGAACACCTCACCTGACCCTCTCGGATCACGTGGAGAGCCGGATGCCCGGCCAACGGGCACGTCCGGTTCGGCGGGCGGGGACGGGAAGACCGACACCTGCAAGGGTGCACGGCGTCTCGTCCCCGACCCAACC
>NZ_JBFBNR010000103.1:0-1906 GCF_040687675.1 Kitasatospora sp. NPDC056731
CAATACCAGCCCAGCACCGGCCGCTTCCTCAGCGCGGATCCGCTGCTCCTGCCTACGGACCCGCAGCAGTGGAACGCCTACGTGTACAGCAACAACGACCCGGTCAACAAGACCGACCCCACCGGCATGGCCCTGGAGGAATGCGCCAGCGGGATGGCCAAGTGCTCCAACATGGGCACCAAGATCGAGGGCGAGGGCGAGAACTACCAGAAGATCGTCGCGCAGATCCAGAAGGAACAGCCTGCCCGACACGCTGGGTACGTGCGGTTCAGGATTGCCAAGGGGCTGCCGCTGGGGCCGGGTTGGGTCGGCAGCATGCCGTCCGATGTCGAGGCGGAGAAGGCGGCTGCACGCCGAGCTTATGGCTTTGAACTAGAGAACGAGTACAAGAAGAACACCCAGTTCAAGTACGAAACGCAGCCCGGGCAGACCCAGATCCCGGGAGCGCAGCCGTACGACTCGCTCGCGACCGGCAAGGCCAAGAAGTCCGAGCTGATGTTCTGTGCCTACGTCGGGGCGCTCGACTGCTTCGATATGAAGCAGATCACGGGTTGGTCCGGGGAGGTCCCGTACAAGGAGTATCCCGAGGACAAGGGCCACGACACGCCGAAGGTGAACGCCTTCCGGCACTTCACCTGGCAGGCCATGATCACGGCTAAGTACGGGCGGCAGAATGCCGAGATGGTGGCAGACGCCCACGAGGCGTTCGGCGTGAGGGAAGGCCATGGCTACGCCGACCACATTTCCGACCTGGTGAACAACGAGTACGGTCGGAAGATGGGCGAGAGGATCGGTGCGGCGAACGCCGCAGCCTCCGACTCGCAGCTCAAGGCGGTGATCCTCGACGAGGCGAGAAAGTACATCGCCTCGGATGACTTTGCCCGCCCGAGCGATTTCGAGTAGCACGCTGTGCAGTATCTGATAGGTCTGGAACGGAGATATCGGGTGATTGTGTCCTTGAGGTCGGACCGGGTGCGCACTCGGGAGTGGCGGGGTGTCCTGACCGCCTCTCTTGCTTGTGCTCTGCCGCTGGCAGCTTCGTGCACGGTGGGGAAGGAGCCTGTCCCAGCTGTCATCGGGTCCTGGAAGACAACCGTCGCTTCGATCCAGTTTCTGGAGGGCGGCAAGATCGGCGAGGCAAACCTGCTCCCGGCCATGTGTCGTGGAAAGAAGTCCCCGACCGTGGTGAAGTTCACCGGCACCTGGAAGTACGGGACGCTTGACGACGCCGGACCTGGCGCAGTCGCCCAGCTGGTCTCCGTCGACGGCGATCTGAAGTGCGAGAGGTTCTTCCAGTATTCCAAGCAGCAGGACGGGGAGTGGCTGACGATGACTGGCGTGGACGCTGGTCAAGAACCATTCGCCCGGCAGTAGTCCGTTGGCTGTGGATAGCCAGTAGGTCTGTGTCATGAGCGCCCCATCCGGTTGCCGGATGGGGCGCTCAGCTGTTGAGGGGTTAACTCGTGGAGCTGTTGCGTGGAGGATCGTGTGGCGAGGGGCGGCTCGACTTTTGGCCGGTGGGCATCGGTTACCACGGGGAGGTGGAGCCGCTTGCCCTGGTCCGGTTCGTCTACGGACACGTGTACGTCAGCGGTGGCGTCTGCCTCTCCCCGCGCGTCTCGCTCTGGTCCTCGCAGACCTGGGCGGGTAACGCCAGCGGCTACTTCGCGACCGTCCAGGACGACGGCAAGTTCATCGTCTACGCGCCTGGTTGGAATTCCAAGTGGGGCACCTCCACCTGGAATGCCGCCGACTCGGCCAACGCCTCCACGCTGACCTGGGACGTCGAGGGCAAGCTCGCCTCACTCGCTCAGGGTTCGGCCGTCACGACGTACGTCTACGACGCCGACGGCAACCAGCTGATCCGCCGCAACCCCGGCAAGGTCACCGTCAACCTCGGCGGCGG
>NZ_JBFBNR010000104.1:0-1853 GCF_040687675.1 Kitasatospora sp. NPDC056731
ACGCAAGGAGAACGCCGAGCTCCGCCGGTCCTGCGAGATCCTCAAGGCCGCCTCAATGCCGCTCAGTTAGCGGGGTTGCCGTTCGCGTTGGACAAGCTGTGAACGGTGCGAGGTTTCTATGAGACGACGACGTCGCAGATAGGAGGTGCTGTAGCCAAGGCAGCCCGTCCGTAAGGAACTTCGTTGCTCGTCGAGTCTGGCGTGTCCGGTATGGCCGTGGCCGTTTGCCCTCCCGCTGCCGGCAGGAGACCGTCATCGAAGCGTGGCGCTGAGGTTCGGGTCGGTGATCACATCGATCTGGGCGTGCTGACAGGTGAGTTGCCGCCGTTGCTGATCGATGAGGTGCTGCAGGAGACCGGGCGGTGTGAGAAGCGGCACCGGAGGCTGCCGGCCCGGGCCGTGGTGTACTTCGTCCTGGCGATGTGCCTGTTCAGTGGGTCTGACAGCCTGTGCCCGCCGGGATATCGGTCGGTCATGGGCAACCTCCTGACAGGCCTGCACGACCTGTGCCGCGGCGGTGGATACACCCTTGCGACCAGTTCCGCACTGACCCAGGCCCGCCAGAGGCTCGGCGCCGCTCCGCTCAAGGCGCTGTTCGACCGTGTGCGCGGCCCGATCGCTCCGCCGCGCTCGCCGTGGGCTGAGGCGTTCGGCCTGCGGGTGGTGGCGCGGGACGGGACGACGCTGGAGGTCGCCGACAGCCCGCCGAACGCCGCCCGGTTCGGGCACGTCGGCCACAGCAAGGACAACCCCGGCACGGACGCGCGGGCCCGGGCGGTTGCGGCAGTCGAACGGTCTGGACGGAGCAACGGCGCCAGCCTGGGTTCGAACCCGCTGGTCCGGCTGATGATGCTCGTCGAGTGCGGGACCCACGCGGTCATCGATGCGGTGTTCGACGCGGCCTCGTCGGTGTCCGAGCTGGTCCTGGCGGGACGACTGGTCGACTCACTCAGCCGGGGCATGCTGCTGCTGGCCGACCGCAACTTCGCCGGACACGAGTTGTGGGGCCGATGCGCGGACACCGGCGCCGACCTCCTGTGGCGGGTGAAGAAGAACCTGGTGTTCTTCGTGGTCGAGCCGCTGCCCGACGGGTCCTTCCTCTCTGTGATGCCCACGCCGACCGAGAGCAGGCGGCACGGGATGGCCCGCTTCCATGGCCGGCCGATCGATGCACCACCACAGGGGCATCCGATCCGGGTGATCGAGTACACCGTTACCCTCACCGGGACGGACGGGGCCGAGCGCGTCGAGCCGTTCCGGCTGGTGACCACACTCCTCGACCACCGGCGGGCACCGGCCATCGAGTTGGCGGCGCTGTATGCCCAATGTTGGGAATCGGAGACTGCCTACTCCAACTTCAAGACGCGCATACGGGGCGCGGACACCGTGTTGCGCTCGCGCGGCCCCAGCGGAGTGGAGCAGGAGATCTACGCGTTCCTGGTGCTCTTCCAGACTCTGTGCCGAATTCAGGTAGCCGCTGCCACGCGCGGACACATCGACCCCGACCGGGTCTCCTTCACCATCACCATCCGCGCCGCCCGCATGCACGCAGCCCGCCCCAGAGCCCTACTCACCACACGGCAGCAACGGCAGGAGCACGATGACTTCCTCGACGAACTCCTTCGCGACAGACTTCCCAGGCGTCGGCCCCGGCAGTGCCCCCGCCAGCGCAGACCTTCAAGGAGCAGATACGCCTCGAAACGTCGTGACCAACCCCGCCCGTCCATCAGAGCTGCCTGCCAGATCCTCATCGCCGAGCCGCCAGTGATGCACGGGTATGCGCTTAACTGAGCGGCATTGAGGCTGCCTTGAGGATCTCGCACGAGCGCCGCAGCTCGGCGTTCTCCTTGCGC
>NZ_JBFBNR010000105.1:0-1619 GCF_040687675.1 Kitasatospora sp. NPDC056731
CAGTACCGCTCCGACCTCCTCGACGGCTTCCTCGCCGGGACCGGACTCTCCCTCGACCTCCCACCACCATCACCCTGAAGCGCCGAGATCAGTAAGCACGTTGGAAGTGCGTGCCGACTTCTCCGGCCCCGTGCTGTGGGAGCTTCTGCGTGAGGATTCATGGCGTCCAGGCTGGTCCCGCAACAGATGATCTTGACCAATCGCCAAATGACCTTGACGACTCTGATGGGCGGTTTCGAGAGGGCACTGGCGGCTGGCTTCAGTCACGCGGTTCGACGTCACAGGGACACCTGCCAGGGGCGGCGTCAGGGCGCTCCTAGCGAAAGCCCCTGATCGTGCCGAAGGCGGCGGGTGTCCAGCGGCATTCCGAAGCCCCCTGCCAAGGCTGGCCGAGCGCCGCACGCCTCAGTTTGAGGGCCCTCCAGCCCAGGGGTCATCGGGCACCGCTTGGCGGGTGTTCGGCGTGAGCATTTCATCGATGCTGCTGCGCAGTGCGAAACCGGGGGCGTCGGCCCAGGTGAGCCATGGCACCGGCTGGAGCAGGTCGTCGTACTGGCGAATGTCGGGGTCGGTGTCCTCAGGAGAAGTCGTGGGCGTAGAAGGCACGCGGGCCATCGAGATCGTAGCCCTCCAGGATCCGGGCCCGGGATCGCGCCCCCACCACCTGGTCCTTGTGAGCTCGCGCCCTCACGACTCGACGAACGTCTGCAGGTCCTGGTATCCGGGAAGGCTGCCGTGATGACCCTGTACGGCGGCGGGGATCGGACGCCCGGCGTGCGACGCGGCCAGCCACGCGCCAGCCTCCGTGTGAGGAACGCCGACCTTCCCTGACAGCGGCCAGGTGAAATTGGCTCTGTCGCGAGTTCCGTGATCGGCGCGATCCTCCTGGTAAGCCCGTGGTGGCCATAGGGCATGCTGGTGCGGTGAGTGATCCCCAGACAGAGTGGCAGGCCTGGCTGAAGGGCCTGGATGCCAAGTCGCAGGCCCTGGCACTGTCGCTGTGTGCCCAGTTCGATGCTCTTGGTGCGGCGGACGCCGCGGACTGGGTCAGGTCGGAGTTGAGCGAGGACTTGCCGCAGCTCGCCCGGTTCATGCTGCTCCGAAGCCTGTGGCGGAGTCCGATCAACGACTGGGCCGATCCGGGTGCGCTCGATCAACTCCCAGCCGCCAAACGGCTCCTTGCCGCCGGCGCGGACCGGGCCGACCTGGTTCTCCTGGCACGGGCCGTGGCCTATGAGGCGGTGTTCACGACGCTTGACGAGCTTGACGCCGGCTGTGATGTGAACGCCCCGGGCGTCGATGTCGGCTGGAGGGTGATGGAGACCGGGGAGGACCTCTCTCCGACGGGGCGAGTCCTCGCAGGTCTGCACGAGGATCTCCTCACGATGGATCCCAGCGGGAATGACGGAGCCGACCTGTGGCGATAGTGCGGCCCCTGACTAACTGCCCAGCCCTCACGGCCGGGTGAGGAGGACGCGCTTGCGGAGGAGGTCGAGCTTGGCTCGGCCGAACATCTGGCGCTTGAGCATCTTGAAAGTTACGTGGAATCTGCCGGGGATGATCTTGTCTCCTCGGTGTAACCACGGACTTGAGAGATGGCTTGAGCGGCACGACGGGGC
>NZ_JBFBNR010000106.1:0-1614 GCF_040687675.1 Kitasatospora sp. NPDC056731
GCCCGCACACGAACTGCGCGACCGGCGGGTCGACCTGGCCGACCTCCGGCCCGGAACCGAGGTGCGCCGCCGCACCGGGCGCATCGACGGGCCCGAGGCCGGCCGCCGCGGCCGTTCGGGGGGCCGCCGCGGCTATATGATCACGCGGCCGAGATCACGTCACGGGGGAGCACGAGAACAGCGATGGCCGGGCAGGCAGTACTCGCACCGCCGAGGGAACTCCGCACCTGGTTCGGCCGGCGCTCGGTGCGGATGACCGGATCCGCGCTGGTGTGGCAGGAGGAACCGGAGGCCTTCCACATCCCCTACGGCCGGATCCACCGGGTGCACGCCGTCCCCGGCCGGGGCGTGCTCTGGGACCTGTGCGTCGAGGTCGACCCGCCGGGGCGCGGCGAGCGCTCCGAGTTCCGCCTGGGCACGACCGACGCCAAGGCCCAGGCGTTCGCCGACGCCATCAACGCGCAACGGCTGAAACGACTCGCCGAGGCCCCGGCCGACCCGACGCGGATCCGCGTCGAACCGTTCCGGCGGCCCAGGCCGCTGCGGCCCGCCGGCTGGCAGCTCGGCCTCCTTGCCCTGTTCGCCGGCTGCCTCACCGAGTCCGTCGCCCTGACCCTGCTCGGCCACCCCGTGCGGGCCGGGTTCGTCTGGGCCGGCTTCACCGCCTGGTGGGTGAGCGCCGCCTGGGCGGCGAACCTGCCCTGGCAGCTCCGCTACTGGCGCCAGCAGCAGGCACTGGGCGAGCTCCGCCCGGCGGAGTTCACCGGCTCCTACCTCGGGGAGTACCGGGTGCACGACGTCCACGGCCACTCCCGCAGCACCCGGCGCACGCTCCGGTACACCTACCGGGTGACCGACCAGCTCGGCACGGCGCAGCGGCACGAGTGCAGCGCCGCCGACGTGCAGGACGTGACGCGGCCCCGCACGGTCCTGGTGGTGCCCGGCCGCCTGTCGGCGGACACGCCGGGCGGGCTCGCCGGCCACCTGGTGTGGATGGGCGTCACCGGCCTGCCGACCCTGGTCGCGGGCCTGGTCGGCCTGGTCCTCGTCCCGGGCCTGCTGCTGCCCTGAGCCGCCGACGGCCCACCCGGTGTCGACCACCCCCGCTCACCCGTGCGGCGCGTCCGGCCTGTACTCCGGGTCCGTCTCCTGCCCCCACCCGACGCGCGCCCTTCCGCTTGCGGCGGCCAGGGGCCGGGGTGTGGGGGCGCTGTGCGGGCACTGGAGATCCACTGGAGGCCGCCTCAAGGAGGGTGGTTCGTGGCGGGTTGGGTGTGTTCTGGTGGATGGCGAAGCAGACCCGCCCCAGGTCCTGTCCGGCCGGACAGGACCCGGTTCGGGGCACGCCGGGGGACGGTAGACGCTCGCGCATGGATGTGAGTGTGGAGGCTATGGTTCGCCGGCCCGGAGTGGATTTGACTGGTGGACATGAGGACGGACGCGCAGGGTTCGCAGAACCGGCCGGGTCCGCTGGTTTCGTCGACTTCTTCTCCGAATGGGGTGGCTGCTGTGGTTGCCAAGGGTGTTGTGGATCTTCCGGTCGGTGCTGGTGTGGTGCTGGTGGTGGGTGGGACGGGTAAGACCGGTCGGCGGGTGGCGGAGCGGTTGTCGGGG
>NZ_JBFBNR010000108.1:0-1444 GCF_040687675.1 Kitasatospora sp. NPDC056731
TTTACCTCCGCCCAGGTCACCTCCGTAAGGTGTTGTCCGGCCCGGGAGGGCCGGGTGTGGCTCAGGTCACCTTGCCCTCAGTGGCTTGGAAGGAGTGGCCGCCCGGCTCTTCGGGGCGCCCTGGCTGCTGATTGAGATGTGCGCGCTTCGTGCGGTCGCTGATTACGGAGACGACAGCGGGGTGTTCCTCGGGCCAACGAAATTCCGGCGCGTTCGAGGAGGGTGTGTGAGCGAGCGAAGGGCCCATGTCTGGGCCGGCGTTGACGCAGGCAAGGGCCACCACTGGGCAGCCGTGGTCGACGAGGACGGCGCCACGCTGTGGTCGAAGAAGATCGACAACGACGAGACCGCGATCCTGACCGCGCTCGGCGAGATCCTCCCCCTGGCCGATCAGGTCCACTGGGCGGTGGACATCTCCGGAACATCCTCCGCGCTGCTGCTGGCGCTGCTCGCGGCCCACGGCCAGCGAGCCGTCTACGTGCCCGGACGGACCGTGAACCGCATGGCCGGCGCATACCGGGGCGAGGCGAAGACCGACGCCCGCGACGCCTACGTCATCGCCGAAACCGCCCGCCAGCGCCGGGACTTCACCACCATCAAGGTGCCCGCCCAGCTGGCCGCCGACCTCGCCTTGCTGACCGCCCACCGCTCAGACCTGGTCGCCGACAGGGTACGGATGATCAACCGGCTCCGCGATGTACTGACCGGCATCTTCCCCGCTCTGGAGCGGGCATTCGACTACTCCGCGCACAAGGGCGCCCTGGTCCTGCTGACCGGCTACCAGACCCCCGCCGCGCTCCGCCGCCGCGGCCGGGCACGCCTCACGGCCTGGCTGGCCAACCGCGGCGTCCGCGGCGCCGACGCCGTGGCGGCCACCGCACTGGAGGCCGCCGCCGCCCAGCACACCCTGCTGCCCGGCGAGGACGTCGCGGCCGCAATCGTCGCCGACCTGGCCACGCAGATCCTGGCCCTGGACGACCGGCTCAAGCGGATCGACAAACAGGTCCGCGACACCTTCCACGCCCACCCGCAGGCCGAGATCATCGAGTCCCTGCCCGGCATCGGGCCGATACTCGGTGCCGAGCTCATCGTCGCCGCCGGCGACCTGACGGCCTACGCGGACGCCGGCCATCTGGCCTCGGCGGCCGGGCTCGTGCCCGTACCCCGCGACTCCGGACGCCGCACCGGCAACCTACACCGACCCAAACGCTACAGCCGCCGCCTGCGACGGGTCTTCTACCTGTCCGCGCAGACCAGCATCATCAAGGACGGCCCCAACCGGGACTTCTACCTCAAGAAGCGGGGCGAGGGCTGCAAGCACGTCCAAGCCGTCATCGCCCTGGCCCGCCGCCGGGTAAGCGTGCTGTGGGCCCTCCTGCGCGACAACCGGACCTTCACTCCCGATCCAGTTGCGCAGACGGCTTGACTCGGTCATTGAGACTCC
>NZ_JBFBNR010000109.1:0-1163 GCF_040687675.1 Kitasatospora sp. NPDC056731
GCCGCGATCGTGGTCTCGGGCGGCCGCGGCGTCGGCGAGGCGGCCGGCTTCGGCGTCGTCGAGGAGCTCGCGGACGCGCTGGGCGCGGCCGTCGGCGCCTCGCGTGCCGCCGTCGACGCGGGCTGGTACCCGCACAGCAACCAGGTCGGCCAGACCGGCAAGCAGGTCTCGCCGCAGCTGTACGTGGCGAACGGCATCTCCGGTGCCATCCAGCACCGGGCGGGCATGCAGACCTCGAAGACCATCGTGGCCGTCAACAAGGACCCGGAGGCCCCGATCTTCGAGCTGGCGGACTACGGCGTGGTCGGCGACCTGTTCGCCGTGCTGCCGCAGCTGACCGCCGAGGTGAAGTCCCGCAAGGGCTGATCCCCGCGCACCACACGCCGGAGGGCGTGGCACCGAGTACCCGGTGCCACGCCCTCCGGCGTGTGGCGGACGCTATCCGCCGTGTGGTGGAGGCTATTCGGCGAAGGCCGCGAGGTGCTGGGTGAACCCGCCCTGGACGGGCGGCAGCGGGCGCGGCTCGACGTCCACCGGCGGCTGCGGCCCCTCCATCGGCAGCAGTCGCAGCTCGGGCTGGTCGGAGCCGGGGGCGGACAGCAGCCGCACCCGCGTCCCGACCGGGACGGTGCTGCGCAGCCCGTCGACGATGCACCAGACGTCGAAGCCCTCGGCCATCCGGATCAGGGACTTCTGGCGGACCAGCGGCGTCCGGGCCTGCTCGACCTCGCAGCGCCGGACGACACCGGTGCCCTCGCTGGGCTCCAGCTGCAGCTCGGTGGAGCCGCAGGTGGGGCAGAGCAGCCGCTGGAAGGTCGGGTTGCAGCACCACGAGCAGCGCTGGAAGTACAGCGTGGTGCTCCGGGTGTCGGCATCGATGGCTGAGTGGACCACGCTGTCATCTCCCTGCGCTCGGACCGGCTTGTTCGGCAGAAGTTCGGCAGAAAAAAGGATAGGGAACTCAGTGCCGCCATGTGAAGGCACTGAGTTCCCTTTTTGTCGCGTGGGTGCATAATGAAGGGTACTGAGTACCGTCGTGAAACAGGAGTGGCGATCATGAGCCAGGAGTTCGATCTCTTCCGTATCTCCGAGGAGCACGAGATGCTCCGTGAGGCGGTGCGTTCGCTGGCCGAGGCGAAGATCGCTCCGTTCGCGGCGGAGGT
>NZ_JBFBNR010000110.1:0-1082 GCF_040687675.1 Kitasatospora sp. NPDC056731
AGCATCTTGAAAGTTACGTGGAATCTGCCGGGGATGATCTTGTCTCCTCGGTGTAACCACGGACTTGAGAGATGGCTTGAGCGGCACGACGGGGCTGACGGAGAAGGGGCCGGTGCTGGGCCGGCATGGGTAGGCAACGGCCTGGTTGTCGACTCGGGGTTGGGGCTGGCGAACGCGACGATCCGGCAGAGGCTGGGCCACCGGCGAACCGTGGCGGTACTACGATCTCGGTCACCGGCTGTGCTCCTACTCGTTCTTCGAACAGTGCCGGCGCCGGATGGCCTGCGCCCGCTGTGATTTCCACACCCCCAAGGCGTCGACGAAAGCTCAACTCGTCGAATCCAAAGCCGGCTTGCAGCGCATGTTCGTGAGGATTCCGCTCACCGGAGAGGAACGCGCCGCCGTCGACGACGGCCAGAGCGCTCTCGACCGCCCACTTGAGCTCCTTACCGAGGTGACCACCCCCCTCGGCCCGACCCTGAGCGACCTCCGCGCCGAACCTGGTCGACCCCTGCCACTGGCTGTCCGACCACTATCCGATTCCACCGACCGAAAGTGCTGCTGACATGCGACCCGTCCTCTTCACCGTCGACCTCCCGGGCCCGGGACGACTGAGCACCATGGCCCGACCACGCGGCAATGACTGGCTCGAAGACGAGATGGCCGCGCTGACGGACTGCGGCGTCGATGTCCTGGTCTGCGCGCTCACCGAACCCGAACTCGACGACCTCGGCCTCGCAGACGAACCCCGGACAGCTGCGGCAGTCGGGCTGCAGTTCGTCGCGATACCCATCCCCGACCGCACCGTCCCCGACCTCACCATGATCCTGCCCACCCTGCGCAGACTCGCCGAGCAGGTGCACGAAGGCGCACACGTCGTCACTCACTGCCGGGCGGGCATCGGGCGCTCATCCCTCCTCGCGGCCGCACTCCTCATCCTCAACGGCGTCGATCCCGACACGGCTTGGAACCACATCGAACAGGCTCGCGGGCTCGCCGTCCCGGACACCGCCGAGCAACGAAGGTGGCCGATGGAACTACTCAAATACGCATGATGTTGACAAATCAGATTCCACAGAATG
>NZ_JBFBNR010000111.1:0-1037 GCF_040687675.1 Kitasatospora sp. NPDC056731
GGAGGTGACCGCGTGACCACCGCGGACCGTGACCGTACCGCACTGGCCGGCGCCCGGCTGGTCCTGCCCGGCGGCGTCGTCGAGGGCGGCCGCCTGGCCGTCGAGGGCGACCGGATCGCCGGCCTCGGAGGCGAGAGCGGGCCCGGCGACCTGGACCTGACCGGGTACACCGTCGTGCCCGGCTTCGTCGACCTGCACGTGCACGGCGGCGGCGGCGCCTCCTACGCCTCCGGCATCGCCGAGGAGGCCCTGCTCGCCGCCCGTACGCACCTGGAGCACGGCACCACCACCACGGTCGCGTCCACCGTCACCGGGGAGATCGACGAGGTCGCCCGCCAGGCGTCCGTGCTGTCCGAGCTGGTCGAGGACGGCGTGCTGGCCGGCATCCACTTCGAGGGCCCGTTCATCTCCCACAACCGCTGCGGCGCCCACCGCCCCGACCTGCTGCGCGACCCGGACCCGGCGCTGGTGCGCAAGCTGGTCGACGCCGCCCGCGGCCACGCGAAGATGGTCACCCTCGCCCCCGAACTGCCCGGCGGCCTGGACTCGGTGCGGATGCTCGCCGACCTCGGCGTGATCGCCGCCGTCGGCCACACCGACTCCGACTACGCCACCACGCTGGAGGCGATCGACGCCGGCGCGAGCGTCGCCACCCACCTCTTCAACGCCATGCCCGGCATCGCCCACCGCGCCCCGGGCCCGATCGTGGCGCTGCTGGAGGACGAGCGGGTCACCGTCGAGCTGATCAACGACGGCGTGCACCTGCACCCGTCCGTGCTCGACCTCGCCTACGGCACCGCCGGGGCGTCCCGGGTCGCCCTGATCACCGACGCCATGGGCGCGGCCGGCATGGGCGACGGCCTCTACCCGCTCGGCCCGCTCCAGGTCGAGGTCAAGGACGGCGTCGCCCGGCTGGTCGAGGGCGGCGCCATCGCCGGCTCCACGCTCACCCTGGACGTCGCCTTCAAGCGCTCGCTCACCGTCAACGGCCTGACGCTGAACCAGACCGTCGAGTCGCTGTCCGCCACCCCGGCCCG